>CACWSW010000361.1 GCA_902763655.1 uncultured bacterium
CCCGCCATGATGCGGATCGGATCTGCCGTGAGCATCCCGCCGCGCGAGGCGAAGTCGCGCGTCGCGTCGAACGGCGCGCAGCTCAGCAACTTCGCCTCCGCCCATTTCGGTTCCGCCACGCCCGGACCGCTCAAGTTCTCGAAGAAGCAGATGTACCCCGTCGAGTTGCCGCAGATCAAATCGTCGTCGCCGTCGCCGTCCCAGTCCACGCCCGCCGGCGTGCAGAGGATGCCGAAGTTCACGCGGTCCGCCTGCTGCCGCAGGAAGACAGGCGGATCGAAGACGGGCATGCGGTCGACCACCTTCCCCGTGTTGCGGTAGAACGCCACGCGGCCGTCCTCCTCGCCGGACACCATGTCCATCAACCCATCGCCGTCCCAGTCCACCGCCGCCGGCGTGATGATGCAGAGCTCGCCGTGCAGACGCGCCCCTGCGGAGTCGCGCAGCAGGCGCCCGGAGGTGTAGACCGGCGTGGTGCGCGTCCCGATGTTCTCGTAGTAGGTGAAGTTGTCGAGGAAGTCGCCGACGATCAGGTCAAGGTCGCCGTCGCCGTCCCAGTCGTGGAACATCGGCATCGCGTTGCCGAACACGTCCACCGGCGTCTCGTTCTCCAGCCGCACGATCTGCGGCGTGCCCCACTTCTCCATCTCGACGTCACGCCGGGAGGGTCGCGCTCCTGCGCGACCGCTCTCGCCCGCCTCGTTCCGTATCCAATACACGTGTCCGTGGATCTGCCCGTTCTTCCAGTTGCCGTTTTCGTCGTAGGCGTTGTGCCAGCCGTACTGCACCCAGTCGCCGATGCCGACGATCAGATCGTCCTTGCCATCGCCGTCGTAGTCCGCGAGACGCCACATGTTGCAGCGGACGTTGTTGTAGTGTATGTTTCTCGGCAGGCCCGCCAGAGTCTTGAGTCCCTCCCAGCCGGTCTTCGAAAACTCCCAGGTGATCTGGTTCTGGCGCAGCACCGCCACGCGCCCGTCGGGATAGGTCTTGACGGAGACGTTGCTGCATCCCTCGCCGATTTTCCGCGCGGGCTTGAAGATGGGGAACGCGTCTTTCTTTCCCTTCGGTGTCGGATTCTCGAAGTACCAGGTGCCGCGCCACGTAGGGATGCCCCAGTTGGAGACGACGAGGTCGAGGTCACCATCGCCGTCGTAGTCGAATGCCATCGGGTAGCAGATGAGGCCGGTCTTGAGGTAGGGCGTCGCGTCGGGATTGTTGTATTTGAGAGGCGTGTAATCGTGCGGACGTTCCGGGTCGAACCTCTTGTACGCGAAGGTCTTCCCTGCGGCGCGCAGACGTGCAGCGGCGGCTGTCCGGCGTCGCTCCGCCGTGCCGTCGAGCGCCTCGGTGAGGTTCAGCAGGTCGCAGGCGCCTTGCACGTCGGTGGCGCGGACCGTCGACTTGCCGGTATCGGGATCCCACGCGATGATGCGGCCCGTGTGGTCCGCAAAGCACGCCTCGTCGTTCACGAACGCGGCGGAGAAGGCGTTCTGGATCGGAAGCTCCGCATGCTGCCGTTGCGCGGTGCCGGTGATGAGGTCGATCGTCTCGGGGCACTTGGCGGGAAGCAGCAGCCGGTCGTGGTCGTAATCGAGCAACAGGCCGCCGTGCACCTGCGCGGGGGATGTGTAGGCTGCCTTGCATATCGGCTTCTCGCCCGACACGTCGAACACGGCGATCTCGCCGCTGCCGCGGTTGGCGGTGTAGAGGAGGCCGTCCGCGCCGAACGCGAGTGTGCGCGGCACGGACAAACCCTGCGTCAGGCACACGCCGCCTTTCCCGTCGGAGAGGCTGTAGCGGAAGAGCTGGTTCGCGTTCTTCCCGAACGCGCTGCACACATAGAGGAATCCATCGCGGATGGCCAGCGCCTCGGGACGCGCCGGCACGGATGCCAGTACGCCCAGGAACTTGCCGTCCGGGGTGAACTTCAGGATCGCGCCGCCATCGCCGCGGCTGTCGCCCACATAGACGATACCGTCGGCGGCGGCAATGCTGTGCGGACCTTTCATCTCCGCACCGCAGGCGAACCAGGTTCCTTTCCGGGCCCACTGCCCGCCATCCGCGACACGCCATTCGTCCACCCGAACCTTTTCGTGGACGACTAGTACCCGCGTTTCAGAAGAGGCCGAAAGCGCAGCGGCTGCGGCCATGCAGACAAGAAGTTCAACTGTTTTCATGGTCGCAGTATACCAACTAGCGTGATTTGCCGCGTGAGGATTGTTTTCGCGTGCCGCCAGACGCGCTGGACGAACGGCCGGTGGCGAGGTCGCCGAACAACCGGCCCAGCATGGTGAAGAACGAGACAATCACGCTGCGCCAGGTGAGGCGGCGTGGACGTGCCCGCGGACGCGGGTAGATACTCCAAGGTGAACGTGCCATGGCCAAATTATATCAGAATTCCGGCCGAACGGTCCGCGAATTTGCTATACTCTTCGCCATGAAAACAACTCTGCGTGCTGGATTCCTGGTCCTGGCGTGCATGCTGGCCGCGGGTGCGGCGTGGGCAGGCGCGTCGAAGAAAATCGAAGTGATGGCGGTCTACTACCCCCACTGGAGCGTCTACCCGAAGGGGAACGAGTGGTTCCACCCGGGTTGGACCGAATGGGAGTTTGCCCGCACGGCGAAGCCGCGCTTCCCCGGCCACAAGCTGCCGTTCAAGCCCCTGCCGGGCTACCTCGACGGCAAGGACCCGACGGACGTCTCCACGGAGATCGAGCTCGCCTCGAACGCCGGCATCGACGTGTTCCTCTACGATTACTACTGGTACAACGGCCAGATCACGCAGCAGGAGGCGTTGGAGGAGGGCTTCCTCAAGGCGCCAAACCGCAGCAAGATGAAGTTCGCGCTCATGTGGTGCTACCACGAGCGCTGGAACCAGTTCCGTCCGAAGTACGGCCAGCCCCGCACGAAGCTGATGGAGCTCGCGCACACGCCCGAGGAGTTCCTTGGCCTTATCGACCACTCCATCAAGAACTACTTCCCGCGCCCCGAGTACTGGCGCAAGGACGGCCGGCTCTTCTTCTCCATCTACAACGGACAGTACTTCGTGAAGATGCTCGGTCCGGAAAAGGTGAAGGAGATCGAGTTCAACACGCAAAACGTGGGGCCCGCGGCGTCCGCGCAGATGGCCGAACTCGGTTTTGACAGCCTTACGGACTACGGGTTCGGTCCGTGGAAGCTGCCGAACTTCAAGCAGCGCTACTCCTCCGGCGAGCTGCTCTACGACTTCGCCGAGGCGGGGCCGCATCTTGAAAAGCAATGGGCCGACTACCAGAAGGGCCCGTTGCCGTACTATCCGATCGTGCCGACGGGTTGGGACTCGACGCCCCGGTGCCGCCCGGAGGAGCCGTTCCCGTGGGCGGGCCCGAAGTGGAACGAGTACCCCTACTGCTCGGTCTACACGAACGCGACGCCCCGGATCTTCGAGAAGTACCTGCGCGCCGCGAAGGCCGCCGTGGAGAACGACCCCAAGCAGCCGGGCGTCGTGTACATCAACGCCTGGAACGAGTACACGGAGGGCTGCTCCCTGTTGCCGACCGTGCGCGAGTGCGACCAGATGCTGCGCTGCGTGGGGCGCGTGTTTGGACGCAAGCCGGCCGACAAGTTCGTCTACTGCGACATGAAGCACTGGTGGAACAAGGACGCGAAGAACGGCCGGGCGCACACGGTTGACGCGCCGACGTTCGAGAACGTGGCCTACGGTCCGCACCTCCGCCAGAACATGGACGTGTGGCTGCCGAAGCCGGGCCGCACGGACGGCAAGCGCACGCCCTGCGTGATCATGATCCACGGCGGCGGCTGGTGCGACGGCGACCGCATGGGCGGCGTCGCGAGCAACCTCCCCAAGTGCCGCGCGGCCGACTGCGCGCTCGTCTCGATCTCCTACCGCATGGTCCACGACGCGAACGACGCGGGCATAAAGCCGCCAGTGAAGGCATGCCTCGACGACGCCGTGGCGGCGATCAAGCTCGTGCAGGCGAAGGCGGCGGAGTGGAACATCGACCCCGCGCGCATCGGCCTCACGGGAGGCAGCGCGGGCGCGTGCTCGTCGCTCTACGCCTCGCTCCAGGGCGACAACGCGCTCGGCATCCGCGCCGTGCTCGCGAACAGTCCGCAGACGTCCCTCGACCCGCAGGAGACGAAGGAGTGGATCCCGAACGCCCGCTACGGCGCGCATGCGTTCGGCTACGGCAGCTTCGAGAACTGGCTCGCGCACCGCGCCGAATGCCTGCAGCTCATCGAGCGTTACTCCCCGGCGGCACTGCTGCGCGCCTGCACGGCGTC
>CACWSW010000362.1 GCA_902763655.1 uncultured bacterium
CCGCGCGCGAGGATCTCGCGCACGATCGCCCGCCGATGCGCGATCACCTCCGGGTACGCGAAGGACGCATGGTGCATCCCCATCTTGCCGTCCGCCGACTGGCACCAGTACTGCGGATGGTCGAGCGTCCAGCTGTCGAGGCTCCAGTAGCGCCCACCGTGCGCGTCCTCCTGAAGCATGTGCGCCCCCGCGCACTTCACCTGTGGCAGCTCGGCGCACAGACCGAACACCGTCCTCAGCGCGTCCGGCTTGCACCGCTGGTAACGCACCCAGCCGCGCACGGGCAGCGTGAGCGGCACGCGGCGCTTGTCGAGCGGCGTTTCCACGATCGAGAGGTCCATCGCCTCGCTCGCGTAACGCGGAACGGAGCCCGAATGCGTGCGCCAGAGAATCGTGTCCGCCCCCGTCTCCAGTACCCGTTCCAGGACCTTGCGCATTCCGTCCGTGGTTTCCGTGTCCATCTCCGGCGCGTAGTCGAAACCGTCCACGAGCGCGATCTTCTCGAACGCGCACACCCCCGCCGCCAAGGCAAGGAACAGACAAGTCGTCCATCTCTTCATCGCGTCACCTCCCGACGATAGACCTTTCCGTCACGGTCGTAGATGATCGACTTTCCGTCCAGCGTGAACGACGGATTGCGCCCGTCGGCGATCCGCTGCGTCACGACGCCCTCGGACGGCATCACGTAGACGCCCCAGCCCGCGTCGCCGTCGCGAAAGCCCGTGTAGGCGATCAGCTTTCCGTCCGGACTCCACGCCGGCGCGTACGCCGCCTCGTAGAGCGAGGTGAGGTACGTGCGCTGTTCGGGATGGTCGAGCGGCGAGACGACGAGCCGCCACGTTTCTCGGAACTTCGCGAGCTCGGCGCGAAGGAGGAGCTTTCCATCTGGCGAGATGCGCGGTTGGCTGCAGGCGGAATTGCTTTGCGGCAACACGCAGACCGTGCGTTGCGCGCCGTGTCCATCCAGCGGCACGGCGGCAATGCCCGCGCGGCTGATCGCGTTGGGATCCGCCGCCGCCTGGAAGGCGGCTTTCCCAGTTAGATCCGCCGCCTGTGAGGCGGATTTTCCTGTCTCAGCGACACGGTCGCAGGAAAAATAGACGGTCCGGCCGCCCGGCGCGAACGAGGCCGCGTAGGCCCGCTGGCGTCCGTGCGTCAGTTGCCGCCGCTCGCCATCCTTCCACAGCCACAGGTTCCAGCCCGTCGCGTCGTCGCGCGCAGCGAAGCCGGTCTTCGTCTCGTTGCCGTAGGTGTAGAGTACGCTTCCGTCGGGCCCCCACGCCGGATGGCACGTCTGACCTTCTGCAGGCGAAATCGTTGTCTCTTGTCCGGTTGTCTGATCACGCATGATGACGGCGTAACTTCCGCCCACTAGCCGCTGGAACAGCAACCGTCGCCCATCCGCTGAAAGCGACGCCTCCTCTCCTGCGCAAAGAACCGTCTCATCTCCCACGCCGAGCAGTCTGCTGGGAGAGGCGGCATCTCGCCGTTGATTGCCCTGCGGGATGATGCGCAGGGCGAAGTCGTTGAAAGTCGTGCCTTTTCCGGCGGTCTGCGGGAACGTCACCGAGAAGGCGTTCGCACCGGCCTTCAGCGCGTCGGCGGGGAGCGGGCAGACGAACACGCCCGGACGGAACTCGGCCATTTCGAACGGATGCCCGTTGCAGGCGAACGCGATCTTCTCGCCCGTCTTCAGGTTCGTCAGCACCTTGGCCGTCGCCTTCGTCGCCCCGGCGAGCGAATCGCCCGCCACGAACATCTCGAACGTGCACGTCTCGCCCGGCTTCACGCGCAGCGGCTCGCCGGGGTCGATCTTCGGCAGGTTGATGAAGCGTCCGCCGTCCTTGAGGTAGCGCCACGGACGGTATCCGCCCGAGCCGCGGTCGGTCGCGAAGCGGATCGTCTCGCGTCCCTTCGTGCGAAGCGGGTCGATGTTTCCGATCTGGTGCAGGGAATTCCCCTCGAGGTTGAACACATACACGCCGTCACAGCCGGACGCCATCGCGTCCGCGAACCGCGCCGCGTAGAACGGGAGCGTCATGCGGCCCTTCAGGGGCGGAACGGGCCGCCGCGCCGCCGCTCGGGGAATGCGCGTCTCGTCCATCGAGGCGTAGAATTTCACGCCATGGCGATGCGCAAAATCGGCGGACACCTTCCACGGGTTGAGGCAGAAGTAGCCGCCGCCGATCCAGATGTCCACGAGCCTCTCGTCGAACCAGCGCGCGAGGTCGATGCCGACGGCGCGGCAGTAGTCCACCGAATCGGGCGCGCGCATGACGACGAGGATCGGATGGTTCTTCTTCCGTCCGACCTCCTCGGTGATCGCGCGCAGCTCGCGCATGAACGCGGTCATGAGGTCCAGCTCCGCCTGCGAGGCCTCGCCGCCCAGCGCCACCGACTTGAACAGCTGCATGTGGCGGTTGAAGTCGTACTCGATGCCGTCGAGGTCGTAGTTCTCCACGAGGTCGCGCACGAACTTCCGCATGTGCGCGCGCACCTTCTCGTGCGAGAAGTCGACGGCGCTCCAGTTGCAGAAGGGCGGTCGGTGGCCTTTCTCGGGACGCCCCATCAGGCAGTCGGGATTGTCCTTCTTGAAATCCGGGAAGAGCGGATCCGGCTTCTCGAACGTCCCGGCGGCGTCATGCGTGTCGTTCACGCGGATCGACACGAATATCTCCAGCCCGTTCGTGCGGCAGAACGCCGAAGCAAGTTCGAGGGGGTCTGTCCCCATCGCGAAGAGATCGGCCGAGACGTGCCGCTTCCCGCGATGCGACTTCACGCAGTAGGCCTCGCCGGCCTTGCGGCAGGTGAGGCGTCCGAACCCGGAGCTGAGCGGACAGTACGAGATCGTGGTGATGCGCGTGCCGAGCGCATGGACGAGCCGACGCCCCGTGAAGTTCTCGACCGTCACCGGCAGGTTCGACGGCCAGTTGTGCGCGTCGTTGCCGTCCGTGTTGTACACGAACGTGCGCGGCCGCGCCAGCGCCTCGGCGCGCCGCGCGGCCCAGGCGTCGTCCGCCGGGGAACCGCAGAAGCCGACCGTCGCCGCAA
>CACWSW010000363.1 GCA_902763655.1 uncultured bacterium
CAGGTGCTCGCGAAGCCGGGTTCCATCACGCCGCACACCGAGTTCAACGGCCAGGTCTACGTCCTCACGAAGGACGAGGGCGGCCGCCACACGGCGTTCGGCAAGGGCTATCGTCCGCAGTTCTACATCCGCACGACGGACGTGACGGGCGACATCGGCCTGCCGGAAGGCGTGGAGATGGTGATGCCTGGCGACAACGTGTCGATCGACGTCAAGCTGATCGCGCCTGTCGCCCTGGAAGAGAAGATGCGCTTCGCGATCCGCGAGGGCGGCCGCACGGTCGGCGCCGGCACGGTCTCGAAGATTGTCAAGTAACATCGAACGTCTTCTGTGAGATGCCTGCCCGAGCCCGGCCACCGCGTGGCTGGCCGGGCGGAGGGCGGGCTGATTCGCCGAAGACAAAGGAATACAAGAAATGCCTCGTGATCTGGCAATTCTAGCGTGTACGGAGTGCAAGCGCCGCAACTACACGTCGACGCGCAACAAGCGCACGATGACAGAGCGTCTCGAAAAGGTGAAGTATTGCCCGTTCGACCGCAAGCACACCGTCCACAAGGAAGTCAAGTAAAAAGGATCGGGATCCGCTAGGGACGTAGCACAATGGCAGTGCGGCGGTCTCCAAAACCGTTTATGGGGGTTCGATTCCCTCCGTCCCTGCCAACCGATGCACAGAGGATGAGATGAAAGATTTCTTTGCAAAGTTCAAGGGATACCTGTCCGAGGTCAAGGGCGAAGCCAAGCGCGTCTCCTGGCCGGACAAGCACGAGCTGTACGATTCCACGATCGTGGTTATCGCGTTCATCTTCATCCTTGCTGTGACGACATTTGTCTGCGACAAGGTGATCCAGCTGGTCGTCAACATGATCGCCGGTGCTTAATGGGGGCTTGTGGTAGCGATGAAAAAAGAATGGTTCGTGCTTCATACGCTGACCGGCAAGGAGAACAAGGTCCTGGAGTCCATCAAGGCCCGTACGCGCCTTGAGGGGATGGAGGAGTACATCGGGCAGTGCCTCATCCCGATGGAGAAGGTGACCGAGACGAAGAACGGGAAGAAGCGGACGATCAACAAGAAGGTCTTCCCCGGATACGTGCTGGTCGAGATGGCGCTCTACGACGAATCGGGCGCGATCGACAAGGCGAGCGGCAAGCGCGTGGTGGTGGAGCGCACGTGGCAGTTCCTGCGCGAGACGCCTGGCGTGATAGGGTCTTGGCTGGCCCAGCGGCCGTTGCCGCTGAAGCAGTCTGAAATCGACGCGATTCTCTCCAACAAGCCTTCGGAGGCCGAGGAGAAGCCGCGTCCGAAAATCACTTTCAACGTGGACGACACGGTGAAGATCAACGAGGGCGCGTTCATGGGCTTGACCGGCCTCGTCTCAATGGTTGATCCTGACAAGGGCAAGCTCAAGGTTGAGGTTTCCGTCTTCAGCCGAAAGGTCCCTGTCGACGTGGATTACTGGCAGGTGGAGAAGGTTGCCGTAGAGGATATGGCAACCGAGCAGCCGGCCGGATGAAGCGTGTTTTGCAGTCCGTTATCACCGGTCGGGATGCCGGGAGGAACTGCGGAAAAGAGAAGGTAAGCAATGGCCAAGAAAGTCAAGGGAGTCGTAAAGCTCCAGATCCCGGCCGGCGCCGCGAACCCCGCGCCGCCTGTCGGTCCCGCCCTAGGTTCGGCCGGCGTGAACATCATGCAGTTCTGCAAGGAGTTCAACGCCAAGACGCAGAAGCAGGCCGGCCTCGTGATCCCGGTGATCATCACCGTCTATCAGGACCGCAGCTTCTCGCTGCAGTTCAAGTCGCCGCCAGCGAGCGTGCTCCTCAAGA
The DNA here is from genome assembly GCA_902763655.1 of uncultured bacterium. Taxonomy (GTDB): domain Bacteria; phylum Verrucomicrobiota; class Kiritimatiellia; order RFP12; family UBA1067; genus RUG572. The sequence continues at coordinate 1,822 of CACWSW010000363.1, forward strand.
AGGAAGCCGGCCTCGCCAAGGGCTCCGGCGTGCCGAACAAGAACAAGGTAGGCAAGGTCACCAAGGCTCAGCTCGCGAAGATCGTCGAGATGAAGAAGGCGGACCTCAACACGACGGACGTGGAGGCCGCGATCCGCATGATCGCCGGCACCGCCCGCAACATGGGCATCGAAGTTGTTGACTGAAAGGAGATGACCCATGGCTAAGCACGGCAAGAAATACCGCAATACGCTTAAGGCTGCCCCGAAGAAGCCTGTCTCAATCGAGGAAGCCGTCAAGTTCGTGAAGGCCCATCCGGCCGCCAAGTTCGACGAGACGCTCGATGTCGCCATGCGCCTCGGCGCGGACACCAAGAAGACGGACACGCCCGTCCGCGGCACCGTCAAGCTTCCCGCCGGCTCCGGCAAGAAGGTCAAGGTGCTCGTGTTCGCGGGCGGCGACCACGCCGACGAGGCGAAGGCCGCCGGCGCCGACTACGTCGGGCTCGACGACCTGATCGAGAAGATCACGAAGGATGGCTGGACCGACTTCGACGTGGCGATCGCCACGACCGAGGCGATGAAGAGCGTCCGCAAGTGCGCCCGCGTGCTCGGACCGCGCGGCCTGATGCCTAACCCCAAGACCGGCACGGTGACAGACGATCCCGCCACGGCCGTCAAGGACGCGAAGGCCGGCAAGGTCGACTTCCGCATGGACAAGACGGGCAACTGCTGCGTCATCGCCGGCAAGCTCTCGTTCGACGCCGACAAGCTCGTCGCCAACGTGAATGCCATCGTCGAGGCCGTCAGCGCCGCTCGTCCCGCCGCCATCAAGGGAGCGTTCATCCGCTCGCTCACGGTTTCCTCCACGATGGGCGTGGGCATCCCCTGCATCCTGACGGACGCCGAGTAAAGGAGACTTGAACCATGAGAATCGAAAAGGTTGCAATCCTCAACGAAGTGACGGCCCGCGTCAAGGACTCGGACTACTGCTTCATCCTTAACTACGGCGGCGTCGACGTCGTCAAGATCGGCAAGTTCCGTGCGGCCCTCAAGGCCCACGACTCCCGCCTCCTCATCGTCAAGAACACCTTCCTCGCGAAGGCGGCGAAGGAGAAGGGCTGGTCCGACGAGGTCCAGGCCATGCTCACCGGCCCCACGGCCATCGTGACCGGCAAGGGCGAGGTGACTGCTGTCGCGAAGGACGTGATGGACTTCGTGGAAGGCTCCGAAGGCCGCGCGTCCGT
>CACWSW010000364.1 GCA_902763655.1 uncultured bacterium
CGGGAAAGTGATATACTGCCGGAAAATGAAAGGCATGGCCATGAAAAATGCAGTCAGAATGTTGTTGGCGGCGGCACTTGTGTGTGCGGGTTGCCCTGCGTGGGCAGCTTCGATCACGCTCACGTCGTCATCGGGCGACCTCACGCTCGCGCAGGCGCTCGCGGACGCGGGCGCCGCCGTCGCCGACCTGACCGGAAACGTGTACGACGACATCGTCGTGGCGGGCAACGGGCGGATCCTCTTCGACACCGACATCAGCGCCTACACGGGTACGATCCACGTTTCGTCCGGAGCGGCGGCGGTCGTGAAGGCGGTCGGTGGCTTGGGCGCGGCGAGCGGCAAGGTCTACGTGGCCGACGGCGGCGCCTTGATCCCCGACGCCACCGGATTCGCGGTTAACACCTTCACCATGCCGAAGGACGAGATCCACCTTGCCGGTGCGGGACCCGACGGCAAGGGCGCACTCGTCGCTGTGGCGGACGCGAACCAACGTCTGGGAATCTGGGGCAATTCCTTCGTGCTTGACGGCGACGCACTCATCGCCAACCGCGTGGCGAAGAGCTATGTCCTGGATTTCCCCAAGCAATCTCCATCGACAAGCGTCATCAATCTGGACATGAACGGACATACTTTGACGTTCGCGCCGCGGACGTGCTACATTCCCGTGCGCATGGTCGTCGCCAATCCCGGCCACATCGTCGTCACAAATGACAGTCTGAGCATGAACTTCAATGTTCGTCTCAACGGAACCGCCGCCAACACCATCACCTTCAGAAACGGCGGCTACAACCACTTTTTCCAGATGAATGTAGCCGGGATTACGCCCTGGACGCTCGTACATGATTCTTCAAGCAAAATGCTCTTTGAACAGGCCGGCGGGCGCTGGGACGGTCCCATACGCCTGCTCAAGCCGTTCAAGTTAGAAGCGCGCACAATGAACGGCGACAATATATTCAATCCCAAAGTCGAGTTTTACGGGCCGATCAGCGGAGAGGAGGGGATCTTCTTCAACTCCGATGTTCCAACGCGGGGCGCAGGGCACCTCTACCTGTACTCGACGAACTCGTTTACGGGCGGCGTTGTCTTGAATGAAAACACGTATCTCCATGTGATGGCGAACGGCGCCGTGCCGCCGGCGGGCGGTCCGATCGTGGTGTCGAACGCTTTTCTGGACGTGCAGGCGGGTTCCTGCGTGCTGCCGTCCGTAGATTGTTTCTGTTCCGGCGCCTGCGTGATTCAGTCAAGTGGCGTCTTGCCCGGCCGCATCGCAGGCACGCTCACGAAGCGGGGTGGTGGGGCGCTCGACTGCGCATGGCCGTCGAGCAAGGACGGCATCGACCTGAAGGCTGGAACGCTGAAGCTCGCAAGTGACGCAGATGCGTGGTATGCGGGCGTGTACGAGGGCGACCGATCCCTCGGGTGGTCAACTTCGGGGCAAACGCCGGAATGGGGAAGCCCGCTTTACTATGCGATAACGCCAGTGAGGGATGACGTCCAGAAATCCATGCGGTGGGTGATGTCCGCGAGTTCTTTCCCTAAAGGCGGATGCACGGTGTACGAGGGCTGGATCTACTGTCCGGCTTCCGAAGCGGGCAAATGGCGTTTCGCGTCAAATGTCATAGCCCTGGGGCGTTTGCGCATAGATGGTAACGAGATCATAAACAAGCAGGGCCTGAACCAAGTATGCTTCGGCAACGCCACCATGACGGAAGGATGGCATCACATCATGTTCAGGATGGGGCGCACGGGCGTCGCGGGCGGCCCCAATACGAGCCTGACGGGGGCATACGAATACAGCAACACGGCGATTTCAATGGATGCGGAGATGCTGGCCGCATGGAAGGCGTCGGGGCTGGGCCTGTCGATCTGCAGGGATTCGGAGAAGGCGGAAGCCAAGACGACGGACATCGCCGACTTCGCGGCTTTCCCGTCCGATCCGGGCGACGGCAGCGTGCTGCGATTTGTGCAGCCGGGTTCTGCCGAGGAGGCCGCACAGGCTGCGGCCTTCACGAACCGCCAGTCGGTTGCGTTCCTCGCCGCGGCCACCAACACGGTTCTCGACCTGTGCGGCCTGCCTTTTTCCGCCGGATGCGTCACGGGGTTCCCGACGGTCGTCCACACGGACGTTCCCGCCTGGCTGGCGGGTTCGACGCCGAACCTGACGGTCACGGACGGCTGGACGGCGCCTGCGGCGGGAATCGCCGCCGGCGCGGCGTTCACGGTGACGGGCGGCGCGCTGACGTTCGCCGAGGGCACGACGCTGCGCGTGCCAGATTCGCGCGCGCTCCCGGACACGCACGGCGGGAGCCTCGCGGTGGCCACCGCGACGGGCGGCATCGCGGGCCTGCCGGAACTCGTGTTCGCGGAAGGGGACCGGCGCGGAATCCTGCGCAAGTCGGACGACGGAAAGTCCTTGCTGCTGACCGTGGCTTCCGGCATGATGGTGATCTTCCGGTAGCGCGTCAATCAAAGGAAAGGAAATCCATGAATTTGAGATCGGTTTGCCTGCTGGGCGTTGTTGCGTGTGCGCTGCCCGCGTTGGCGGATGGACAGTACGGACTCGTGGAGGCCGTGGTGGCGGCGGCCGAGGTCGACGCCACGTACGAACCGTTCCGGCCCGATGCGCCCGTGACGCTCGTGGGATCATTCGTCGGGAGCGTCCGCGCGCACAACGCGATCGCCGACACGACGGTCTGCTGGGCGCCGACGGCTGTCTATACGCGCGAGCGCTACGGGCAGAGCTGCATCACGAACAAGTTCACTGGGCTGACGCCGAACGCCACCTACCGTTTCGAACTGCACAGCAGCGAAAACAACGGCAACTTCTCCACCGTCGGAAAGCGCGATTTCAACCTCTTCCTGCAGAACGTGCAGGTGTTGACGAACTTCGACGAGATCGTGGCGTCCGGATACATGACGCCGTACGTCCGGGCGTTCGAGACGCAGGCGAACGCAAACGGCGAGATCATCGCCTCGTTCACCAAGGCGCACTACGACGTGCCGCACTACTGCGGCGTGGCCCTCTTCGGCACGAACGCGCCGTC
>CACWSW010000365.1 GCA_902763655.1 uncultured bacterium
GTCGACCTGGCCCTCTCAGGCACCGGCAAGATCCAGATGGCGAACAACGATAGCGGCTACTACAACCGCTCCGTCGTGATCGCCCATTCGTTCACGCGCGACGGCGTGGCGCAGGCCAAGGGCCGGTATCGCGGCGGCACGAGCTACCTCGGCGGTATGGACGCTTCCTCGATCGTCGTTTGCCACGTCTGGACGGGCGCGGGCGACGGGACGAGCTGGAGCGACCCCGCGAACTGGGACGGCAACGCGGTGCCGCCTTCGGGCGACAATACGTGCGTGGACCTCTCGCGCGCGGCGGGCGGCACGATCACGCTCAATGACAACGTCGCGCTGACATTCCTCGGCTTCCTCCCGAGCGGTCTGGATCGGACACTCACGATCGCGGGCAGCGGCACGATCACCCATGTCGGCCCTGCCTATTCCTGCGGCTTCTTTGTACGGGAAGGCTGCGAACTTCTGTTGGAGGCAAAGGTGACGAGAGGATCGGACAAAAACGTGCTGTCCATCTTCGGCGGCGGGCGCATCCGCGTGCGTTCGACTTTTCCTGGACTCAATGCCAACAACTTCCCTGCCTACTCGCTGGACGGCGAGGTGGTCTACGACGCTCCCTTCGATGTTTCGACGGCTGGTTCATTTAAGCAGATCGGCTACTACACGCATGAAGCACAAGGCAAGTCGAAGATTATCTTTGCGGACGGCTGTTCGGGGAATTTCCTACGTGTGTTGCCTTCGTCGCTCAACTGGTATCCTTCTGACGCATTCGTGCAGGACGGCGGAAGCCTGGTCATGAACGACCTCTTCATCACGCGGCACAACCAGAATGCCCGTACGCCTTTCTCCTACACGCTCAACGGCGGTTCGATCGACGCGAAATATGTTGCGATCGGAACGCATTTCTCCGGTACGTGGGAGCGCTGGAGCGGCGGCAGCTTCGTCATGCGAGGCGGCACGCTCACGCTCAGCGAGAACTTCCGGACCGACTGCAACAACAACCATTTCTATCTCTCGGGCGGTGACGTCTACCTGAAGGGGGGCTTCATTCGCACAACCAACTTCCTTGACAAACGCAGGGAGACGAACATCGTCGAGACGTGCGTCCACCTCGGCGGCGTGCGCATCCATTCGACGGGGACATGGTCTTGCGCGCTCGGCGTCCAGCTGGCGGGCAGCAACGGCGACACGACCTTCGACACGGCCGGCTACAACGCCACGTTCAACCACGCCGTCTCCGGCAAGGGTGGCCTGATCAAGGAGGGTGCCGGCACGCTCTCGCTCGCTAAGACGAACACCTTCACGGGCAAGATCGTCGTGAACCAGGGCGTCGTGACGATGCCCGCCGGCTCGCGCATGGACGGCCCGACGGAGATCGTCGTGAACGACGGCGCCGTGAACCTGCTCGGCGAGGTCGTGACCGCGCCTGATTCGATCACCGTGCCCAATGCGAGCAGCCTCACGATCGGCAGCGACATTACGGTGAAGCGGTACGTGGTGGACGGCGTGCCGCAGGCGGACGGCGCCTACACCGTGAGCAGCCATACATTGACGGTCGCCTCGGGTCTCGGCACCGTGTGGCAGGGCGCGTCCGGCGGCAACTGGTCGGTTGCGGGCAACTGGACGGGCGACATGCCGAACGGCGCGTCCGCCGTGGCCGACTTCGGCGCGTCCCCCACGCTCGGCGGCGGCGGGAGCGTGGTGCTCGACGCGGATGTGACGCTCGGCAAGCTCGCGTTCGCGAACAACGTGACGGGCACGACGCTCACGGTCTCCGGCACGTCCACCCTCACGATGGGCAACGAAGCGGAGATCTGGGTGGGCGAAGGGCAGACGCTCGTGCTCGACGCGCCGCTCTCCGTCACGCAGGGCTACCTCTGGAAGAAGGGTCCGGGACGGCTCGTCCTCAACGGCGCGGTGGCCGGCCTGTCCAACGGCGCGGGTTACTATTTCGTGACGTTCGAAGGCGAGACGGAGGTGAACGGAACGGTGCGGAACTGTCGCCTCTGGGCCGCGAACCCCGACGGTTTCCACGAACCGCTCATCATCGTCGGCGAAAACGCGGACATCGGTTCCTACTCCTCCGTGCATCCGGCGTGGAAGCTGAACGACACAGCCAACAACGGCCATGCCGTGCAGAACGGCGGCATCGTGGACTGCAATCCGCCGGCGTACGGTTTCGCCGGCCGCATGTTCGCCTTTTCCCATTTCTTCAACGGCACCGGGAGCTACACGCTGAACGGCGGCACGCTGAACCTCTACAGGAGCCACAACAATTTCCTCATTGAGTACGGAAACGGAACGTTCAATTTCCTGCAGAACGGAGGCACGTTCAACACGTATGGGCTTTATCTCGCGAAGAGCGACGCAGGCAATACGAAGACCTCCTACACGCTGAACGGCGGCACGCTCGTGCTGCCCACGCGCATATTCGCGAACGGCACCGGCAAGACCCACGTGTCGCTGAACGGCGGCACGGTGCGTTCCGAGACGAGTCCCGTCCTCTTCGATACGCAGATTCCGATCACGCTGGGCGGCGAGGTCACGTTCACGCAGTCCGTCGCGACGGCGGCGCTGGTGGTCTCGAACACGATCGAGGGCGACGGCACGATCCGCCAGCAGGGTCCGGGATCGCTGACGTTCGCGGGCGTGAACTACTTCACGGGCGCGGCGGCGGCGGACGGCGGCACGCTCGGGTTCGGTTCCTCGACGCGCGTGACGAACTTCACGGCGACGGCCGGCGCGTTCGCGTTCGGCGCGGGCGCGGTGCCGTTCGCGGACGGGACGAAGATCGACCTTGGCGCGTCGGGCACGCTGCGGCTCGACTATTCGGGCGAGGCGACGGTGAAGGAGCTGTGGGCGAACGGGCGGCAATGCCAGGCGGGCACGTACAGCGCCACGTCCGGTCACCTCGTCTCGCCGCGCATCTCCGGCACGGGCGCGCTCGTGGTCCTTGAAGGCAAGGCCAGCGGCACCCTTCTCATCTTCCGGTAGGAAATGAGGACCTCATGAAACTGAAAAAGCCGCTT
>CACWSW010000366.1 GCA_902763655.1 uncultured bacterium
AGCTCCTCGGCCGCGTACGTGCTGCCGCACTTGTCGCAGCTGTCGCCGTACTGGTTCTCCGCGCCGCACTTGGGGCACGTCCCCTTCACGAAGCGGTCCGGCAGGAACATCTTGCACTTCTCGCAGTAGAGCTGCGGCGACTTCCGCGTCGTGACCGCGCCGCTCTTCTCCATGGCGGCGAAGATCTGCTCGGAGAACATCCTGTTCTCGGGGGAGTTGGTGGTGTAGTAGTTGTCGAACGCCACCTCGAAGTCGGTGAAGTCCTTCAGGTGGAGCGCGTGGCTGCGCGCGATCAGCTCCTCGGGCGTAATGCCCTCGGCTCGGGCGCGGATCATGATGGGCGTGCCGTGCGTGTCGTCCGCGCACACGTAAACGCACTCGTTCCCGCGCATCTTCTGGAAGCGGACCCAGAAGTCGGTCTGTATGTACTCGACCAGATGGCCCAGGTGGATGTCCCCGTTGGCGTACGGGAGCGCGCTCGTGACTACTATGCGACGTTTCTCTGACATGATATTCTCTTCTGCTCCTTAAAACGGCCCTTATTCTACCACAAATGTCCGCGGCGGACCACCCCCTCGCGCGCCATCTTTCGCCATAACGGTGGGAATTTGGTAAAATATCACCCGGCGAAAGGCCCAAAATGACTAGACGATACAAGATAACCCTCGCATACGACGGCACGGCCTACTGCGGCTACCAGCGGCAGGGGAACGGCATCGCCGTCCAGCAGCGCGTGGAGGAGGCCCTTGAATACGTGAACCTCGCCCACGTCGCCTTCCACGGATGCAGCCGCACCGACTCCGGCGTCCACGCCAAGGGGTTCGTGGGCTACGCTGACCTAGACAAGCCCATCCCGCCCAAGAATTTCGTCCGCGCGATGAACGCCCGCCTGCCGCCCGACATCCGCGTCATGCGCGCCTCGATCACCACCCCCACCTTCGACGCGCAGCGCGACGTAAAGGGCAAGGAGTACCGATACTTCGTCTACAACGCCCCAATCCTCCCCCCGCACCTATACCCATACTGGGAGCACGCCCACCAACCGCTCGACATCCCGGCCATGCAGGAAGGCGCGTCGCGGTTCGTCGGCACGCACGACTTCAAGTCGTTCTCGTCCATCTCCGACCGCATCCCCTCCACGACCGTCCGCGACATCTACTCCTTCACAGTGAAGAAGACCGGCCCGCGCGTCGTCTTCGCCGTCCAGGGCAAGGGGTTCCTCTACAAGCAGGTGCGCGGGATGGTGGGATTCCTCCTGCGCGTCGGCACGGGCGACGAGAAGCCGGAGACCGTCACCGAGCTCCTGGAGGCCCCGGACACGCGCACCGCGCGCGTCCCGTCCGCCCCCGGCCGCGGACTCTTCCTCTGGCGCGTCTGGTACAAGTGAGGCTCACGTCGCGCGCCGGACGAACGCCCCCAGCCGGCCGATCGCCTCGCGCAGGCGTTCCCCGGAGACGGTGAAGGCGATCCGGATGAAGTCGTCGAAGTCGTCGCCGTACGCCAGGCCCGGCACAACGGCCACGCGCTGCGCCTTTAGCAGCTCGTACGCGAACGTCTGCGAATCCATCCCGGTCGCCGAGATGTTGACGAACGCGTAGAACGCGGCATCGACGCCGCCCAGAGAAAGCCCAGGCACGGAACGGATGCCGTCCACGACGATTCGCCGCCGCGCATCGTACTCGCGCAGCAAATAGGACGTGTCAGTCTCTGGGCCGTACGCGGCGATTGCGGCATACTGCGACGGGAGCGGCGCACAGGCGTTGACATTCTCCTGCAAGCGTGTCATCATCTCGACGAGCGGACGCGGGCCGATCGTGAAGCCGAGGCGGTATCCGGTCATCGAGAACTGCTTCGAGACGGCGTCGATCACCGAGCATCGCCCCTTCATCTCGGGCAGATCGAAGATGCTCAGGTAGGGAATGCCGTCGTAGACGAGCGAGCGGTAGACCTCGTCCGAGATCACGAAGAGGTCATGCTCCACGGCAAGCGCGGCGATGCCGCGCACGGCGTCCTCGCGCAAGACGCGTCCGGTGGGATTGTTCGGCGAATTAACCACGATCACCCGCGTGCGCGGCGTGATGGCGGCGCGAATCTGCTCGGGTGAGACCGAGAAGCCGTCCTTCTCCAGTGCCGGCACCGTGACGGGAACGGCGCCGCACAGCTTCGTCACCTCCACGTAGTTCACCCAGCACGGCGTGGGGATGATCACCTCGTCGCCCAGCTCGACAAGCGAGAAAAGCTGCTGGAAGATCGACCCCATCGCGCCGACGGTGAGGATGACATCCTCGGCCGTCACGTCGCGTCCGTACTTCTTTCGTTGGTAGGCGGCGACCGCTTCACGGGCCTCCTGCAAGCCTGCGTTCTGGGAGTAGCGGGTGTGGCAGGCGTCGATCGCCGCGCAGGCCGCCGCGCGCACGTTCGCGGGAGGCGGCACGTCGGGATCGCCGAGCGTCAGGTCGATCACGTCGCCGCCGATTTCCTTCGCCATGTCAAAAAGCTTGCGCGGCAGCGAAGGCGCCATGCCAAGCACACGTTTCGTCAACTTCATCATATCTCCTTCCATCCATCAAGTACGTCCGCGCGATCCGGCAAAGTGCCGGGATCGAACACGGGATCGCGTCCCGCCGCGCGCTGTTCCATGTAATCGGCGTAGAGCCGCTTCACGTCGCCACGCAGAAGCCAAAGCGTCGCCACGTTCATCGCCACCATCACGCCCATCGTGAGGTCCACCGCGCTCCAGGCCTGGTCAAGCGTCACGAACCCGCCGGAAAGCACCGCCGCCGCGGAAGCCACGCGATACCCGGCGAGCGCCGCGCGGCTTTGCGTGAGGAAGCGCACGCCCGTCTCGCCGTAGACGTAGTTGGAGATAATGGTCGAGTAGGCGAAGAGGACGACCGCCGCCATCAGGAACCACGCGCCGAACGGCCCAAGGTGCGTCGCCATCGCGCGCGACGTCAGCACGATGCCGCCCTCGCCGAAGTCGTCCGTCCCGGCGAGCAGGATGATCGCCGCCGTGCA
>CACWSW010000367.1 GCA_902763655.1 uncultured bacterium
AGGACACGGTCGCCGGGCGCGGGCTTCGCCTGGTTGACGCGCTCCAGCGTGCGCCATGCCGTCGCAGGGGTTGTGCCGTCCGCCGCGTCGTTCCCGGCGACGCTGTCCACATGCCAATCCGTCGCCACAACGGCGCCGGCTGCCAGCGCCGCAACGGCGCAGAGCCGAAAATATCTGTTTTTCTTCATGGCGCGTAGGATACCACACCTCCCCGCCGCCGTAAAGCCTTGATGGAGGTTGGAAACAACTGGAACAACTACGAAAACAACCAATGCGTCACTGAAACGCAGGTAACATCTTAGCCATGTAGCCTGCCACCCGCGCTGCGCACTGGAATGTAGATAAGGATAACTTTAATGATTGCTTTCGCTACTGGGAGATTAGGTGATGAGGAGTTTCGGAGAAGATTATAAAAATCCTCCAAGCCTCCTAAACTCCAAAACTCCCAGTAGCGAAAGCAAATAAGAGATGTCAGAATGAAGTTACAGGCAAGAACTGTCTGCTTTGCAAACTTTGTGTACTTTGTGGCGCGGGCGAGTTAGCCCGCGCGCCATTGGGCTGTTGTCCTTGAAGTTGTTTAGGTTGTTTCCTTTTCAAAGAGGAGATACGCGGCGAGGGAGACATTGCGAACCGCGAACCGATCAGGTCAGAATTTGGTATACTTCTTCCGCCATGAAAAGTTTCGTTTGGATTCCTGTCGCATGCCTGGCAGGATTTATAATCGGCGCGTGGGGCCCTCGAGAGGAACTGCGCGACTTCAAGAACAACATGCAAAAACAGGCCATGAAGGAGGGAAAGTGGTCTGCCTCCCGCTCCGTCGTGGCCAATGGCTTCCAGTCGTTCACGCGCCTGGCGAACATACAGGAAGAGACGCACCGCCCGCACAAGCGGCGGTCCGACGCCAAACCGCTATTCGCCTCCGCCACCAACAAGCCGCCGACGAAGGTGGCCTCCACCAATCACGCGCCCGCGGCGGCATCCGCCGAGACGCCGACGAACCAGCCTCCCGCCAAGGAGGAGCGTCCTTCGCCCAAAGACCTTCGCGCGCGAATAGAGGAAGCCCAGGAGCTGTGGAGCGCGCGCGTGGAACTAGCGCGCGCCAAGTGGAAGGCGAAGCTGGGGCTGGACGACGCGGCAGCGGAGAAGTTCAACGCGGCGCTGGACGGCATGAACGAGCAGCTTTACGACACGATGCTGACAATGTCCACACTGCTCGCGCAGCAGGACAAGATGACGCCCGAGCTGGGACTCCGCATGATGGGCGACGCGACGACGATCATGGCGGAGACGTACGAGAAGATCGGCGCGTGCGTTCCCGCCGACAAGCGCGCGGTGGTCTCCGAGATGCAGGTGTTCGACTTCATCGACCCGGGCGTGGCCGAGCCGCTGATCTCCGTGCAGGACAAGCTGGAGGGATTCCAGATGCAGCCCGGGGGCAGGAACAGATGAAGAGCCTATTTCGCATCGGGCAGGTGGCGATCGCCGAGTGCGCTGGCGCCGTGCGCAGCCGGCGAGTGCTGGTGATCCTCGCGCTCTACCTCCTCATGGCGGTGTTCTGCATGATGTGGACCATCACCATCCTGGGGAAGATGGAGGCGGAGCTCTCAAAGATGCTGCAGCTGCCAGAGACCGAGGAGACGGGCATCGTGTCGGCGACGCTGTGGAAATCGACTCCATTCCAGGCGATGGTGAGGTCGGGGCTGAAGAACGATCTGGTCTACAACGACATCGAGGGGCGGCATCCCGTCGAGCTGATCTATGCCTGGTTCGCGTTCATGTGCGCGCCGCTCCTGGCTATGCTGGTGGCCGGAAACCGGGTGGCGGACGACCTGAAATCCGGCGCGGTGCGCTACGCGCTCGTGCGCGTCACGCGCCTCGAGTGGACGCTCGGCAAGTACTGCGGACAGGTGATGCTGGTGGCGTTTGCGCTCGCGGTGAGCGCACTCGGTGCTTGGGTCGTTGCCGTGTTCCGATTGTCTGGCATAGGGATGTTCGAGCTGCTGCCGGCGATGTTCGACTGGGGATTCCGCGCGGGAATGTACGCCCTCGCGTGGCTAGGGCTGGCGCTTGGCGTCTCGCACGTCACCCGCTCCGGGAGCCGTGCCTCTGCGCTGTGCCTTTTGGCCATCGCCCTGTGCGCGGGATGGCCCGGCATCCTGAAACTCCTGTCCGGCTGGCTCGACTGCCAGTGGCTCGACCACTTCGACGCCATCGTGCCGTCGTCGGCAGCGCTTTCGCTCTGGCGCAGAAGCTTTGCTCCGCTCTTCACCGGCGGCGCACACCTGCTCACGCTCGGGCTGACCTATCTCATGCTTGGGCATCTTGTGTTCAGCAGGAGGGACGCATGATCGGCGTCGCGATAGTGACACGTGACCTCGTGAAGCGCTACGGCCGCCGCCGCGCGCTGGACGGGTGCTCGCTGGTTGTGCCGCGCGGGACGATGATGGGCCTGGTGGGCGCGAACGGCGCAGGCAAGACTACATGGATGATGGCGGTGGCAGGGTTCCTCCGGCTGTCGTCCGGCTCGATAGACCTGCTCGGACGCGGCCCGTTCAGAGCTGAGGTGCATTCCGGACGTTTCGCGATCCTGCCGCAGGATTCCGCCCTGCCGCTTGAGGCTCGGCCGGGCGACATTCTCTATCGCTACGCGCGGATGCAGGGACTTTCTCCCGAGGCGGCGCAACGCTCCGCCAACGAGATGCTTGCGGCCGTCAACCTCGCTGACCGCGCCAAGAACTCAATCCGCTCGCTCTCCCACGGCATGCGCATGCGCGTGCGCTTCGCACAGTGCTTCATCGGCTCGCCCGAGGTGGTACTGCTCGACGAGCCGCTCAACGGCCTCGATCCGATCGAGGCAGACCGCATCCGACGTTTCCTGCGTGCGCGGCGCGGACGGCAGACTATCGTGATCTCCTCGCACAACCTGCACGATATCGAGACCCTCTGCACGCACGTGGCGTTCGTGGAGAAGGGTCGGGTGGCGCGCACCTCCACGCTGGAGGCG
>CACWSW010000368.1 GCA_902763655.1 uncultured bacterium
GTACGCCGTACGGGGTGCGTTCGTGGGGGCGGCGAAACGTCCGCTGGTCTGGAACGTCAGGGCCTTGCCGCTCTGGAGGTTGACCGTAATCGACGGCGCCACGGGGAAGTCCGTCGAGTAGGCGCGCACGTCCGCGCCGCCGGTCGGCGACAGCACGACCGGACCGTCCGCGACGAGCTGCTTCTGCCCGCCGCCGAACCAGACGCTCTGGGTGTTTGCCGGCGCCGGCGCGAGGGTGAGCGTCTTGCCCTTCAGCGTCACGGTGGTCGGATGGAAGTCGATTCCGCGCGTTGTCGTGGTCATCGTCGTGTCCGCGTTCGTGGACGTGAACGTACCGTAGAACTGCATCCGGCCCGTCGCGCCGTTGATCGTCCCTGGCGCGGTGAAGACGACGTTGGAGAACATGCAGTTGTCGACGCCGAGCGTGAGCGTGCCGTTGTTCTCGAAGCCGGTGGACGAGATGATGTGCCGGGCGGTGTTGATGGAGAACGTGCCGTTGTTCGTGATGACGCTCGCGAACGACCAAATCTTGTCGGTGTAGTTGGCGCCTGTGCCATCCATCTGGATGAGTTTCAACGTGGCACCATCGTCAACAGTGACGGGAGTCGTAAACCTGGCATTGCTGCCGCGCCCAATGCGCAGATTGTTGACGCCGTCTTTCACGTAAATGGAGGTGCTGCCCTGCGGCGCGGCGTCGACGAACGCGAGCAGCGCGTCGTGCATTTCGATGCCACCCGGAACATTCACCGTAGGCGACCCCTCGAAGCCGAGCGTGCTGGTAGGCGCGAGGACGATCTTGCTCGGCGTCCAGGTGGACGACGACATCCCGCCGAACTCCGCGCCGGAGACGTTGCCCTTGCCAAGGAACGTGACCGTGTGCGCGCCGGAAAGAGTGGCCGCGCTCTTGTAGCTGAAAGCGCCTCGGTTGGACGTTTCGAGATCCATGCGCCCGCACGTGGCGATGGCCGCGTCGTCTTCCAGCACGATACGACCGAACGCCTTGTTTCTGAAGTGCGTGTTTCCCACGCTGTTCGTGATCGTGCCGAAGCCGTTGAAGCCCGTTCCGGCGACGTGGAGGATCACGTCGTGCGTGATCGTGTCGCGCGGGTCGCAGGCACCATCGGTTTGCAACGTGTTCGGATAGTTGATGTCGAGCGTGCCGCCGTTGATGGTGACGACAGTATCCGCCGCGCCGAGGGCGCGGGAGCCGCAGTTCGCTCCGAGCTTGAGGACACCGTTCGAAATCGAGATTCCGCCCGTCCCTTGGTAGCCGTCTCCGTCAACCGTGAGCGTGCCCGCGCCTGTCTTGACGAGGTTCACGGGACCGGACACGCTGCCCGTCCACGTTACGTCGTCGGCAAGGTCGAGCGTGAGCGTCGCCGCCGTCTCGGACGTGTTCTCGAACACCTCGTCGCCCACGAGCGACGTCACGGTCATGTCCACGCCCGCAAGGTCTGTCGCCGCCCACGCCGACAACGCCAAGCCGCCGACGATTTCCATCGCCGCCAGATACACAAAAAGGTTTCGTTTCATATTCACGTTCCTTTACGAAAAATTGCTAGTGCCGGTAGCATACCACATTCCAGCTTTCACACGCAAGCCGAAACCGCCGCCTGGAAGGGTCGCGCTCCTGCGCGACCGAATGGGAGGGTCGCAACTTGTTGCGACCGAATCGGCGGTCGCAGTAAACTGCGACCCTCCCGCATGGAGAGCCGCCATCTTGGCGGCGCGCGTGCTCGCTGTGTGTTGCACCCCTAACCGGGATGTGCTAAACTACGAACCGTCCGCCGGGAAGCATCGACTGCCTCGCCAGCATGACTCGTCTAGGAGAGATTGAATTGTGAAGAGAAGCTGCAAAGCCTGCATTCTGACCGTCGTTGCGTTCCTGGCAACGGGAACGTTCGCGAAGCCGCTGCTAAACGTACTTAAGATCTCCTCAAGTGCGGAGACCACCCTCCTCCCGAATAGGCCGTCCGTCACGACGAACTCCTTTGGTCATGTCTACACCGCCGTCGACAGTGATGAGGAGCTGACTGTGGAAAATGCGCCGAGCTGGCTCAAAGAGGTCAAGTCGAAGCAGACGTTCCGCATCACGATCTCCGCCAACTCCGCAGGCGACACCAACAAATGGTTCACGCTCAACGTCATGACGATCACGAAGAACAAGGACAACCGGCTCGGCTACGGGTATTCCCCGACGCAGTCCATCAAGTGCCTCTTCACGCGAAGCGGCGCGATGGACGGGTCGCTGAAGCTGATTTACGTGACGCCTGCGTTCGGCAGCGTACGGGACTCGTCGGGCAATGTCATCAGCACCGGCTGGCACATCAACGGCATCGCCTGCGAACTGCTCGACGAACAGGGCAAGGTCCTATCGACGTGGGGCAATTCGACGTACAGTCCGCGTACGCGCGCAGGCATCGCCGCATTCCTCGCCAATCCGCCCAAAACCCTCAAAACCAAGTCAATGCCAGGCGAGAGCAGCGGCGGTTTCCTGAAGTACAAGACGGAATACGTTGTCGTCCAGATGGCCGAGCGATAGGAGTGCTTCACCGTGATCTGCGAGCCCGAGTCCACATGAGCGGGTTTTCCGCCGAGTACGCGTAGGCGTTTGCGGAAGTGATCTCCACCTTCTGCACGGCCGCGCAGGAGCACGACCCTCCCTACTTGACCAGGAACATCGTGCCGGCCTGGTAGTGCATCTTCAGCGTCTTGCCGCCGTTCGTGAGGTACACGCACCACGGAAGCGTCAGGTTCGAGGCAGGCGTGGACGGGAACGGCGTCGGCAGCGTCGCGAGCGTGTGGATCGTGCCGCGCGTGAGGAGGTTCGTGTTCGCGATCTCGACCGTCACGCCATTGGCGACCGTGAGCGAGCCGTTCACGGTCAGTCCCGCCGAAGGCGGCTGCGCCGCGTCGAACACGAGCTTGTCCGTCACCGTCACGTTGCCCTTCAGCGTGCCGTAGCCGCCCACGCGCGCATACGA
>CACWSW010000369.1 GCA_902763655.1 uncultured bacterium
GCCCTTCTTCGCGAGGCTCGTGGAAAGATTGAGGCCGGTCTGCCCGCCGAGATTCGGCAAAATGGCATCCGGCCTCTCCTTCGCGATGATCTGCTCGAGACGTTCCTCGTTGAGCGGCTCGATGTACGTGGCGTCCGCCATCACCGGATCCGTCATGATGGTGGCCGGGTTCGAGTTCACCAGCACCACCTTGTACCCGCAGGCCCTCAAGGCCTTGCACGCCTGCGTGCCCGAGTAGTCGAACTCGCACGCCTGACCGATCACGATAGGTCCCGATCCGATGATCAGCACCTTGTCCACATCCGCTCGCTTCATCTTTGCAATTTCCTTATCTGGCCGGGCTTCTTCTGGAACCCGCAACCGGGCTGATATTATACCGAAACGGCCCCGCCCCCGCAAGACGCAAAAAAGAGGCCCGGCGCGACCGGACCTCTCCTTGCATCTCTTGATGCTCGTCCCGTTACTTCGCGAGGACGGCGACCTTGACGGCCTTGGCGAGGGTGAACTTCACCACCTTGCACGCGGGCTTCTTGATCGTCGCGCCGGTCTGCGGGTTGCGGACCGTGCGGGCGCCCTGCTTCTTGATGCGCAGCTTGCCGAAATCGAGGAGCTTGTAGCCCTTCTCTTCCTGCTTCGCACCCTTCACCGCGAGGTCGAACAGCTTGTCGCAGACGGCGATCGCCTGCTTCTTGCTGATGCCAGCGGCTTCGGCCAGAGCGGCCATGACTTCACCCTTCTTAGTCGGAACGACTTCTTTCTTTGCCATTTTTTTGTTTTCCTTTTACGCGCAAGGGGAAATCCCTCGCAACGCCAATAGAATAGCGGTTTTTACGTTGCGGCGCAAGGGGGAAAATGAAAAAACCTCAAAAAAATTAGGCACCGCAGAAAACGGCCCCGATCGCCCACATGAAGACGAAGATCGCGAGCGAGACGACGAACGTCCAAAGGACGCCCATTCCGACGTCGCGACCGTTCGCGCGAACGCGCTTCATGAAGTCGTCCAGCACCTCCTGCGACTCGGGCCTTGTGGCGAAAGTGGCCGCAAGCCAAGCCACAGTCGTCACGCCGATCGTCAGGAGAAGACGATGCCAGAAGAGCAGCTTCACGTCAGACACATACGGCCATGCGATCTGGAAGAACACCGCGCATACTATCGACACCGCCATCGCCACTATCTCTGTCCATGCGTTGATGCGCATCCAGAACCACCGCAGCAGAAACACCGCGCCCGTGCCCGCACCGATCATCACGAGGAGATCGAAGCCGGCCTTCGCGTCTGCGATGAACGGCACGAGCAGACACCCCGCAGCCATCAGCGCCACCGACGTCGCGCGCGCCACAACTATCAGCTCGCGACCGCTCGCGTCCTTTCTCACGAAACGCTTCCACACGTCGTTCGCGACGTAGTTTGAGCCCATCGATATCTGGGCCGCGATCGTAGAGAAGAGCGCGCCCATCAGCGACGCGGCCACAACTCCCAGCCATCCTGCCGGCACGAACTTGATCATCGCCGGATACGCCATGTCGTTGCCCACCAGCTTCGGGTCCACGCCGGGAAACGCCTGGCGTATCGATTCGAGGTCAGGGAAAACGACGATCGACGCAAACGCCACGATGTACCACGGCCAAGGGCGCAGCGCGTACTGGACCACCTGCGCGAACAGCGTTCCGCCGAGCGCGTGATTCGGCGTCCTCGCCGTAAGCATGCGCTGCACGATGTAGCCGCCACCGCCAGGCTCGCTGCCGGAATACCACACGTTCCACCACTGGATCGCCACAGGAATCACGAACACCGCCACGAGCGTGTCAGTGTCCTTGAAGTCCGGCAGGAAGTTCAGCTTGGAGACTACGGCCGCGTTCTTCATGAGCGCGGCGTAGCCGCCCACCTCGGGCGCCGCCACGCCGTACACCATCACGGCAACGGCACCAATCATGATGACTGTGAAAAGGTAGAAGTCCGCGTATATCGTCCCGCGTATGCCGCCGATGGTGGAGTAGAACACGCTAGCCACCGCGGTTACGGCAAGCACCACCCACGCGGGAACGCCGAAGAGAACTGTCCCCAGCTTCACCGCACCCAGCAGCACCGTAGCCATCACGAGGAGGTTGTACACCACGCCCAGATACACGGCGCGGAACGCCCTCAGGAACGCCGCCGGCTTCCCGGAGTATCGCAGCTCGTAGAATGCGATGTCGGTCGTCGCGCCCGAACGATGCCACAGCTTCGCATACACGAACACCGTCAGGACGCCGCCCGTCAGGAACGACCACCACGCCCAGTTGCCCGCGAGCCCGTTCTCGCGGATGAGCTGCGTGAACAGGTTGGCGGAGTTCGTGGACGTCATCGCCGCAACCATCGAGATGCCGATCAGCCACCAAGGCATGGAGCGTCCGGACTGGAAGAACTCGGACGACGTCTTTGACGTCTTGCGGTTAGACAGAACTGGAATCGCCAGCAGGATGGCGAAGAATACGGCGATGGCTATCCAGTCGGCAAGCGCAAATTTCATGGCAGCTCTTTCTTTCAGTCAGCGGACGAGGTTCTTGCGTATGGCCGCGATCTCGGCGTTCGACAGGCCAAGCGTGTGGCGCACGTAGGCGGCGAACTTGTCGGCGAGCGTCGCGCCGGGATACGTCTTGATCCGCGCGACGATGTCGGCGAAGTTGGCCGAACCGCGGTTCATGCGTGTGCGCAGGCCGAAGATCGCGAAGCTCGTCAGCTCGTAGTCGATCGCGAGGTCGGCCTCCGACGCGCCGCACAACCCTTCCAGTATGAACGCCACCGTTCCCGTGCGGTCTGCCCCTCCCCAGCAGTGCATGTACACGGGGTAGTTCTTCTCGTCGGCGAACACGCGCATGACGGCGGCGTACTCGTTCGTCTGGTCGTACATCTTCATGTAGGGACGGATCACCGCGTCCACGAGCCGCACGTCCGGTCCCAGGGCCGACTGCGTCACGCACG
>CACWSW010000370.1 GCA_902763655.1 uncultured bacterium
TCCACAAGCCGCATCCCGCCGCCGTGTCCGCCGAGCGCGCCCGTGAGCACAAGCGTGCCGGAGCCGTCCTTGACGATCGGCGCCGTGCCGAAGAACGGACACGCCAGCGTCGCTGTGCGCGAGGCGCTCACGGAGAAGCACAGCCCGAGCGTCCGGTCCACGCCCACCGCGTCAGCATTCGGCGTGAACTGACTGACCTTGACGCCCCAGTTCGTCGAGGCGAGCGTCAGGTCGTTCGTGACGCACCACGTGGCTCCCCAGAATGTCATGCTGTCGGCGCGGAGCGTCGCGGGCGGCGTGCCGAGGTTCTCCTGCCGGGTCACGTAGAACTGGCCGTTGCCGGTGATCTGGTGGCGTCCGAAAAAGCCGCGGTTGTCGCCCTCGTACGACACGCTCTTGTATTTACTCACCACGCTGTTCGTGAGGGTCATTTCCGACTTGAGCGTCGTGTCGGCCCCGCCGGAGATTTCGGATTCCACCACGTAGCCGCGCGAGTTGGGCTCGCCCACACCCACGCGGAGCGTCCGCCCGGAGGCGATCGAGATACGCCCGCGCAGCCGCGCGATCGACTTGTCGAGTCCGTTGTTCAGGACGCCCGTGCCGGCGACGACGAGGTTCGAGACCGTCATCGACTGCCCGGTCTTCATCTTCCACATCAGATTACCGCTTCCCGTGAGCGTGAGCGTGTCGCCGCCGAACACCACGTGGTTCACGGACGAATTCTCCGGCGAGCGCATCATGCGGCTCAGCACGTAGTCGTTGCCGGCGCAGGGCGGCGATTCGGCCGGCGTCGTGCCGTCGGACTGCAGGACCCAGTGCCCCACGGTGTTGAAGGAGGTCGTCCCCTGCGCGTCACTCGCGCCGAGCGTGTAGATGCGCCCTTCCACGACGCGCAGGCGAAGCGCGTTGCCCGACACCTCCAGAGAATTCCGCCGCGGCGCGTCGCCCAGCGTGAAGATCGGCGCGACGTTGTTCGTCCATGTCATCAGCGTGTACGTGCCGGGCGCGGCCGAGGCGAGCACGTCCACCGCCACGGCACCGCCGCACGCGAGCGCGCCCACGGCGAGCGGCGTCCGCCCCGGCGTGAACGCAAGCCGGGCGCCGGCGGCGAGCGTCAGGCGCGACACGCTGCCCGTGCCGCCGAACGCGGCGCCGTTCGTGACGACGCAGGGGGTCGAAATGGAACCGTCCACGTCGAGACGCCCCGCGAGCACGCTCACGCCGCCCGTCAGCGCGTTCGCTCCGGCAAGCGTCCACGTGCCTGTACCCTCCTTTATAAGCAGCATCCGCGCGGGCAGGGCCGACTCAATGCGCCCGTCGCCCGCGCCGTCAAGGTAGAGCGCGGGCATGGCCTTCGGATACTCCGCGCGGCAGTTCACCGTGAACGCGCCGTCGTACGTCACGCACGTCCCGGCCGTCTCGTTGCGGAGGCGTCCGCCGTGGTGCTCGGCCGTCAGGCTGCTGTTGGTGTAGCCGCACACGACGACGTCGCGGTTGCAGCGCGCGTCCACCGTGCCGCAGTAGCTGATGCAGCCGGTGTTCTTGTACTCGCGCTGCCCGAGCGTGATCTGGTTGCCGGCGCCGAGCGCGGAGGGGGCGCCCTTCCCCGCGAGCGACACGACCCGGAACGTGCCGTCGTTCACAGTCACGTCGCACGTGAAGGAATTGGTCGGGCACAGGAACTCCGTCACGCCCTTGTCCGTGCGGACGCATGACGAGATGTCGCCTGCCGTGAGATGGCGCGTGAAACGGCACGTGCCGCCGCCGCGCACGGCGCACCGTCCCGTCCACGGACCGTTGACGACGAGCTTGTCCGTGGCGTCGTTGACGTAGAACTGGGCGTTGCCGTTCTGGCGGATCGGCCGGTCCGTCTCGAACACGCCCGCGCCGTAGAGACGCAAAGTACCGCTGTTCAGCGTGACGGCGGCGAAGGACCGGCAACAGAGCGTACCGCCCGACGCCGTCATCACGCCGTCGTACGTGTTGGCGCGGTTTGCGAGGTAGAGCGTGCCCGAACCGCTCTTCGTGATGCCGCCCGAACCCGAGACGATTCCTGCGAGGATCACGGTACCGGATGAGACATCGAAAGAGATGTCGCCTGCGAACGCTATGTTTGAGTTGATGGTGAGCGTGTCGGCGGGAGCGAACGACGCCTTGTCACCCGCAGCAGGCACGATGCCGCCCCAGTTGGCTGGATCCGTCCACGTGGCACCGTCGCCGCCGCCAGTCCACGTGCGCGTAGCCGCCGGCAGCGCCATCGCGAGGGCTGCCGACAGGGCGAAGATTGTGATCCCTGCTTTCATGCAAGGGGAATTATAGCATAATTCCCTCGCGTCTCAGCTTCTTGAGCGCAGCCTTCACATGCTCGCGTTCGCGTCCGGCGAATGGCGTGAACGGCGCGGAGAGGACGTTCTGGATGAGGCCCATCTCGGCCAGCGCGCACTTGACGCCCTTGAGAAACCCGATCTGTCCCTGTCCGAGACCATACAGCAGGTAGGACGACATCGTGGTGAACCGCTGGAGGCGACGCACCTTCTCCACATCGCCTGCCTTTGCAGCCAGGTACATCGCCTTGAACTGGGCAGGCCACAGGTTCGCGCCCGTGCAGACCCCGCCGTCAGCACCCAGCAACACCGCCTCGCCCATCGCCTCGTCAGGGCCCATGAAGAGCGAGAAATTCTCGGCGTACGGCTCCAGCGCCACGCGGAACTTGTTGA
The DNA here is from genome assembly GCA_902763655.1 of uncultured bacterium. Lineage (GTDB taxonomy): Bacteria > Verrucomicrobiota > Kiritimatiellia > RFP12 > UBA1067 > RUG572. The sequence goes on from CACWSW010000370.1 coordinate 2,718, forward strand.
AGAGCGCGATGATGGAGCTGGAGTCCTTCATCGCGATGATGTTGGGATGCGCCGCCAGTTTCGCGATCGTCGCGGGCTCGATGATGGTATCCGTGTGCGCAGGCATATCGTACACGACGAGCGGTAGTGGCAAACGGTCGGCCATCTCCGTGAACCACGTCACGCACTCCGCCTGCGTGAGCTTGAAGTAGTACGGCGGCGCGGCCACCAC
>CACWSW010000371.1 GCA_902763655.1 uncultured bacterium
GGGACGGGCGAGAACTGCATGAGCGTGTCGACGTAGGTGCCTTTCTCGTCGATGTCCAGCGCCCCGCCCATTCCCTCGTCGGACGCGACCCCGAACGAGCGCCAGAGGGTGCCGGATGCGGTGTCAACCTCGAGGTAGTTGTCGTTAGGCGTGGCGTCGGCGAAAAAGAACGGACGCTGTATCGCGGGTGCGGCGAGGTTGTCGCCGCCAAAGGTCTTGACCGTCGAAGCGTCCGTGTCGCCCTCGAAAAAGAAATAGGGGAATGATTCCTCGGTGCCATCCTCGTCGTACTCGTTCGCGCCGTTCACGAGCTGCAAAGCCGTTGCGGACGTGTAGCCCTCGAAACTGATCGCGTTGGGCTGAGCCTCGGCGCTAGGGAATGCGCCTATGACCGCAAAGGATGCCAAGAGAGCCGTTGCAAACATTAGCTTTTTCATATTGTTTCCTTTCAGTGAAGGGTGTGGTAGCATGCGGCCACTGCCGTCCCGGAGGCAAAGCCCGTCGCTGACAGCTACAAGTGTAGCATACTCAAATGCGAAGCGCAAGAGGGCGATTTCGCGCTTCAAGGAAGAACGGGGATATGATACGATAGTGCGGCAGCAAAAAGACAGGACGACTGAAATGAAGAGACTTGCAGGCATTTGCATGACGTTGGCGGCACTGGGCGCTGCCGGAATTGAAGACCCTGTGCGGTTCGCAGACCCGTTCGTGGGGACCGACAACACGAAAGAGGTGTCGAACGGGAACCTCTATCCGGCTATCGCGCGCCCGTGGGGCATGAACGCATGGACGCCGCAGACGGGTCCGGCAGGTCAAGGCTGGCTCTACGACTGGAAGGACCGCAAGATCATGGGGTTCCACCAGACGCACCAGCCGAGCCCTTGGATAGGCGACTACGGGCAGTTCTCCGTCATGCCCATCACGGGCAAGTCCGTGTTCGGCGAGAAGGATCGCGCGAGCTGGTTCTCGCACAAGACGGAACAGGCGCTGCCGCACTACTACCGCGTGTATCTGGCCGACTACGACACGACGGTGGAGCTGACGCCCACGGAGCGGGCCGCTCTCTTCCGCGTCACCTATCCAGCCAGCGACTCGCCGCGCTTCGTGGTGGATGCGCTCGACAAGGGTTCGTCGGTGGAGGTGGACGTCGCCAACCGCCGGATCGCCGGGCGCAGCTCGAAGATGAACATCCGCGGAAACGAGCGCCACCTCGATCTGAAGCCGCTCGACTGCTGGTTCGTGCTGGAGTTCGACAAGCCGTTCGCGTCGGTCGAGGTCTGGAACGGCAAGAAGCTGGAGAAGGGGACGTCGTTCTCGGGCGACCATGCGGGCGCGGTGGTGACGTTCGCGCCGACGGCGCGCGGCGAGAGCGTGCACGTGCGCGTGGCGTCGAGCTTCGTTGGCCCGGAGCAGGCGGCGCGCAACCTGCGCGAGCTTGGCGATTGCGGTTTCGACGGTCTCGTGGCGCAGGGACGTGCGGCGTGGAACGAGTCGCTAGGGCGGCTGGACGCCGCCGACGGGACGGAGGAGGACTTGCGCAAGTTCTACACGTGCCTGTACCGCACGCTACTCTTCCCGCGCCAGCTGCACGAGTACGGCGAGGACGGTCGGCCGATCCACCGCAGCCCGTACGGGAAGGGCGTGCTGCCGGGCAGATACTACTGCGACACAGGCTTCTGGGACACGTTCCGCGCGCTCTTCCCGCTGCTCGCGTTCGTCTACCCCGAGCGCGATGCCGAGATCATGAAAGGCCTGCGGCACTGCCTGGAAGAGAGCGGCTGGCTGCCGGAGTGGTCGGCACCGTTCCACCGCAACTGCATGATCGGGCAGAACTCGGCGTCTGTGGTGGCGGACGCATACTTCGCGGGCTGCATGGACGACGATACTGCGCGCGCGCTGTACGCGGGCCTAGTGAAGGCCACTTGCGCGACAGGTTCTCTCATCTCCACGGGGCGTGTCGGCTACGACGAGTACAACTCGCTCGGCTACGTGGCGCGCGACGGCGCGACCGGCGGCCGCCAGTCTGCCGCGCGCACGCTCGAGTACGCGTACGACGACTGGTGCATCTGGAGGATGGGGACTGCGCTGGGGCTTCCAAAGGCGGAGACAGACATCTTCCTCGCGCGCTCTGCCAACTGGCGCAACCTGTTCCATCCCGGGCATCGCCTCGCCTGCGGCCGCGCGAAGGACGGCAGCTGGGATCCGAAGTTCAGTCCGATCCGCTGGGGTTACGATTTCACGGAGGGCACACCGCTCCACTACACGTGGAGCGTGTTCCACGACATCCCAGGGCTCGTGGCGGCGATGGGCGGCGAGAGGGCGGTGGAGGCGCGCCTCGACGAGGTGTTCGCCGCGCCGCCCCACTTCGACGGCTCGTTCTTCGGCGGCTGCACGCACGAGATCCGCGAGATGCAGATCGCGGGCTTCGGCCAGTACGCGCACGGCAACCAGCCGATCCAGCACATGATCTATCTCTACGACTACGTGGGCGCGCCGGCGAAGGCGCGGCACTGGGCGCACGAGGCGATGCGCCGCCTCTACAAGGCGCGGCCGGACGGCTACTGCGGCGACGAGGACAACGGACAGACTTCGGCATGGTTCGTGTGGAGCGCGCTGGGGATGTACCCCGTGTGCCCCGCGAGCGGCGAGTACGCGCTCGGCCTGCCGCTCTTCGGCCGCGTGGACGTCTCGCTGCCGCATGGGCGGCGGCTGGCGATCCGTCGCAAGGCCGGCGCAGGCACGCCTAGCCACGCATGGAACGGCAAGCGTGAAGAGCGCCCGTTCATACGGCGCAAGGATCTTCTCGAAGGCGGTACGCTCACGTTCGAATAATGGTATACTATCGCCATGGCCAACATCACATTCAGCGGCGCGACGCTAGACTCGCGACAGGTTAAGCC
>CACWSW010000372.1 GCA_902763655.1 uncultured bacterium
CTCCAAGGCGAGAGTATACCAAAAGCGGCGTTGACGGACAACGCCGTATTGCCGCGCGGGAAGCGATTTGGTATACTGCCGCCATGAGAAAAATAGCGATTGGGGCGGCCGTTGCCGCCGTTTTGGGGGGCGCGCCGTGCGGCGCGGCTGAGACCAATGGCCTGAAAACGCCCGAGACGTCGCGCCTCTTCGTGCGCCATGTGGATCCGTCGTCCGGCGTAGAGAGCTGGCTGCTGAAGCCAGGCGTCTTCTCCTTCCACCAGCAGGGCTGCTACTTCACGCAGAAGTCCATGACGGACGACGGACGCTTCATCTTCTTCTGGGCGCGCGACCCGGAGTTCGAGCCGGACGGCAAGACCAAGAAGAAGAACCGCCTGAACACGACGGCCCTGATCGACCTCAAGACCGACACCATCGTGGACCTGCACGTTCCCACGCAAATCCCCTTCCTCGACGTCAAGACCGACCAGCTGTGGTACTTCCGCACCGGGAAGTCCAACGGCGTGACGGAACGGCACGTCTGCCGCAGGGACTTCCTCGTCGACCCGCTGAAGGATATCGTGGTGTGCAAGGTTCCGGACGCCCTTCTCAAGGACGTCAAGAAGGTCCATTACCTTTCCACGCACCCCACGCTGACCACCGACAGGAAGAAGATGTTCATCGCCGCGCACCTCGACGACCGCTACGAGCAGGGATGCATCAACTTCGAGACGGGCGCGTGGGAAAGCTGGGGCACCACGCCCTTCTTCGCCAACCACGACCAGCTCAACCCTGTTCGCGACGACATCGCCCTCATAGCCTGGGAGAAGTGTTCGCGCACTCCGGACGCGATCGAATACAAGAAGAAGACCGGCTGGTACCCGCGCATGTGGCTCGCATACCCCGACGGACGGCGCGAGATGCAGCCCAGCCGCATCCCCGACCATAACTATGCCACGCACGAGCATTGGGCGGAGGACGGCAAGGGCTTCTACTGGTGCGCACGCGGCGTGCACTACCAGAATCTCGCCACCGGCAAGCAGGAGACCGTCAGTCCGTGGCCCGGCGCGCACGCCACGATGTCCGCGAACAACCGTCTCGTCACCTTCGACATGTCGGTCGGCAAGTGGTACCGCGGCTGCCAGTGGAAGGTCGGGTTCTGGAACCGCGACGCTGAACAAGGACTCTACATTCACTCGCTACGTCCGAAGCTGTGCGACGACGACGGCGGCTGGCACGACCACCCAGACCCCCATCCGGCGTTCGTCTGCAAGGACAGGTACATCCTCTGCACGATGAACGGCGACGACCACCGCATGAACCTGTCGCTCACCCCCGTCGCGCCTCTTGTCGCGCGCACGTCTGCCAATTCCCCGTGACCGGCTAGTCGCGTTTCGTGAAGAAGCGGTCGATTACGAGGGCTATGGCACCGTCGCCGGCGACGTTGCACGCCGTGCCCAATCCGTCCATCGCCACGTAGACGGTCATCAGCATCGTGCACCGCTCTGGAGTGAAGTGGAGGATAGACTCCAGCAGGCCGAGCGAACTCATGATCACGCCGCATGCCACCCCGGGCGCGGCGACTGCGGTGATCGCCATCATGAAGATGAAGTAGGTGAACTGCCCGAGTGTCACCGGCTCGTTCGCCAGCACCATGAACGCGACGGCGCACGACACCACCTTCACGGTAGAGCCAGCCAGGTGGATGGTGGCGCAGAGCGGCACGACAAGTCCGGCGGCATCTTCGCTGACGCCGTTCTTCCGCACGCAGCGGAGCGTGACTGGGATCGTGGCGGCGGACGAGCAGATCGTGAGCGCAGTGAAGTACGCCGGCAGCATGTTCCAGATGACGGAAAACGGATTGCGGCGCGCAAGGACGCAGGCCACGCCGTACTGGACGAAAAGCAGCAGCACGGTCAGGACGATGCTCATGCCGATGATCTTTACCGCCGTGACGCCGAAGGCGGCGAGCTGGCCCGAAGCGGTCATGTTCGCGATCATGGCCATGATGTAGAACGGCAGCACCGGCAGGATAGCGAACTCGATCGTCTTGGAGACGATGGTGCGCAGCTCGTCGAAGCCGCGCTTCAGCGCAACCGACTTCGTGAAGATGATGCCGAGGCCTAGCATGAAGGAGAGGAAGAGCGCCGTCATCACGTTCATTACAGGCGGAATCTCGAGGAGCGGTTTCACCTTGGCGGCCTTGTCAAGGTGTCCGATGCCCTCGGTGAGGATGGACGGAAACACAAAGGCGCTGCCGAAGTAGGAGAGGAACCCCGCGAAGACCGTCGAGGCATATGCGATGACGACCACGGCAAGGAGCGTCTTCCCGGCCCCAGATCCCGTGTCGGCGATGGCGGGCGTGACCAGGCCGAGGATCAGGAGCGGCACTATGAAGCGCAGTATCTGCCCGAATACGCCGCTGAAGGCGTTGACTACGCTGAGGCCCCACGAGCACGGGGCGTACGGATGACCCAGCAGCCAGCCGAGCGCCGTGCCGCCGATTATGGCTATGAGGATCTTTCCGAAGAGTCCAAGCTTTATCTTTCGCATGGCGGCAGTATACCAAATCCCGACGGGATTGGGAAAGTGGCCGGCGGGGTTGCGGTCCGCCGCCAGATGTGGTAGTCTTGTCGCATGAAAAAATCAGCACTCCTTTCACTGTGCGCGTTTGCCGCGCTAAACGCCGCCGCCCTGATGGAAAAGGCCACGCCCGAATCCCAGGGCGTGTCCTCATCTGCAATCATCGGCTGGATCAACGCCTGCGAGCGCGAGCTTGACGCCCTTCACGGATTCGTCATCGTGCGCCACGGCCGCGTGATCGCCGAGGGCTCGTGGGCTCCCTACGACACGCTGAACCGCCCCCACATGCTCTACTCCCACTCGAAGAGCTTCACCTCCACCGCCATCGGATTCCTC
>CACWSW010000373.1 GCA_902763655.1 uncultured bacterium
CCCTTGGCCGATGCGCCTAGCCACATGGTGGCTATCCACTCTCCCCTACCGCTTCAACGAACTGATCAACCGCCTTCTTCCGAAGAAGGTGATCTAGCCCGTCAGAAGTCGACGTCTTCCGGCATGTGCTGGGCGCTGCAGCCGGCGTCCACCACCAGGCGCTCGCCGCCGATGTTGCGGGCTGCGTCGGAGGCGAGAAACGCCACGGCATCGGCGATGTCGCCGCCGGTCGCCTCGTGACGGAGCGGACAGTTGAGGCGGCGGCGCGCCTTGATCTTCTCGTCGAGGACGTCCCACCGCTCCGTGTAGATGTAGCCGGGGGCGACCTCGTTCACGCGGATGCCGAGCGGACCGAGATCGAGCGCGAGCGAACGCACGAGCGCGTCGATGCCGCCCTTCGATGTCACGTAGGCGGTGCGGTTGCGGATCGCGCGCATCGAGGTGTTCGAGCCGAGGAAGACCACCACGCCCTTCTGGCGCGTGGCGGGATTCGGGTCCTGCTTCATGAAGAAGCGGTTGCACGCCGCCTGCGTCACCTGGAAGCCGCCGAGCAGGTTGACCTTGAAGACGTCGAGCATCTGCGCGGTCGTCATCTCCAGCGGGCCGCCGTGCCCGAGGCCTTGGTTGGCGGCGTTGTTCACGAGGATGTCGAGCCGCCCGGCCTTCTCCTCGATCACGTCGAAGAGGTGCGCCACCTGCGCGGCGTCCGAGACGTCGCAGGGCACGGCCGTGAAATCGCCGATGTTCCGCGAACGCAGGATCTGCTCGCCCTTCGTCGTGGACTCTGGCGTCGACCCGCACATGAACACCTGCGCGCCCTCGCGCACGAACAGGTCGACAATCTCGATGCCGGTGTTCCGGTTGCCGCCGGTCACGAGCACAACTTTTCCTTCGAAACGCTTCATTTCATGATTCCTTTCTAAAACTTGCAGACAATGCCGACAGTGCCCACCGTCAGGTCACGGCGGGAGTTGTGGGTCTTCTTCGCCTTCACGCGGTCGCGCGCGTCGGAATCGACAAGACCGAACTGCTGCACGCTCGCGTAGACGGACGCCCACGAGGATATCTTCCACGAAAGGGTGAACATCGCGTTTAGCGCCTGCACGCCGCTGTGGTACTTCGACCATGCAGGATCCTTAGCTCCGTAGCGCTGCTGGTAATGGTTCTCGTTGCCGCCCTCGCCGTAGAAGTTCGGAGTGAACGTGAGCGTGTCCGTGAGCCTGAACGCATGCTGCACGCCAACGCGGACATACAGCCAGTCGCGCGGATGCACTGCGCGGCGCACGAGGTAGTACGGCGTGATCCACGGGTTCTCAAGGCGTTGCGCGCATCTCCATTCCTGGACGCTGTGGTCGAGGCCATGCCTGTATCCGGGCAGGTTCACCCAGGTGCGCATCACGTCACTCGCGAGCCGCCAGTCGTCCGAGATCTGCCAGTCGTACCCGTAGCGGACGGTGAGGTCGCGTTCCTGGAAGAACATGTTCTTGTGCATGGTGTCCATCTTGTGCGTGAGCGACGAGATGGTCCAGAAGTCGAAGCCTATGCGCCCGATCGGAGCCAGCGGCTTGAGCGGGATGTCGGCGCTCAGCAGCTGCGACGACATGGGCCGCGCCTCCAGCACCTTTCCGCGCGAGAGGTAGGCGCTGCGCAGGTCGGCGCCTGCGGTGATCGACATGAAGTCGAGTCCGCAAGCCTTTCTAAAATCCTTGATGTCCGGAATGTTGTTAAAGAAATTAATGTCGTTAAAGACATTAAAGTCGCTAAGATCGTTAAAGACACCAAAGACCTTGAAGTCCGTAGTCTCCTTCGGACCGGAAGAGGCCACCTCGGACTCGTTGGCCTGCGCGCCAAGGGCGAGCAGGCCGACAAGGGCCACGCTGGCGAGTCGCCGCATCAGGATATCCCCAGGAAACCCTTTCTCGGCTTGAAGGCGTGCGTGCCCACGACCTGCCCCGTGAGGATGTTCTTCACGGTAAGCTTCAGTTCGCCGCCCGTCGTCTCGCCCTTGATGACCGTGGGAAAGTTCCAGGGGTTCTTGCCGGGACCGCCGCCCACAACCTGTGCCCATGGCCGCGAGGCCGTGGCGGGGTCGTAGCGGTAGTGGTGCTTGTGCGCGGCAACCACCACCTGGACGCCGGCCTCTGCGAAGAGCGGCCCCCACAGGTCGGCGCACTCCTTCTGCCAGTCTGCCCAGTTCTCGAAGCGGTCGCCGGGATTGGCGTCCGGATCGCTGTCGAAGAGCGGGATGTGGCAGAACACGACGATGTACGGCGCGTTCGCGATCTCCGGGCGCGCGAGCGCGTCCTTGAGCCATACGGCCTGCGCGGCGCGGTAGGGCGAGAAGTTCGCAAAGCCCATCCACTTCGGATGCCAGTCGGGCTTGTCCTCGCCCGTGTCGAGACCGATCATGGCCACGTCGCCTAGGCGAAACGCGAAGTTGCGCTTCAGGTCCCAGTCGCGCGAGCTGCGCTCGGAGGGGAGACGCGCCATCATCACCTCGTCGAGGCGGCGTATCCACTTGCCGCGGAAGTCGTGGTTACCGTTAGTGAAGAGAAGCGGGATGTCGGCCGCGTAGTCCTTGCGCGCGATCGGCGGCGCGAGGAACGTCTCCACAGCGCGCGCCTTTTCCTCCGTCGTGTTCGTTGCGTCGCCGTTCCACACCGTCAGCGCCGGGCCGAACGCGAGGATGTCCTCGACGATGGGCCCGAACTGCTTCCAGTTCTCGTGCGTATCGTTCATCACGCAGAAGCGCGCGGGGACGCTCTCGCCGGGAGTGACGAAGGAGTGGACGTTGCCGACCTCGGGCTCGCCGAGCTGGATCGTGTAGGCG
>CACWSW010000374.1 GCA_902763655.1 uncultured bacterium
CTTCCCGCGCTCGCGCTCAACGCGATGACGGGCGTCTCGATCGACGGCTGCATCCTCGTCTGCGGCGCCGCGACGATCGTCTACTGCGCGTTCGGCGGCTTCGAGGCCGTGGTGTGGAGCGACTTCGTGCAGGGGATCGTGCTCGTCACGGGGGCGATCGCGATCTTCACCGCGCTGATCATGGGAACGGACGGCGGGTTCACCGGCGCGTGGGCTAGCGCGTCCGCGAACGGAAAGACCACGCTGCTCGACCTGCGTCTCGTGGCCACCGAGCCCGTCCTCTGGGTCGTGGTGGTGCTGGCGATCATCGAGAACCTATCCACGTACACGAGCGACCAGTGCGTGATCCAGCGCTACATGTCGGTCAAGGACGAAAAGGCAGCGGCCCGTTCCATCTGGTTCAACGGCATCTTCACGGTATTCGTCTGCGCCGTGTTCTTCTCCATCGGCACGGCGCTCTGGACCTACTACCGCAGCCATCCGGAGATGCTCGACCCGGCGTTGCCGAAGGCGGACAGCATCCTGCCCTTCTTCATCGTGTCGGGACTGCCGCCGGCGCTCGCGGGACTCGTGGCGGCGGCGCTGTTCGCTGCAACAATCTCGACGCTCTCGGCGAACCTCTCCAGCGCGGCGACCGCGCTGACCGCGGACTTCGTGCTGAAGTTCCGCCCCTCGACCACGCCGGAGACGCAGATGCGCTGGGGGCGCGTCTTCACGTTCGCGACGGGCATCCTCGGCGTAGCCGCGGCGCTCGTGCTCGCGCACACGGAGACGCGGTCGCTCTTCGACAAGTTCAAGGAGTTCATCTCGGTGCTGACGGCCGGGCTCGCGGGGATGTTCTTCATCGGCGTGTTCCTCCGCCGCGTGGGCGGCCGCGCCGCGATCGCCGGGCTGGCGGTCAACTACGTTGCGTGCTTCGCCCTGCGCTACGCGCCGCTGCCGTTCGCGCGTCCGCACGTGTTTCTCGTGGGGGGAATCGGGTTCGTCCTCTGCGTCGCCTCGGCGTGGCTTCTCTCGTTCGTCGTCCCCGAGCGCAAACGCGACCTGACGGGACTCACCCTGAAGACCTTGAACTGACGATTTCAACATTCATGAAAAACCAAAAACAGCGAAAGACTGAAATGCAAAAGACAAATGGAACTGCCGGATTGCCCTTGCCCCGCGGCAAGGCGTTCACGGGAATGGCGGGGGCCTACTCCGCGCTCTACACCCCGTTCAAGAAGGACGGCTCCCTCAACGAGGAGATGATTGAGAAGGTCATCGACTACGGCCTGTCGCGGGGCTTGAGGGGCTTCTACCTCACAGGCTCAACGGGCGAGGGCTTCCTGCTCTCGAAGGACGAGCGCAAGCGCGTCTACGCGCGCGCGGCGAAGGCGGCGAAGGGACGCGCGAAGCTGATCGCCCACGTCGGGTGCCTCGCAACGAACGACGCGGTCGAGCTGGCGAAGTTCGCCGCGAAGACGGGCATCGACTGGGTGAGCTCCGTCGCGCCGGTCTACTTCGGACAGTGCTTCGACGCCGCCTACGACCACTACCGGCGCATTTCGTCCGCGACCGACCTGCCGTTCATGATCTACTCTCTCGGCGCGGACATCGTGCCGGACCGCGACGCGAAGTTCTTCGACCTGAAGAACGTCAAGGGCATGAAGTACACGAACTACAAGTACTGGACCGTGCAGGCGCTCCGGAACAGGCTCTCCAAGGAGGTCATCTTCTTCGCGGGGGCCGACGAGCAGGTGCTTTCGGCTCTTGCGACGGGTATCTTCTCTGGCTGCATCGGGTCATCGCAGAACATCATCCCCGCGCATTTCGCCAAGATCTGCGAGCTCGCCGGCGCGAACGACTTCGTGGCGGCGGCGACGCTCCAGGACGAGGTCGTGCGGTTCGTGGAGCAGCTCATCGCCAAGCCGAACGGCTCCTGGCACAAGAGCATGATGAAGTACATCGGGCTCGACTGCGGCGAGGGCCGCGCGCCGAACGGACGCCCCCTCTCCAAGGACGAGCTGAAGGACCTCTTCGCCCGTCTTGACGCGCTCGGTTTCGTCCTCCGCAACGACGCGCGCAAGTAAGGATCGCATCCATGAGCGAGAGTTCGTTCAAGGCCGGCTTCGCGCGAGTGGACATCACGCCACCGCTCGGGACGCCGATCGTCGGATACTTCGAGGAACGGCATGCGAAGGGCATCCTCGACAACCTGGAGGCCAATGCCGTCGCGTTCTCAGACGGAAACGGCACGGCGGTGGTGATCGCCGCCGATCTCCTCGGAATAGAGGGCGTCGCGTTCAACGCGTCCATGCGGCGGCGCATCGCGGAAGCCGCGGGCGTGCGGGACGACGCTGTCTACGTGCACTGCACGCACACGCACACGGGGCCGGGCGCCGGCAAGGCCGACAAGGGGCGCACGGACTTCTTCGACGGAACGGACTTCTACAACGAGTTCCTGGCGACGCGGCTCGCAGACGCCGCCCGCCTCGCCGTCGACGACCTCGCACCCGCGTCCCTGGCGATCGGGTTCTCGGAGGCGAAGCGCATCTCCTTCCTGCGCCGTTACCGTATGAAGGACGGATCCATCCGCACCAATCCCGGCGTGAACAATCCCGACATCGCCGAGCCCATCGGCGCACTGGACGAGACGGTCCGCGTTCTGCGCGTCCGCCGCGCTGGGAAGGACGACATCGCGATTCTCAACTTCGCGACCCATCCGGACGTCGTTGGCGGCGAGATGATCTCCGGCGACTGGCCCGCGTTCACGCGCCGCATCTTCGAGCGCGCAGAGCCGGGAGTCCGTTGCGTGTTCCTCAACGGGGCGCAGCGAGGGACTCCACCCCGACTTCGACGACGTCGACCGCGGCTACGAGCATGCGCGGCACATGGGGCGCGTCGTTACGGCGGCCGCGCTGTCGGTGTGGGGCAAGTGCGAGCCGGTGGCCGCGGGGGCGCTGCGGTTCGGCGTGCGCACGATCTCCGTGCCGGCGCAGCGTCCGTCAGCGGACGACCTGCCGAAGGCGCGCGAATACGTGCGGCTGCACCGCGAAGGACGCGACGCCGAGATTCCCTTCACGGGCATGGCGCTCACGACGGTTGTGGCGGAGGCGGAGCGGATGCTCCTTCTCGAGAACGGACCCGACTCGTTTGCTCTGCCGCTGTCCGTGCTGGCTCTTGGCGACGCCGTGGCGTTTGCCGGCATACCCGGAGAGCCGTTCTCGGAGATCGGGCGCGCCGTCCGCGACCGGTCGCCGTTCCGGATGACCGTCTGCACGTGCCTGACGAACGGGTCGTGCGGCTACTTCCCCGTCGCCTCGGCCTACGCGGAAGGCGGCTACGAGGCGCG
>CACWSW010000375.1 GCA_902763655.1 uncultured bacterium
GCCGGGCATATCCACGCCGTCACTGCGGCGCACTCCATGCCGAAAGGCAGGTATCCGCCGAAGCCGATGAGCGGCATCTCCCATATCTGGAAGCGGTGCACGAACGGCACTGAGTATATCCACTTCGCGAGCGCGTAGTAGTTCCAGGTCTCCCAGCACAGTCCGCATACGAGCGCCGCGAGCGCGAAGCGGAACACCACCGACCAGTTGCCAACCGCCAGGCAGTCGAGCGCGCACGGCTCCTTCAGCGCCACCTGCACCAGCAGGAACACCATGAGCGGCGAGAGCCACAGGAGCGGGAACGTGTAGCGCGGGAAGAACACGATGCCCGCGAGCCCAAGCGCCGCCACGAACGACAGCACCGCGATCGCGCGCCATCCGCGCATGTTCACCTTGCCCATGTTGGCGTAGTTCTCGTCGGCGAACGGACGGAACGTGTGCAGGAACGCCGCAACCGAGCAGACGCCAGGCAGCACGGACGCGAAGCAGATGGTGGCGTAGAAGGTGTATTCCAGCGCGCCAAGCTGCGATATGCCCACGTAGTACCAGTTCCACACGTAGCGGTTCAGGTACTCGAAGAACCACCAGAAGAGCGAGCTCGCAGGGAACAGCGCCACGTATGCCCACGGGTGGTCAGTCATCGGGGAGTGTCCGCTCCGCTTCACGCAGAGCGCATTCACTAGAAGTATGAACCCTGCCCAGACGGGCGCGTACGACAATTGCACCTGCACTCTCTCTGGAAGCGGCGGGAACCAGCGGAAGTGGTAGTTCCAGGAAAGTATCCAGCCCGAGGCGAGTATGACTACGCCCAACCAGCCCCACCAGGGGAATGGTGAATGGCGAAAGGTGAAGGGTGAGGGGTTAGAGGTGGCGGAAGACTGGCGAAACCCCGAGACAGCCGCCTTGAGACAGCGCTTCACGAGCGGACGAAGACACACGAACGTGAAGAGCGACAGGCCTATGAACCATGGCCAAGAGAACGGACAGCGGTGGTTCCACAGCTTTTCGGGCTGGAACCCCCAGTCTTCGGTCCGCGGCGGAAAGCTCTTCACCCCTTCCCATATCTCGTCGTATCCACCAAGCCAGGCGCAGAGCGCCGGCGCACCAAGCAGCACGACGGCAAGGATCAAATAATGTAGTATACGTTTCATTTCCAGAAATCCCAGAAGCCGCAGACCACAAGGGCCACGGCGATTCCAAAGAAGACGCCGGCAACGACCTCAACCCGCGTGTGCCCTAGCCGCTCGCGCAGGCGGTGCGCCTCAAATCGTTCCTCGCCGGTCAGGTTCAGCCGCTCGACGATGCGGTTGAGCAGCTGCGCGTGCTCGCCGGCCGCACGCCTGATGGAGAGAGCGTCCGCCAGCGTGATGGTGCCGAACCCAACGGCGATCATCGCCTCAGGCGAATCGAACCCATCGGTGAGTCCCACCGCAACGGCGAGCGCCGTAACGAGCGCAGCGTGCGCGCTCGGCATGCCTCCCGGAGCGGAGAGGACCTTCTTGTCCAGCTTGCGCGTGCTGAACCAGCCTTGCATCAGCTTGATGACCTGCGCAAGCCCCCCCGCGAGGAACGCGGAGATGAACCACGGATGGCGGATGATCTCGAAGGCGTTCAGGTCCCGCCAGTCCCTGATGACGCCCATTGCGAAAGACAACATGACGGGTAATATACCATCGTATCGCTCACACGTCAAATCTGCATCGCACTATCGCAATGTCGCACCAGCTGCCGTTCCGAGCTTTGTGCTGAAGGAATACTCCTTGCCAGGCATGAACCCCGCCGCATCGCCGTCCAGGAACGCGTGGCGCACGGCGTCCGTCCCGTCTGGGCGCCACGCCTGGAAGAGAAGCCGCGGCGGCACGTCGGCCACTGGCTTGCCGTGTACCTTCACGCGGAGGTCCACGTCGAACCCCGTGTCGTCGCGGAAGACGTACGACACAGTGAACGCAATGCGGTTGCGCAGCTGGCCGAACCGATGCGCCTCGCGCAGAAAGCCCGTGAACGAGAGGCGCAACGTCCCGTCCGCGTCGCGCCGAAACGTCTTCTCCGCCTCGATCTCGTCGCGCGAGGAATACCGCGTGCGTTCCTTCTCGTCGCCCTTTCTCACGAAGCCGTGGTCGGTGTAGACGTAGGCGTCGTGTATGATTTCCTTCCACTCGCCCTTTGCATCCCTGCGCCATACGCTGGCCACGGACCCAGTCCGGCGCAAACGCACGCGCAGCGCGCCCGTCTCGAACACCCAGCCGCCCGCGACGACCTTCAGCCGGTCGTCGCCCGTCCCGAGACCTTCCGGCAGGCGCGGCTCCTCGCGCAGCGCCACCGGCGTCTCGGGCTCGGTCGCGATGTGGAAACCCGGCTTCCCGTCCTTCGTATCGAGCAGCTTCACGCGCACGCCGGCCGGCGGATGCCAGGCGTAGACCCTGCCGTTTTCCGCATATCCTACCGACGCCGTCTCCTCCGTGAAGCCGAACGGCGCAAGCGCCGAGTCGAAGAAGCACGGGCCGCCCTGCGGCAGACGGTAGATCGAGCCCGGGCCTTCCGTTCCCGCGAAGTGGGGATGGCGCACGTAGAACGGACTCACGAACGTGCCTTCCGCCGTGCGGGCGAACCAGACCTTGCCCGTCGGCGCCGCGGGCTCCGCAAGCGGCACGGCCTTCCCGTCGCGGTAGACGGCGTAGCCGAAGGCGGGCAGCGCAATCGGGAACGACGCGCCCCCGCGCACGCCGACCGTGCCCGAAACGGGATAGGCGTTGAAGTTGACGGCCGGCACCACCTCGCTCGGCCGCGCAGCAGC
>CACWSW010000376.1 GCA_902763655.1 uncultured bacterium
GCCGATCTGGTGGATGTTCGCGCCGTCCGCCTCCATGCGGTAGAGGTTGCACATGATGTGGCGGTTGCACATGCAGTACTTGGGGTCGCGCGTGGAGGAGAACACGATGTCGCCGTCCGGCAGGAACGCGGGGTCGATGTCGCTCACGCCCTTCGCGCGCGTGAGCTGGCGGAGGTCCGTGCCGTCCGCGTTCACGACGTAGATGTGATAATCGTCGGCACGGCCGTCGCGCATCGAAAACACGATCCGCTTCCCGTCCCAGTCCACCTCCGGGTCGCGGATGGTGCGCCCTTCCTTCTCCGACACGATCACGCGCGTTGCACCCGTCGCGGGGTTCCACGCCTTGAGCGCGCCCTGCGTCCTGTAGCTCCGCTCGTTGATCTCGCCGCACTGGAAGATGGTCGCCGTGTTGTGGTGGTCCGCCGTGTTGTGGTGGTCCGTCTGGAATACAGCGTGCGTCACATAGACGACCTCTGGCACGGACGCGAGCGCCGCCTTTGCGGCGGCCTTCGCGCCGGGCTTCTCGGCCTTGCCGAGATAGAAGTCGACGGCCGCCGCACACTCCGCCGCCGTCTCGGCGTACGGATACCCCGTGCCGGGGATGCCCCAGGAGATCGCCCCCGGACGCCTCCCCGTCAGGATGATGCGCCCGCCGGGCGCGGTCCTCTGCGCCTCGCCGATGAGCTTCCACATCGCCTTGCCGTCCGCGCATCCGGAGATGTCCACCGTCGCCACGCGGTTCGCGCCCTCGCCATGCACGGCGACAGGCGACGGACGCGGACGCGCCGCGAAGTCCGCCGCGCCGCGCACGCCCTCGCACGTCACGTCGTCCAGCGTCACGTGTCCCCAGCCGCCGGTCGCGTCGTCGGCCACGCGGAAGTAGACGTCCTTGCCGACCGCCTGCGGCATGTTCCACGTGACCGTGCGCATCCGCTCGCCGTTCTCGCCGACGGCCGACGCAAGCACCTTGCCCGTCGCGCGGTCGACGAGCTCGAAGCGCGCGTGCTGCCCGCCGCCGATCTTGAATGTGATCGTCGGATTCGTCAGGCGGATCGTCGGCGACTCGATCAGGCCCGTCTGCCCGTCGTTCGGGCGGTTGACCGCGTTCTCGAGCGTCGAGACGAAGTACGTGCCGCCCTTCGTGTACGGCTTTCCCGTGTTGTGCTCCTTCGCGAGGTCGGTCACGGGACGCGCGAACGCGCCCTTCGTCACCTGCCACCCCTGCAGGTCGCCCGTCTCGAAGTCGTAGACAATCCTCTCCGCCAGAATTGGCAGCGCCACCGCAAGTGCCGTACATCCGACAAGAATTATCTTATTCCTCATAAAGCAATGTCCTTTCTTGAGATCAACAAGAAACACGATCCTTAAAGACCGAGCAGGTCGGCGGCGGAGATTATGGCGTCGAAGTAACCGTTCCCGCGCACGACGGGGGCGAGCTCGCCTTCGTATACCAACGCCGTCCGGATGGACATCCCGCGCGGATGGCGAAGCCGTGAGACCTTCTGCGCGACGTCCTCCTCGATCGCCTCCCCGATATGGCGCTTCCGCTTGACTTCCACGACGTATGCCGACTTGCGCGTCTGGACAAGCAAGTCGATCTGCAGCCCCTTCCCATCATCCTTTCGCCGCCCTTTCGAGGCGCGTTTTTCATAGGGCACGGCGGAAAGGACCGGGACGCCCTCAAGGTGAAGCGGTTTCACCAGCTCCCTGAAGTTGTTGACGACAAGATTCTCGAACTGCAGTCCGAGAATTGAATCCCACCCCGGCAACGATTCAAGCGTGTCGAACAGGTAGGTGCCCGAAAGAATCTCCGTCTCATGCGGAAGCACGTACTTCAGGTAGAAGCGGGTGTAGTTGTCCGACAGGCGGTATTTCACCGTCCGCGCCTTCTTTCCCGTCTCCGGATTGTAGCCCTCGTCCTTCGTGACGAATCCCGCATCAACAAGGATTTCAAGCGTTTCCGAAAGGGAGCCGCCACGCTCCACGTCCAATGCCTCGGCGACCTCGATGCACGTGCGCGGCCCGTCAATCAGCGTCCGCAGAATCTTCTGTTTCAGCACGGATTCCTCGCCGAACACCTGACTGAAAATCGCCTTGAAGTCGCCGAACAGGACGCCGTCACGCTCGAAGCACATCCGCTTGATGTTCTCGTTGGCGCTCAACCGCGGATTCACTTCCTCAAGATAACGGGGAATGCCGCCCGTCACGGACAGAACGTCGATGATCTCGGACGGAGACAGCCTCTCCGCCGCATCGCCCCAAAACGCCTTGCACTGCGAAAGAGGCAGCTCACGGACGACAAGATCGCGCGAAAAGCGTCCGGCAAAACCCGTGTTCTCCAAGATGTTCTTCTTGATCCACGTCGAGACCGATCCGCAGATGACGACAACCAAACGATCATGGTGTTTCAGCATCATGTCCCATGCACTCTTGAGCCGTGCCGGAAAATCAGGGTCGTAACGCCCCATCCATGACACCTCGTCAAGCAAGACGACCGTCCAGTCGTCCCACGAAATCGCCTTGTCAAGGCGCATGAACGCCTCAAACCACGACGAGACCTTTGTTCCGTCTACGCCGGTCTGGGCAGCCAATTTCTCGATGAAGTTGTCCAACTGAACCTGATTCGTCATCCCCTCGCGCGGCAAGAGCCCGTCAATCTCCACCAATCGACAACGATTGCGCCTCGCAAACTCTTCTATCAGCGTCGACTTGCCAATACGCCGACGCCCACGACAAGCAACCAACGACGGTGTGCGCTTGTCCAACAACAAGCGCAACGATTCGAATTCTCTTTCGCGACCAACAAACATTTCACGCCTCTTCTAAAAAGACGAAACGTTTGAATTTTATCATCATTTTTTTCGCTACGCAACACATTCGGCACAAAAACTTGAAAACGCCATTTTTGTGCCGAAATAATTCTCGGACCCATTTCAGTCAGTCGTTCCGCTGTTGGCCATCAGGCGGAATTTCTGCTTTGCGTTCTCGGCTTCGGTGAAACGTTCACCCTTCGCGGGAGGTGCTTTCCATGAAGGAACGAACGGATCGGGAACCGGCTTCTTCACTGGAATCACGAAACGTTCCACGCCGTCCGCGCCCTTCTCCGCGCGCCAGTTTCTCGCACACGGCGAAGAGCGACGGCAGGTCGTAGGCCGTGAAGGAGAACTTGCGCGCGTAGTCCAGCTTCTCGACGTACTTCGCGGGCAGCGATTTGAACCCGCGCGCCGTCATCAGGATGCCTCCCACGTTGGAGGGATTGCAGTCGGAGTCCCATCCGCACCGCATGGAGAGGACCATCGACTTGTCGAGGTCGCCCTCGCCGTAAAGGAGCCCGAGCACGATGCACGCGCCGTTGAGTCGCACGTCGATGGCGCCGTTCGAATCACGCAGTTCCTTGTTGAACGGCTTCGAATACGCGGCGCGGATCTTCTCCCAGCACGCCGTCCAGTCCTTCGGGTTCTCCCGGTGCCATGCGCGCACGTTGCGCACCATCTGCGCGTAGTCGCTCTCCGCGGGGATGGCCGCAAGGCCCGCGTCGAGGAGCGCGTCGACGTTGTCCGTGAAGAACGCCTCCGCGTACAGGGCGCCGATGAACTGGCCGGCCCATACGCCGTCGCCGTAGTTCATCAGCCGTCCGAAGACGTTGCCGAGGCGGATCGCCTCCTGCGGACATCCCGGCGAGATGATGCCGGCGTAGCCTCCTGCGGACATCCCGGCGAGATGATGCCGGCGTAGTCCGCCTCGATCTGGTAGTCGATGTCGTTCGGGCACTTGTTGAACCGCGGATGCGAACAGTCGGGCGGCGCGATGCCGCGCCGAAGGTTGTTCCGTCCGGCGCGGTTCGCGCACCAGAGCTTGTACTCGGAGTTCGCGAAGTCGATGCCGGCCTGGCGGATGGACACGTCGAGGCCATGGTCCTCCAGCGTCTTCAGGAAGGTCATCTCCACGTAGAGGTCGTCGTTGCCGTACGACATGCGGAGCGGGAAGTCGCTTGCCCACTCCGGCACCTTGTCTGCGGGGATGATCGCGTCTTTCCACTTGAACTCCGTCGGTTGGCCCCACGACACGCCCACCATCTGCCCCACCCACGCGGCCTTCATCTTGTCGCGGTAGTCGTCAAGCGAGAGCGTCCGCACCGCATCCGCGCACGCCGCCCAAACGCCCGCGCAGAGCGCAATCGTCGCCGCCATCACTGTATTCTTCATCGTTGCTTCTCTTTCATGCGATGTTGATTTCAGCTTCGATTCAGCAAGACCTGAAGTTGGCGGCGCGTCTCGAAATCCGGGAGCGCCGCGCAATGCCGCCACGGCCCAATCACTTCGCCTGCGTGAAGCGCACCACGTACCCGCCGTCGGACGGGATCTTCACGGCGAGCTTCTCGCCTGCCGCCACCGTGCGGCGC
>CACWSW010000377.1 GCA_902763655.1 uncultured bacterium
GCCTACGGCCAGACCCGCCTCGCCGTCTATCGTCGGTGTTCTTTAGGAGAAACGCGCGCATGAAACAGAAGCTTATGAAACAGATTCTAATCCTGTGTGTTCCGGTTGTCGCCTGCTGTGCGGCACTTTCGTCAATGGGCGCGCCCGCGGGCGTCCGATGCAAGTACTGCGGCGCGGAGGCGCGGGACGCGCGAACATTGCTTTCCTCTCCCTGTCCGAAACATCCATCCGGTTTCGCGAAGGGCAAGCACGCTCTTTTCGAGGGCGAGGCGCGGGAGGTGTATACGTGCGTCTACTGCGGACAGACGGCCAAGTCCGTGAGGGCTCTCGTCAGCTCGCCGTGCCCGAAGCATCCCGACGGTTTCGCCAAGGGCAAGCACAGCGCGTACGAAGGAACCGATAAATCTTCGTACACGTGCAAGTACTGCGGCCAGACGGCAACCTCCATACGCGCGCTTGTCACATCTCCCTGCCCCAAGCACCCGAACGGATTTGCCAAGGGGCGTCATTCCCCTGCAAGATAAAGGCGTATGAACATGAAAAAGCAAATCCCGTTCCTGAAAGCAATGATTGGCGTCGCCGTACTGATGTCCGCAGGGGCGGCGCTCGCGGCGCCGTACGAGGTGGCGGGCCGGAGGCGCCGAAGCCGCACGAGTGCACGGCGACGAACGAGCTGTCCGTCTATCTTGCAAAGCGCGTGGCGGGCACGCTGCGCGTGGGCGGCAAGGACGGGATCGTCTTCCGCGTGGGCGACACGGAGCTCGCGCGGAAAAACGGGCTGCTCTCCACGCAGCTGCCGTCCGAGAAGTGGGTGGTCCGCTCCTTCGGCAACGAGGTACTGCTGAACGGCGGCGGTCCGCGCGGCGCGCTCTTCGCCGTGTACCACTTCCTCGAGGACTGCTGCGGCGTGCGGTGGTGGAGCGAGTTCGAGGAGGACGTGCCGCAGGCGGGTCCGCTCGACTTGCCCGCCTTGGACATGCAGGGCCAGCCCGCGTTCGCGTACCGCGATATCTACCGCTCGGAGAACGGCAAGAACCCGCCGCGCTTCGAGCGGCGCGTGCGCATGAACGCGCACGGCGGCGCGGCCCTCGGCGGCGCGTACTGCTTCGGTCCGCCGAACTTCTGCCATACGTTCGACTGGTACCTCAACGCCGACAAGTACATGAAGGACCATCCCGAATGGTTCTCGCTCCGCAAGGGGCAGCGCGTGGGCGGACAGCGGAGCGGCCAGCTCTGCCTCACGAACCCGGAGGTGAAGGACGAGGTGCTCAAGCGTCTTCTCGAGAACATCGAGAAGGGGACTGCCCGGGCACTGAAGAACGGCGTGGAGCCGCCCCGAATCTACGACATCTCGCACAACGACAACCAGTCGTACTGCCAGTGCGACCGCTGCAACGCCGCCGTTGAGAAGTATGGCCTCTCGGGCGTCAACCTCAACTTCGTGAACGCGCTCGCCGCCGAGGTGGCGAAGAAGTACCCAGACGTGCTGCTCTGCACGTGGGCCTACCAGTACACGCAGCCCGTCCCGAAGGGCGGCGTGCGCGCGGCGGACAACGTGATCGTGCGCCTCTGCGACACGGGCTCCAACCAAGCCTCGTCCATCGCGGAGCCGGACAACCGCGCGTACTACGACTGCGTGATGGCGTGGAGCAAGGTGACGAAGCACCTGTTCGTGTGGGACTACGCGATCACGTTCTCGAAGGGCCTCACCGGTCTGCCGTTCGCGAGCGAGTTCCACTACGGCGACCTCTTCCGCCACTACCGCGCCTACAACGTGTCAGGCATCTTCTGGGAACACGAGCATCCCTCCAAGGCCGACATGTGGGAGCTGAAGTTCTTCCTCGAGACGAAGCTGATGGAGAACCCCGATCTCGACTGCAACGCGCTGATCGAACGCTTCATGCGCGAGTACTACGGCCCGGCGGGGCAGCACGTCCTCGCCTACCGGCGCTACCTCGACAAGATCCGCCGCGAGAAGAACGCGTTCGTGAGCTGGTTCCCGCAGCTCTCCTCGTTCCGCTACATCTCCGACGAGGACGTCGCGGCCTGCAACAAGATGCTCGACGCGGCGGAGGCGTCCGTGGCCGGCGACGCGAAGCTGCTCGCGCGCGTGCGCCACGCGCGCCTCGGCCTCGACCGCCTGATCTGCCTGCGCACGCGTGCCGTCATGTTTCACGCAGCCGCCAAGATGGCGGCTCCCCATACGGGAGGGCCGCGCTCATGCGCGGCCGGGGAAGGCGCCACGGGAGGGTCGCAACTTGTTGCGACCGCCCGTCTCGGACTTGACGCCGCCAAGAAACGCATCCGCGAGGACTGGCCCAAGTGGCTCGCGTCGTACCCGCGGGCGAAGGAGCTGATCAAGAGGGAACACGACTTCCTCGCCGGCGTGCTCGCCCCGCCCGACGCCTTCCCCGTGCCCGAGCAGTTCCGTGACAGGAGCTTCTACGACTTCCCCGCGCAGTTCCTCACGAGCCACGGGAAGAACGAGGCTCTTGTGGACGATCCCGAGAGCCCGGTCGGACGCGCGATGCGCACGGCGGCGGACAAGAGCCACTACTTCAAGCTGCCGTTCGCCGGCGGCGTGTACGACCAGCAGACGAAGAAGTCGTGCGGCGGCGGGTCGTTCAAGAAGGTGGAAGGCGACGGCTACCATTGGTATCGCCTCGGCAAGGCGAAGTTCAACGACAACGCCTACCTGTGGCTCACGCGCGCGTGGACCACGCAGCTGAAGACGGG
>CACWSW010000378.1 GCA_902763655.1 uncultured bacterium
CGCGATGCCTCGCCGAGCTTGTACTGCTCTATCACCGTCTGCAGGTTCTCCTTCGCCTGCTCGACCTCTATGCGTGCCGTCTCGAGCGACTGCCTCGCGTTGTCTCGCGTCGCCACAGCCACGGCAAGATCGCGCGAAAGCGTCTGCTCCGCCTCGTCTACCGCCAGGCGCGCAGCATCCATCGCAACGATGGCGTGATCCACCGCAGTGCGCTTGCGGTAGCCGTCAAGCACCGTCTGGATCGCACTGAAGCCCCATGACCAGTTCCAGGCAGGATCTGCGAATGAGAATGCCGACGAGAGAGAAAGTTTTGGCATCAGGTCCGCAACGGCATAGTCCACTTCTGCAGACGCCGCGCGCAAACGGGCCCTTAGCGCACGCAGCGAAGGCGCATTTGTCCGTGCCATCATCAGGCAGTCCTCTGCCCGAAAATGCGTGATTGGCAGCTCGTGTTTTGCGGACGCCGCGAATGTGTCCTTCGCCACTTGCAGGACATCGGCCCTGTTCGCGCGGTCCGCCCGCAGTCCAAGGGCGCGAAGGAACTCCGCGCCAGCCGTAAGCACGTCGTTCGACGCGTTGATCGTGCCGAGCTTCGCGTCGGAGAGATCGACGCGCGCCTTCAGCACGTCTAGCTTCTGCGCCTCGCCGGCGTCGTACAGCTGCTCGGCCTGGCGGAGGTGTTCTGCGTACTGGTGCTCGTTCGTGTGCGCGACCTCAAGGAGGGCATCATTGCGAAGCAGCGCGAAATACGTCTCTGCCACCTCCGCGAACACCTTGAACTCAGCCTCCTCAAGATCGCGCTGGGCAGCCACCAGGTCCTCGCGCGCCTGGCGCTCGCGCGCGTCGATGCGCCCGAAGTCGACGAGCAGGATGTCGAACGAGATGTCCGCAGTCCCCTTCCCGCGCCGCTGGTGCCATGAAAAGTGGCTGTCGTTCGCCGTCGACTGGGAATATCCGCCGGCGAGGCTCATCTGGAGTTCGCGGTCAGACGTCGCCTCGATCACCGAGAGCGTTGCGTTGGACACAGCAAGGCGCGCAATCTCCAGGGACGGGCGGTTCGTCATCGCGAACGCCACGAGATCGACAAACTTCGCGCCGAGCAGATTGACGCGCGGCAGCGTCGTGGAGACGTCGTCCGGCACGTCGTTCGTCGCTGCGGCCATCGCCTTCTGCGCAGTGCGCGCGCGGTTGATGGTGTCGCAACCGGCGACGGCGGCCAATGCCGCCGCAACCAGCAGATATCGGGTTGTGAACTTCATGCCGCGAATCTGGAACTACCGCTTACGACTGTTCCCGAAGATGACCAGTGCGCCGCCCTCAGGCGCAACGGTGACCTCGACCTTGGTCTCTCGCGTGACGGCCTTTGTAGTCACTGAGAGGTCGGTGGCGTCCTTGGCCACGTCCGGCCCGTCCGTGTAGAACGTCGCATCCCATTCGGTACCTTCGGGCAGGAAGTACAGGGGCAGCTCGAAGGTGGCCCCCTTCACGCCGAACGTGGCGAGATAGAGGCGTCCGTCGTACGTCTCGCGCACTACGCTGTAGTAGCGGCCGATCTTGCCGGCGAGCGGGAGCGTGTTCTTCCACACGGTCGGGAGCGCGCGCAGCGCTTCAAGGCCCTTCCCGCTCCTGTAGCGCTCCGGCCAGTCGCAGAGCGTCATGAGCGGCGAGTCGAACGCCACGCACAGCGCGAGAGCATGCGCCCGCGTTCCGATCTCCTCCGCCCAAATCTTTCTGCGGTCGTTCTCGTCGCCGTACCTGTGTCCGCGGCCGCCCTGCGCCACGAACTCGGCCGCATGCCTGTTGCCGAAGCTGCCCGGCGTGAAGTCCGCAGGGCCAAGCAGGAAGCGCGTGAACGGCAGCGTCGCGCAGTGGACGGGCGTGACGTTGCGCGTGAACTTGTTCATCTCGTTGCCGCGGATGCCCTCGCGGGTGATCTGGTTTGGCCAGGTGCGGTTCATGCCGGTGGGCTTGAAAGCGCCGTGGAAGTTGATCATCAGTCGATGCTTGGCGGCGCAGCGCACCACCTTCTCGTACCAGCGAACCATCCACTGGTCCTGTCGGTCCATGAAGTCGATCTTGACGCCCTTTATGCCGCGGCGCTCGAAGTCGGAGAAAACCTTCTCCACGCCGTTCTCCTCGAGCGCGCTCCAGTAGCACCACACCCAGATGCCGACGCCCTTCTCCTTCGCATGGGCGAGGATGCGGTCGAGGTCGAAGTCCTTGCGGGGGAATATCTCGATTCCTGGACCGTGGTTCGGGCGGCGAGCGTATCCGTACCAGCCGCCGTCTATCGTGTGGTATGGCCAGCCCATCTCGGCGGCGAAGTCGATCAGCTTGAGCGTAAGCTCGGTGGAGAGCGAATTGTTGGAGTCCGTCCACCAGTCCCAGCTCGTCGCGCCCGGCTTCACCCAGTCGAACGCCTCAGCTCCGCCCTCCGGCGGCGGGTTGAGGTTGAGTATCACGTCGTTGTTCGCGAGCAGCTCGAGGTCTGTGTCGCCGAGTATGGCCACGCGCCAAGGGCTGAGGTGCGGAGCGCGCGCAATCACGCATCCCACGTCGTTGTCGGGGATGGGCGTGAGGGCGGCCTCCATTACGGTCGAGTCGGCGGGCTGCGCGGGAGGAGCCTTGAAGAAGAGTCCGCTCCAATCGGTGAGGTCCGCCTCGCAGAGAGCGACCTTCTGGTTGCGAAGCTCGACGAC
>CACWSW010000379.1 GCA_902763655.1 uncultured bacterium
TCCCACGGCTTGTCCACGGCAAAGTCCGTTTTCGGATTGAGCGCCTGCGGGATCGTGCAGACGACGCGGCTGAAGCGCGTCGCGGGCGGTTCGGCGCCTGCGTCCGCCAGCATCACGCGGATGGGCGCCTCGTGCGAGAACGCCCGCTCGTGCATGAACGAGGCGTAGAGACCGTTCTCCTCCTGCGCGGCGTTAAGCGGCGTCTGGAACACCGCGATGCCGCCACCGTCCTTGAACACGTAGCAGAGGCTGTTGACGTTGTTCGCCTTCTTCATCGTCGTCACGCCGCCCGCGCGCACCTCCACCACGTTGTTCGTGCCGGTGGTCGCATCGGACCCCCAGCCGCCGAACCCATGCGTCCCGCTGTTGATCGCCAGCGCGCCCGCGCCCTTCTTCAGGAGCGTCCCGTTCTGGATGACGCTCATGGACAGCGTCAGGACGACGTTGGACGGCACGTCGAAACCGCCACTCGTCAGCCCGCCGTTAGCGCCCACGATCACAAGCCCGCGGTTCAGCGAATTGTCCAGCGTCATGGAGACCGCCGGGGCGATGCAGCTGTGGTTCCTCAGCTGAAGCCCGCGCGACTCGTACGCGTCCGGCCTGCCGCCGAGGGCCAGCGGCGAATTGACGTGCAGGGAGAGGCCGTCCTTCAAGCTGTCGCCGGATGCCGCGTCGACGATGAGGATGCCCTTGAAGTTCGGCATCTCGCAGGAGATGTAGGCGTCGTTCGGCGGATCATACGTGCGGAACATGACGCTGCCCGGCCCCTCCAACGGCGCCCACAGGTCGATTTTCCTGAAGACCGTATGGTCTTGTTCCGTCTGGCCCCTGAACTCAAGGGGTTTTTCCGTCGTGCTGGATGAAGAAACGTAGATCGGTCCGCCCTCGATCTTGTGCCGGCTGTCCAGGGCGTAGCCGGCGCAGCTGAAAAGCATGCTCGGAGAGGCGACAAAGACGTACGGGAAGACGATGTGCTCGCTGCGGGACGCGATGCCGCCGCTCTCGAAGACGAGCGAATCGCCGTCGAAGGTCTTGCGGGAACCCGGGCCGCCCTGCGTGACGGCCGACAAAGCCGTGCCCGTATGAATGTAGTCCGCGCCGGGATGCGCGGCCAGATGGTCGCTCCAGACATACTCGTCCGTGTTCGACGGGCTGTTCGACTTGTCGCGCATAAAGACATCCTCGAACGGAACCCAATAGCCGCTTCCCTCGTGGACGAGCACGGGCTTCACGACCATGT
This sequence comes from uncultured bacterium, assembly GCA_902763655.1. GTDB lineage: Bacteria > Verrucomicrobiota > Kiritimatiellia > RFP12 > UBA1067 > RUG572. The sequence goes on from CACWSW010000379.1 coordinate 1,241, forward strand.
AGACGACCTGCATCCCCGCGCCGTCCGTCTCCACCTCGAACCACGTCTTCGGCAGGTCGTACGTCTTGGTGGTGGTGTCCGTGAAGTCCGCTCCCGTCACCACGCGGATCGCCGGATCGACCTTCGCGACGGGCAGGCGGTTCGTCGCGTTCACGGGGAACGAGATGGGCTGCGACAACTTCAGGCCCACGGGATACGTGCAGGACTCGAGGAACGACTGCCCGAGCGTGATCGGCGCCGAGACGCCCGTCTCGGCGTTGTAGGGCACGATCAGCCCCGCACCCGCCTCGAACGTGACGTCCAGCCCGCCGTAGGTGCCGTCCGTCCGCGCCGTCTCCAGCACGCCGCCCGCCTTCACGACCACCCGCATGTCGGCGGACGTCGTCATGTCGTCAGTCAGAATGAGCGAACCGCCCTCGATGGCGACCGTGCCGTGGAAGCCGCTCCAGTCGTTCTTCAGCGTGATGCGTCCGTCATCCTCCTTCGTGAACGTGCCGGAGCCGAACACGGGGAGCAGCAGGTCGTGGTCGGGGTAGTCGTACTGAACGCTTCCCTTGCAGTTCCCGGACGCGCTGTACGTCCGCGTGCCGAAGTACGCAGTCTGCCCCGCCGGCACGGAAATGCCCGCGTTCGCGTTCTGCACGGCGTTGGGCGTAAAGACGATCTTGCTGTTCGTCCGAAGCTGCACGGCGTTCGTCTTGACCGAATCGAACGCGGCGCCAAAGGTCGCCGTGTCGAGCAGGAAGATGGCGAGCCCGCTGTTCTGTCCCTGGACCTCGAACCACGCCTTGCACTCGGTGAAATCGCCCGACATCTTGAACGTCGTATAGGTGCTGGCCGCGTTCCTGCCGTGCTTGAGGATGACCTTCGGCGATTCATCCCCTACGGTTTTCATCTTGCATTGCAAGTCGAAGTTGCGCCCGCCGTCGGTATTGTGGTTGATGCCCGTAAAGATGCGGTCGCCCACCGTATCGCGCACCGTCGTCGTCCCCTTCAGGTAGAACCACCCTTCGTTGTTGCACTGGATTGTGGACTGGTGCAAGACCAAGTTGGAGATTGTGACGTCGGCCTGTCCTCCCCAGCCCATGATCAGTCCCTTGAAGTTGTTGCCGCTCCCCGTGCCGCCAAGCGTCAGCGAGTTGCCCTTGAACACATGGGCGGCGGTGCTGCCCGTGATACGCAACGAGTAGTTCGTCATCACGTAGTAGTCATGTGCATCCGATGGCGCTTCCCCGTTGCTCCAGTTGCCGGCCGCCTCGAATGAGCGGACATCGACGTTGTTGATCTTCCCGTCATTTCGGAGCAGATACACGTCGTCCGCTCGCGCAGCGACGAAAGCGCAGAACGCCGCCGCGCAAACGCCCGCCAACCGCCCGAGCAAGTTTCCGATTTTCATCATGGTATGGCTTCTCCTTGAAATGTCATCCGAATTTTACCATGACACAGCGC
>CACWSW010000380.1 GCA_902763655.1 uncultured bacterium
CGGAAGGATTCTGCGCAAAACCACTTCCCGAAACGCACCTCAGCCTTTGTTTTCAGCGGTGCGGCGCACTTCCGTGCTCAAAAAATGGGTAAACTCCAGGCGAGTGGTGACGGCATCGTCATGCCGCTTGCATTCGGCTCTGTGATAAGGTAATATACACCCAATGCGTTATTGGGATTATTAGATTCAGTATCAAGTTAGTTATTTTGATAACTACTTTTCACCGAGATTTAGTTATTTGGATTACTACTAGATGTAATGCAGAAAAAGGAACGAAAGTGAAGAAAAACGTTATTGGAACGCTGGGAAGCGTCTGTTTGGCCGTTGCGGCGCATGCGGCGGTGCCGGAGAAGATCCCCGCCGTCGTGTTCGAGGACGTGTTCGATCCGGGCGCGAGCCACGTTCAGGGCGCGTGCTGCTCGGACGACGCCGTGTACCTGACACAGAAGACGGCGCGCCTGCGCGGCGACAGGCTCCGTTTCTTCCGCGTGACCACCTTGACCCCGCCACGCCGCGACAACCCGTCGAAGAAGGGCATCGGCGCCAGCCTCTCGTTCTTCGAGTACAAAGACGGTTCATTCATCGACATCACCCAATAGCCAGCCGCTACGCTTCGCATGCGAATGTTAATGAGGACAATTTTGATGATTGCTTTCGCTACTGGGAGATTAGGAGATCAGGAGTTTCGGAGAAGATTACAAGAATCCTCGAAGTCTCCTAAACTCCAAAACTCCCAGTAGCGAATGCAAATAAGAGAATGCAAAAAGAGGTTATAGGCAAGGATATGAAAGACTACTCATTCCCAATTGGACAGGACATTGCGTTCAAGTTCGGATGCGGACGCTTCCGCATGGAAGAGCATCTGCTTGAACGCTGCGCGGAAGAAGTGCTTCGCTTCGGGCGAAAGCCGCTCTTCGTCTGCAACGACACGACCTACGAGATCGGCTACGAGAAGGTCGCCGGATCCCTGCGGGCCGAGGGCGTGGAGCCGAAGGTGTTGAAGTACAACGGCTTCTGCTGCCGCGAGGTTGCGCTCGGTCACGCGCGTGCGGGCGCGATCGACGGCATCGATCTGGTGATCGGCTGCGGCGGCGGGGTGGTGATCGACTTCTCGAAGTGCCTCGCGGACATCGCGGGCGTGCCGCTCGTCACGATGCCCACGAGTTCGGCGACGTGCTGCGCCTTCACGCCGATCGCGCCGTGCTACACGCCGGAGGGACGGTACATCTCCACGTCGTTCTTCCGCCGCGAGGTCGCCGCCGCGCTCCTGGACCTGACCATCCTTGCGAAGCAGCCGGCGCGGCTGCTCGTGGCGGGCGCGTGCGACGCGATGGCGAAGAAGGTCGAGATGGAGTTCTGGAACACCCTGCCCGGCGCCGTGGACAACCCCGTTGCGGCGGGCATCGCCTCGCTCGTCGCCGACTACATCTACGCCGATCTCGACCAGAAGCTCGACGCCGCCGTGGAAGACCTGCGGACGGGCGAGCCCACGCAGACGCTGAGGGACGTCGTGTTTTCGTCCATCGTCGGCGCGGGCGTGGTCTCGGGCATCTCCGGCGGCGCGCGGCAGACGGCCCTCGCGCACTGGGTATACTTCTTCCTGCGCGAGCGCTACACGGCCAAGGCGGTGAAGTATACGCACGGCGAACTGGTGGCCATTGGCCTTGTGTTGCAGCTCGCGTACTACGGGCGCATTGACGACGCGCGGGCGTTCGCCGCACGTCTGCGCGGATGGGGTCTCGCCGCCTCGATGGGCGATCTCGGCATTCCGTTCGGCGATGGCGACGTTGCGGCGTTCATGGAATACATGTGCCGCACGGACGAGATGAAGGCCGCCGGCGAGTCCGCGGTTCCGCGCCTGCGCGAAGCTCTCAAGGCGATTGAACAATGACCTATACCGTTGACCCTCAACTGTTGCCCTGGTTTATCGTGGGCATCGTCGTGTGGATGGCGTTCGTCGTCTGCGTGGGGTACTTCGGCAGCCGGGGGCGGCACGACGGCGAGAAGTTCGTGACGGGCGGGCGCGACATGAACGCGTTCCTGATCTTCTGCACGCTCGGCGCCACGATCATCGGCACGGGCTCCACCATCGGCGCGATCAGCGACGGCTTCAGCCACGCCTGGGGCGGGGCGCTCTTCTGCACCGGATCGGCCATTGGACTCATTCTGCTCTCGACCTTCTCCGGGGTGCGCGAGAAGGGGTTCATTACGATGAGCGAGGAGGCGCAGTACTACTACGGCGGCAAGAAGATCGTCAGGCAGGTGATGGGCTTCACGATGTTCGCGGCGGAGATCATCTGGCTGGGTAACCACATCACTGGCGGCGCCACCTACCTCTCGTTCGTGTTCGGCATCGATCCCATCTGGTGCAAGCTCATCACCGCCGCCGCATTCGGCGCGTACGTGTTCATCGGCGGATACGTGGCGGTGGTTAAGGCGGACGTCGTGCAGTTCTGCGCGATCGTGATCGGCTTCGGGATCATCGCGTGGAAGGCGATTCCGCTTGCAGGCGGCTACGGAGAGATCGCGCGCACGTTCGCGGAGGCGGGAAAGCCCGGCGCGATGGGGTTCTACGGACTCGGCAGCTACGGAGCGATGGCCGGCATCTCGCTCGTCCTCGCGATGACGATGAGCGTTCTGGGCTGCCCCGGCAACCGCACGCGGATCTACACGGCGCGTGACGAACGCGAACGCACGGCGCGCCGCGCGTTTCTCGGACAGGGCGCGCTCATGTTCGGCTGGGGCATCGTCACGGCGATCATCGGCATGAGCTGCTTCGCGATCGCCACGCACAACGGACACCACCTCGCCACGCCGAACCACGCCTTCCCGTACATGGCGACGCAGGTGATCGGTCCGGCGCTCGGACTGATGTTCCTCATCTGCGGACTCTCGGCGGCGGTCAGCTCCGGCGGTTCGAGCTCGATCTCGGGAATCACCATCCTCCTCACGGATGTCTATCCCTCGCTGACGGGACGGAAGATTCCGCCGGAGAAGTACACGCTCGTGAGCCGCATCGCACTTCTGGTGGCGCTCGCGATCGCGTTCTCCATCACGATCTTCGTCACCGACATGATCGCCTACATCCAGAAGGCCGTGGGCGCGTTCCTGCCGGGCGCGGCCGTCGCGATGCTGGCGGGGCGCTTCTGGAAGCGCGCCACCTGGCAGGGGGCCCTCTCGTCTGTGGTGGCGGGCTCCACGCTGGGCGTGGCGATCGTCGCGATCCCGCCGTTCGCGGCGTGGATCAACGCGACCTTCGGCGGGCCGGCCATTCCGGCGATCGCGGTATCTGTAGCGGGCGTCGTTGTCGGCTCGCTCCTCTCGCCGCGCGACACGACGCCCGATGCCGACCGCGTGGCGGCTGTCCTCGCCGCTCGCGGTGGCTGAACTTTTTATGACAAGGCAAAATGGAATGCGAAGGAGATTGATTCAGATGGAAAAGACAAAGATGGCATTGGGGTTGGCTATCCTTGGCGTTTGCGCGGCTTGGACTGTCTGCGCGGCCTGGGATCCTGGCGAACCGGTGACGACATATTGGGCAGGCCCCGGTTTTCCCGGAAACGAGAGGCTTTCCGACCGATGGCTTGCCCAGCTGAAGGAGGGCGGCTTCAACACCGTGTGGGCAATGACGCCAGAGGAACTGGATCTTGCGGCCAAGTACGGAATGCGCGCCATCTACAAGCCCAAGGCGCTCTGCGACAGGAATATCTTTCTCAACATCGACGATCCGGCGGCGGAGGCGGCGATGGAGGCGATGGTCAACCGCGTGAAAGACCATCCGGCGCTCTATGTCTACGAACTTTTTGATGAACCGGCGGCGGAACTGTTC
>CACWSW010000381.1 GCA_902763655.1 uncultured bacterium
ACGCTCGAAAAGCACAACCAGCGGATCGCGAAGCACGTCTCGACCGACGGGGGCGACACGTGGGGCGTGGCCCAGACCGTCTGCTCGTCGATGAGTTCCGCGACTGGCTGGAGCGGGCGTGACGGGATGCCTGCTGTTATCGAGTGGAGGGGGCACACCTATCTGGCCATAGAGTCGCGGGGCGACTCGCGACATCTCCATCCGCGCGTGCTGACTGACGGAACGCGGGAGGTGCCGCTTGCAGAGGATGTGCCCGCCAACATGGTCGGTGGTTCCCCTTACATCGCCGCCACGGAGAACTACCTGCTTCTGTGCTGGCAGCAGCAGCTCGGATCGGAGAAGCGGGGCAGCAGCCGGCGCGTCGTCGTGGCTGCAGCGCCTAAGGCGGAAGTTCCAGCGTCGTCCGGCTCAGTGGCGGGACTGTTTCGCGGGAAGTCCACGCCGCCGCTCTTCTGCGGACCGTCAGAACGCGGCAGCATGTGGAACGCGCTCTGCCCGCTGGAAGGCGACGATTTCCTGCTGGTGACGGCGCGAAGCTACGCGGATACGACCGGCAACCTCCGTCAGCGTGTCTACGTGACGAAGGCGTCAATAGAGGCATGCCGCTAATTCCGCCTTGCCATGCCTAGGCTGCTTTGGTACAATCCCGGCATAAACTTGTTAAGCTTTACGTTTGACGCAATAGGAGCAGTTGAATATGTACGCAAAAGCAATGAAGAATGGCCTTGCCTCGAAGGGAACACGTGTTTTCATGTCGGTAATGGCAGCAGTCGGGTTGGCCTTGGCGGCGCATGGCGCGGTAGTGACGGCGGCGGACGGCGACACGGTCGTCATCGGCACGGACGTGGACAACGCGGCCGGGACGGAACTCGTCGTGACGACGGGCGCACAGGGCGTGACGCTCGTCCTGCCTCCGGCCGATGCGCAGGGAACCGCGACCGTCTGGACGCGAATCTATCTGCAAGGCACCGGCACCGTCTCGTTCGCGGCGGCGGAAGGGCAGGCGCCGACCTACATCCTCATCGCCTCCGGTCTCGCGGCCGACGACACCGCGACGCTCCACGTGGCCGCGCCGGACGTGACAACGCTCGGGGTGGGCGTGACCAACCCAGCTAATGTGCCTGACAAGCTGCACTACCCCGTGGCGGACATCGCCAACGTGACGTTCGCGAATGCCAGCGGCGCGTTCGCCCTGCGCGGGTACTGCACGGCACGCAAGGTGCCGACGGCCTTTATCGTGGAGCCTGGCGCGGAGGTCGCGCTGCAGGGGGCGAACCCGCTGCACTTCGACGATGCGTTCACGATGGCCGACTACGACCTGCTGGTGCTTTCGGCGGACGCCATCCCGTCCACCTGCACGGTCACGGTGACACCCGGACGAACGCTTTCCTTCAAGCCGTGCGACCCAAACAAAGGATCTGCTTCCGCCTATCCGTGGCTGTGGACGGGCATTGCGGCAAGAGTGGGCGCGTTCCCCGTTGTCCTGAACGGGAACGGTGCCCGCATCCTCTGCCGTAACGTCAACACGGCGTTGTTGGTGCTCCTGTCCACGGTCTCCGGCACGGGAGAAATCCTGTTCCAGTCCGACAGCACGGTAAACTATGCGCAACACGTCTTTCGCGGCATGACCTACCGGTCGCTCAAGAGCGATCCCGTCTCCATACCGATCCACACCGCAACCGAACCCGAATTGGCCAGTGACGACCATTCGTGGACGAACAAGGTGACGCACTGGTTTGACGCGTCGGACGCGTCGTCCGTCATCAAGTACGCCCGCGCGGACAAGCCGGCGACGCTCCGCTACGAGTTCGAGGGTCAGTATCCCGTCATCTGCGGCTGGAAGGATCATATCAAGGACACGAGCGACATCTTCCTCTTCAGCCGCGATGCGTTCAACGGTTGTAAGCCGCATTGGTTGCCGTATCTGGTGAAAGGCGGGTTGAACGGCAAGGACTACCTGAGTTTCGGCGTGTTTTACAGTGATATTGACTACAGCACGGTCGATTCTCTAGACTATCCGTCGGGCAGCAAGATTAACCGCTGGCTCCAGTTCGTCGCTAAAAGTACGACAGGCGCGAACGGCACGGGCAAGCCGAGCGGATCCTATACGACGCTGACCGGCTGCAAGTACTGCATCATGGTGTTCGGTTCGCAGTATGGCGGCGGCAAGTCGATCCTCGGCGATCAGAACGACGACGTCGCGCCGACCAACCACGGCAACATGGCGCGCGGCGGCAGCGTACTCACCCAAAACTGGTTTGCCTACAAGGGATATTCCCTAACGGTGGATGGCATGCCGGCCAAGACGACCGACAAGCCAAGCGGCGGCTGGCAGATTCTGTCGATCGACATGTCCGCCACCAACACGGTGCTGGACTGCCTCGGCGGGCATTTCGTCACAAAGGAGAGCATGGGAACTAGTCTGGCGGCCAATAACAGAAACTACACCATGACGGGCGGGCAGAACTACGGCGAGATACTGTTCTTCGACGAGGTGCCCACGGCCGCCGAGCGGGCGGCGTGCGAACGGTATCTGGCGGAGAAGTGGGGACTGCATTGTCCAGATTGGGACGCGAGTTTCACGGAGCTTTCCGGCGGCGCGCCGGTGTCGTTGGCCGACGCGGCTAACCCCGGCCGCACGGGAGCGGAAGAGGTGACGGTGGCGGGCAACTA
>CACWSW010000382.1 GCA_902763655.1 uncultured bacterium
GTATCTTATAGGCGTTGAAACGTGCAAGGTATATTCTTGCCCTGCTGGTTGGGCTCGTGCCCATCCTGATTGCGGCTGCGCCCGTTCCCGCCGAGAAGGCCCTGGAACGGGCGGAGGCGTGGTTTGCCCGGAGGGGCGCGCAGTGGGGGCGGCGCGCAACCGGGCGTGCGCGTACCTGCTCTGAGGACGGCACGAACCTGTTCCATCTCGTGGCGCTCGAAGGCGGCGGGTTCGTGACCGTCGCGGCCGATGACGCGCGGCCGTCCATCATGGGCTTTTCGGCGTCGGACGAGTTGCCGACACCAGGCGACGGCAATCCGTTGTGGGATATTCTGGGCGAAGATGCGGCGGTGGGAGGAAGCGACAAGAGTGCCGCTTCCCCGAGAAGGGGACGTCGCAGGGGCGCGCGGCGGTATGTGGTGAGGGATGTGAAGTTCGCCCGTGCGCGGCAGGCGGCGGGACAGGTGGCGAAGGCCACGGCGTCGGCTCGGATCACGAGCGAGTCGGGGCTGGACGACGTGCGCGTCTCGCCGCTCGTGCAGTCGAAGTGGGACCAGAAGTACGTGAGCGGCAAGGCGACGTACAACTACTACACGCCCTACAACTGGCACTGCGGCTGCGTAGCGACGGCGCTTGCGCAGCTGATGCGGTTTCATGGCTACCCAACCGCCTCCGTCACGCCGCGGACGTTCACCTGCTACACGAACGGAATTGCGGTGTCGCTTACGATGAAAGGCGGCGTCTACGATTGGAACGCCATGCCGCTCGTGCCGAATTCGTCGATTACGGACGCGCAGCGCGAGTCGATCGGCCGGATCTGCCACGACGCGGGCGTCGCGATGCGGATGCAGTACGCTTCCGCCGGTTCGGGCGCGCTCCCTTACGAGTATGATCCGTTGCGGAACGTGTTCGGTTTCGCGAACGCGCACAGTTACCTTACCGCCAGTGAAACTACGTCTCTCTCGGACAGCGAGATTCGCACGGGCATCCTCGCGAACCTCGACGCCGGCTATCCCGTTCTGCTCGGCATCAACACCGCCTCCGGAAATGCCGGGCACGCCATCCTCGCGGACGGCTACGGCTACGCCGATGGCACGCTCTACTGCCACCTGAACATGGGCTGGAGCGGATCCTACGACTACTGGTACGCGCTTCCCGGCATTCCGGCTGGAGGGTATTCTTTCTCAGTCGTCAGCTCAATCAGCTTCAACCTTTTCCCCGACCGCATGGGCGAACTTGTCACGGGGCGCGTGACAGACACGTCCGGAAAGCCTATTGCGGGCGCCGCCGTGAACGCCAGCATGTCCTACCGGCAGGGTTTTCGCACGTACACCGTCACGACGAACGTCCTCACCTCCGCCAAGGGCATCTACTTCCTCTTCGCGCCCGCCAACCGCAGCTGCACCGTCACTCTTGCGGCGACGTACCGTGGCGAGTCGTCGACCAACGTCACGACCTACACGTCCGCCAGCGCCTCGCCGACGTCCGTCGATTTCGTGACAGGCGAATGCCGGATTTCGAGGACGGGCCTTGTCATCGGCAACAGCTGGGGCAACGACTTTGTGATCGAGGTGAAGCCGTTTCATGGCATCTTGTTGCGCTAGACCATAGGATGGTGTGCCGCCGAGACGGTGGCTCTCCATGCCTTGTGGTATAATGTCCGCATGCGAAAGACTACGATCTGGCTAGCGGCGTGTGCCGCGGCCGCAGGCGCATGTGCTGGCGTGCGCGAGCAGTTTGCGAATCCGCCGCCGGAGTCGCGTCTCCAGGCGTGGTACCACTGGACCACCACCGGCATCACGGACGAGTGCCTCGCCGCCGACCTGAAGGCGATGGGCGAGCTGGGCGTGGGCACGGCGCATGTGTTCATGCCCGGTCAGATGGTGTTGCCGCCCGAGACCCAACCGCTTTCCGACGAGTGGTGGAAGCGCTGGGAGACGGCCATCCGCGAGGCGAAGAAGAACGGCATCAAGCTGGGATTCCACAACTGCCCCGGGTGGTCGTCGTCTGGCGGCAAGTGGATCAAGCCCGAAGACTCGATGAAGGTGCTCGTGGCCGCCGCGACGGACGTCGAGAGCCTTGCGAAACCCGTGAAGCTCGCGCAGCCGCAGGCGCAGCACGGCTTCTACCGCGACATCGCCGTCTACGCCTTCCCGATCGCAAAGCCCGCCGTGCCGGAGAAGGTGACGGGCGATTTCACGGCAGACTTCGAGGCGTTCAGGTGCGGCAAGAAGCCGCTTGCGGTGCCGATTGCGCCGGAAGACAAAGGCGGGACGGTCGTGTTCGAGTACGCGCGGCCGATCGCGCCCACGTCGCTCGTCACGAGCTGGAACGAGTCGCAGTTCTACTTGGACATGGAAGTGTCGTGTTCCGCCGACGGCAAGGAGTGGAAGAAACTTGCGACACGGGGCTTTCGTCTCTTCAACTGCCAGCTGACGCCGAAGGTGCTGCCGCTCGCGAAGTGCGAACCCTGCCGCTTCTTCCGCATCAAGGTGACGCCCGTCCAGCCGCCGCCGTGGGTGCGCTACTGCCGCCGGGCGCTCGCGTCAGCGGAGTTCACCTCCCTGCCGCTCGTAAGCGACATCGACGACAAGAACGGCGCCTCCGTGGCGATCGCGTACCGTGCGCCTGCCGACCCCTCCGCGCCGGGGATTGCGCGCG
>CACWSW010000383.1 GCA_902763655.1 uncultured bacterium
CACATGCACCTCGGCGCACTTCGCGTCGAAGTCGCCGCGCGCCCACGCGTCGTCGATGAACGTCTCCGGCGTCGCCTCCAGCGTCAGCGCGCGCTGGATGCCGGTCCACTTGTTCATCGAATTGCGCGTGCCGCCGCGCTTCGCCATCTGGTTCGTCACCTCGATCACGATCTTCGCCGGCTGCCCGGGCGTCACGAGGTCGGTGATGTCGTACTTGTACGTGCCGCAGTAGTTCTCGTGCCAGGCGACCTGTTTGTCATTCACCCAGAACCAGGCCTGCGACGTCACGTCGCCGATCTTGAGCCAGATGCGCTTCCCCGCCCACGCAGAGGGAATCTCGACCGTCCGCCGCATCCAGCCGACGCCATGAAAGACATGGCGAAGAGGTTTCGGACTGCAATCCCACGTGCAGTCCCACGGTTCCGACGTGCCCGGTTCGCCGACGCCCTGCGTCTCGAGAAGACCGGGCAGGCGGATCTTCCGAGTCTTCCCCCAGTCCTTCCGTTCCTGAAACCGGTTCCAGAACGCATAGCGGGCCGGGGTCCATTTCGTGGACGTGAACTCCCATTCGCCCGAGAGGTCGAGCGTCGTACCCGGATCTTCGCCGAGGACGGGATTCACCACCGCGATCCGCTTGGGGCGCATTCCCCACAGCTCATACCCCGAAATGCGCTCCGCGACGTTCTCGGGGTCGCCCAGCGCCGCCACGACAGTGTCCCAGGTGATCTTCGCGTAGCCGGACGACGGAACGGCAAGCCGCACAATGCCTGCTCGGGCCTTGGTCGATCCAGCCGATTTCCCGAACACGTCGAAGAACTCGACCCGCCCCGACGCGGCCAGCTCGACCAGCACGCCCGCATCGCCCGTGGCGTTGACGAGGTAGACGGGACGGTCCGCGGCTCCGGAGCGCGCGCAGACGTCGTTCGCGTAGACGGCCACGACGCGCTCGTCCGCGCTCTCGCCTTCGATCCACGTGTAGCCGTTCTCCGCATGGTGCGGCGTGAACTTCCCCCGCTGAAGCGCGTCGAGGTGCTTCTGGGAGAACGCGAGCCAATGGCGGATCACGTCGTTGTGCGCCGGCGGGATCGTCTTGAGGATCATCGAGTACTGGATCGTCGAGAACAACACGTTCAGGATCGGAAGCGCCGCGCCCTCCGGCGTCTCGTCACGGCTCCAGACGAGCATGTCCGAGTGCACCGCGATGCCGCCGGACGTGAGGCGGAGGTCGCAGACGCGCTTGCGGTTGGCGGTCGGGTCGGCGGGGCAGTCGGCGCACCGCATCATGTTGCCGTACTGGAGGATCGCCGTTCCCATGTAATGCTGGCGGAACTCCACCAGCACGTCGGGCTTGATCTTCTTCAGGCGCGCCAGCACGTCCTTCATGAGCCGGTTCACCGCGTCGGGGAGCGAGCGGTAGTCGCGACCTGCATAGTTGTCCTTCAGGGCCGGATCGTTCTTCGGCAGCACGAAGTTGTCGATGAAGTCCAGCTTGACGCCGTCGAAATCCCACTCGCCGACGACGCGCTCGTAGGTGGAGATCAGGTACTCGCGCACCTCCGGGAACCGGGGGTCGAGGACGCCGGTGTCGCCGCCACGCAGCATCATGCCCTTGAACCTCGAATAGTTCTTCGCCTCGTCGCCCATGAACGGGACCGCCAGCCAGAGCATGTACTTGAGGCCCGCCTTGTGCACGGCGGCGACATGCGCCTTCATGTCCGGGAACCGGTTGGCGACCGGCATCCAGTCGCCTGTGGCGCTGTAGAACGTGCGGCTGTCGACCTTCTGCCATCCGTCGTCGAGGATCATCGTCTTCATGCCGAGCGCGGCGGCGAGGCGCGCCTCTTCCTCCAGTTCGTCCGCATGCACGTCCTGCAGGTAGGCGTACCACGTGGAATAGAGCGGGGCGAACGCGGACTCCGGCGCGTGCGCGGGGACGAATCCGTTTTTCCGGGCGACCCATTCGGAGCACTGGCGGACGGTGTCGGCGAATTCGCCGCCGCGCCGGTCGAGCATCACGGACACCTCGTATTCGCGGAGCGGCGCGACGGGCGCGGTGAAGAACTCGCAGCGGCCGACCATCTCGCACGTCCGGTCGTCCGCGTAGAGTCCGAACTCGAGGGCGTGGAACGCCTCGGAGCAGGCGAGCGCCACCGGCGCGCGTTCCTGCGAGTTGAAGCCGACGGCGATCGGCGTCTCCCGCGCCAGCTGGGACTTGAACTTCGACGACCATCCCCACCAGAGCTGCGGCCACACGTGGTAGCCGTCACGCGAGAAGTCGCTCGTCCACACGTTCTGCACGCCCGCGCCCGGAACCCTGAAGAACACACCGAACTGCGGGGGCTGCGCGGCGGCGGACGACGAAATCTTCACCGTCACCACGTCGCGCCCGTTGTCCTGGGAAGCCTTTACGTCGAACTTCCAGTCTCCCGGATTATTGCACGTCACCTCGGCCGTGCCAGCGTTTGCCGTGTTGACGGTGGCGATCACGCGGCCCTTGTGGTCCATGTCCGTCGCGAGCGCGCCCGCGACGCCGAAGATCGCGATGAATGCCATGATCCTCATTGCCATAAATCTTACTCCTGTTGTTTTGTGGACGGATAGTATAGCATTTTCAGGCCCCTCCTACGAAACCGTTTTGCCGTGCCGGCTCGCACTGCTCGCACTGTGCGCATCTGCGTTTTTCACCCATGCGTTTTGAGATTGGAAACAACCAGAACAACTGGTAAAAACAACTTGGAGAGAGGTGCGCGGGCTAACTCGCCCGCGCTTTTTTCGTCTTCTGCATATCGTCTTCGATGGATTTTTGATATGATTGCGCCATCACAACCGTGAAGGAGACTCCATGAAAGATGCAGCAGAACTGAAAAACCGGACAACCGCGAGATCCTCACCTCAGACGGGAATCCGTTCCAAAGTCGGCAAATGGGCACGGGCGAGTTAGCCCGTGCGCCAAAGGCAAGTTGTTTCAAATAGTTGTTTCCAATCATC
>CACWSW010000384.1 GCA_902763655.1 uncultured bacterium
AGCCGAATTTTCACTTGCGGCAATGCGCAAATCGCCACTTCACCCTTCGTTTACAGGGGTACGGCTGTTTTTATGCCCGAAAAATTGGGGAACCTCCAAAGGGCAAGCCCTGTCAACCTGGCGGTTTGTCATATCGGCGGCGGCCGCGCAGCAGCGCGGCCCTCCCGCATGGGAGGCCTACAACGGGAGGGTCGCAATTTATTGCGACCGCAGGCGCAAGTGGCGCCGGCGTGTCCATGCGGTCGCAACAGGTTCAGCGCAAGAGGATCATGGTGCCGTTCGCCGCAGGCAGGACCTCCACGCGGAAGCAGTCAATCGAGGTCCAGGCGTAATCGCGGAAGTCGTCGTCCCACCACTTCTGCGTCTCATTGACAATCGAGAAAACGTTCTCGCCCGGCAGCACGTCCTCGGCCGCGACTTCCACGACCAGATTCGTCCACCCCTTGAGCCGCGAATACTGCCCCGCAAGCGCCGGCGTCTCCGACCGATTCACGTAGATTGCAAGATCCTGCATCTCGGGATAGGTGCGCGTGGACGCGTAGTCGCCGGCGGATGGACGGACCCGCGCCGTGAAGCGCAAGGGATGCCGTGGCACCAGTTCGCTTGGCATGATGTAGTGGATGCTGTTGGTGCTAGCCTTCGGACCGGTGGGCGCCATGATGGCGCGGTTGACGTGCTTCCACTTTCCGTCCAGCGCGTAATAGTCCTTCCACTGCTCTTGCTCCTGGACGAATTCGCCGCCGGCGTTGTCCTCCCTGCCGATCAGGAAACCGCCGCCTAGGGCGATTGCGTCGAACCGGATCGTGCCAGACGTCGACGTACGGGTCAGCTGCAACGTGTTGGAGCCGAGAACGAAACGCGCGCCGGGGATGTAAAGCGCACCCGCCTTGCCGGGTCGCACGGGCAGGCTGCCCGCCGCCGTACCGTTGACGGAAACCTGCAACGTCCCGCTTTCCGAGGCGGCGGTTGGGATCACGCGCAGGACCTGCCCCATTCCGGCATGGTAATCGGGGATGTCGAAGGCCACGTCAAACGAGGGCGTTTCGGACGTGAGCGCCGCCGGCGTGTCAGCCCACTCGGTCGGCGTCCCCGCCGTCACGGCGGCAGACGCGCCGCCCCCGAACTCCAGCGACGAGCCGTTGGCCGTCCCCAGCCGCACCAGATCCATGCGCGGCCAGGCAAACACCTGCTTGACCTCGTCCAAGGTCAGCGCGCGCGGCCACGCCGCGAACGTGTGGATGCTGCCGCGAAACACCTTCCATTCATTGCCCGAGCCTGTAAGTGCCTGGCCTGCGTCGCTCGTCGTCGCGGACTGTCCGCCGAGGAACAACGTCGTCGAATAGTTCGTGGCGGCGGCATATACCAGAGACTTGGCGGGGGACACGTAGATGTTAGGAAAGTTCGTCCGATACGTGTAAACCGTCAATTGAGAGTTGGACACGACAATTGCACAGTCCGTCCATTCGTTCGAGAGTACCGCGTAACCGCTTGGCGTGCTGGAGAAGGTGGTGTTGCCCCTGCCGTATCCCGGGTAGAGCCAGAAGTTTCCCGCCCCATTGATGCCAAGAAGGAAACCAGCCCCTCCCGTCATGGGATCGCCCTCCACGTAAGACTTACCATACACCCAGCCTGCGTTCAGGAAGACGCCGGCATAACTGTTCGTCGTGCGCGTGCCATCCCAACGGTAACGCAGAAAATAGGTGTATTGGTTGGCGTTAGTCACGGCAAACGGCGATGCGTCGGTGAGGTTGACCACGGAAGAGATGAGATAATCTTTCTCCTGCCCTTCCTTCTTGAAAACAGTCTGCGGGAAATAGGCCACAGTCTCCTCGCGGCAGACGTTCGCGTAGGGATAGCAGACGGTCTCCGTCCGCAGAACGATGCCCGTGGAACATCCTTTGACAATCGCCTGGTGGGCGGCATTGCCCGCGTCGCCGCCCTTGAGCGCGTCGGGCAGCTCGGCCTTGCCCGTCGTAAACAAGCCGTTGTCGTTCGCGTCGATGAAACCGCGCCGGAACGTGGCTGCATCGGAGAAAACGTCTGTCCCGTCGGCCGAACATGCGAAAAGCGCCACAAGAGCCGTTGCACACGCCACCCTAAGGGCAAGCTTGCGTTCCCCTAAAACAATTCCTTTTTGCAGTTTCAAAGTCGTTCTCCTTTCCATGTACCGGTGCGAGTATCTTACCATACTCCCCTTCACAACGCAAGCGAACAAGCGACTCCGCCGCCAAGATGGCCATCGTTCTAGGAAGACAGTTTCCTCGTCCTAGGAAGAGCGTTCCCTCGTTCTAGGGAGACCGTTCCCTCGTCCTAGGGAGGTCGCTACCTCGTTCTAGGGAGAACGCACCCCCCTTCTAGGGTAGAGCATAGACCCTTTAAACCTCTAGAACTTCACAATTCCGGTATGGCGTAACGAAATGAAACCAGTACCGGAACCTGGCGAGCCGATAACGAGGTGGTCGAGCAAAGGAATATGCAACACTTTGGAGGCCGCAAGGAGTTCCTTTGTCAGTTCGATGTCTTTTCCGCTCGGCGTCGGGTCGCCGCTTGGATGGTTGTGCGCCACGATGATCGACGACGCCTGCCACTGGACCGCCTGCGCGAACACTTCCCGCGCTCCCGCCGGCGTCCCGTTCAGAAGCCCGCTC
>CACWSW010000385.1 GCA_902763655.1 uncultured bacterium
GAGAGGTGGCCGTCGCCGATGACGATCGGGGCGAGGACGGTGATCCACTCGTCCACGAGCCCGGCGGCGGCGAGCGATCTGGCGAGGCCGAACCCGCCCTCGCAGAGGACGTGCATGAAGCCGCGCCGTCCCAACTCGCGCACGGCCTCGGCCGCGTCGCGGAACACGAGCGTGCGGTCCTTCGCCGCGTCGGTGAACACCTGCGCGTTGCGCGGCAGCCTGCCGCTGCGCGACACGACCGCGCGCCAAAGGTCGTCGTTGCGGCGCGTGTGGCAGAGGAGCGACGGGTCATCCTTCCGCACCGTCTCCGCGCCGACCATTATGGCGTCGACGCGCTCGCGCAGGCGGCCCGTCGTTCGGCGCGACCGCTCGCTGGAGATCCACCGGGCGCTGCCGAAGTTGTCGCAAATCTTTCCGTCCAGCGACTGCGCGAGCTTGACGGTGACGTACGGCATTCCCGTGGCGACGTGCTTCGCGAACGGGAGAATCAGCTCCGCAGCCTCGTCGGCGCAGACGCCGTGCGCGGTGGCGATGCCGGCCCTGCGCAGGACGCGTGCCGCCCTGCCGCGGTTCGTCGGATTTGGATCGGCGCACGCCCACACGACGCGCTTCACTCGGGCGGCGACCAGGGCGTCGCAGCAAGCCCCCACGCGTCCCGGTTTCGAGCATGGCTCCAGAGTCACGTACACGGTAGCGCCCGCCGGCGATGACTTGCACGCCTTCAGCGCGGCGGTCTCGGCGTGATCGCCGCCGCAACGCCTATGCCGTCCCTCGCCTATCACCTTGCCGCCCTTCACGACCACGGCCCCGACCGGAGGATTCGGGCGGGTGTGCCCCGCGCTCCTCCAGGCCAAGGCGATCGCGCGCCGCATGTAGTCGGCATCCGTCACGGCGTGAACGTCTCTCCTGCCTTATCCTGCTTGTCGGACGCGCGGGCGGTCTTGGCGAAGCGGTCCAGGATGCCGTTCACGAAGCGCCCCGCCTTTGTGGACGAGAAGAACTTGGCCAGGTCCACCGACTCGTTTATGACGATCGGCGAGGGGATGTCGCTGTGCAGGAGCTCCCAGAAGCCGAGCCGCAGCACGTTGCGCTCGATCGTCCCGAGCCGGTAGAGCGACCAGTTCTCGAGGAACGGCTCGATCTGCGCGTCGAGGCTGTCGTGCTCCGACCACACGCCGTTGACGCGCTCCTCTGTGAACGCGCGGATGTCCGCCAGCTCCGCCAGCACCTTCGGGTCGGTGGAGGTGAAGATGACCTTGGCGTTGCGCTTGTCCTCCTCGAGGTCTTCGGCCTCGAGCTGCGCCTGCTGCTCCCAGAAGGCGGCGATCGCCGCCGGCAGCGAGTCGGGCGCGGCCAGATCGAACTGCACAAGCAGCTGCAGCGCCCACTCGCGGCCGTATCTTCGCGTGACCATCGCCAGACCCTACTTCACGAGATGCATCTCGATGCCCATGTTGCGGCAGAGATCGGCCAGCTCGTCGGCGTGGTCGCCGTACATGAGCGCGTAGTGGTGCTCCCAGCCGTTCTCGATGACCTCCTTGCGGATGGCCTCGCAGCCGGCGTCGAACTTGATCTTGAGCGGCGCGAGCGTCACGCGGCCGCCCTTGAGCGGGAACTCGTCGGTGACGCCCTTCACGCCGCCGCCCTCGACGGTGGCGGAGCAACGCAACTCGGGCTGGAAGCCGGGCTTGCAGATCGCGCACGGCGCAGCGCCGCAGTGCCAGGTGACGCCGTAGTCGCCCTCGCAGATGATGAGGTCACAGAAGAACGGCTTGTCGCCGGAGAGCTCCTGCCCGATGCGCATCATCACGGCGCCGTACACGTCGCCCTCGCAGGCGCAGAGGTGGCCGTGGTTCGTGAGGTGGCCCATCGTGGAGCAGACGGCGATGCCGTAGAACTCGTTGAGGATGACCTCGGGCCAGCAGCGCATGGCGAGCGTGTCCACCATGAACTTCTTCTTCGTCTTGACGATGGCTCCGTAAAGGCGGACAGCCTTCTCGAACTGGTCACCCTTCGGACCGTCGCTCGAGTGGCAGGGCGCGTCCTCCAGCACCTCCTTCTTCGCCTGCTCGAACTCCTCGGGCGTGAGCTTCTGCGCGGTGGTGAACACCTCGTGCTCGGTGATGATCTTCACCTCCGGGCCGATCAGGCGGCGGAGGAGCATCTCGGAGCAGCAGCTCGTGTAGAAGCCCGGCACGCGGCCGCCGATGAGGCCGATGCGCATGCGCTTGAGGATCTTCATCGTGCGGGCCACGTTGATGGCCTTCGTGAGGGCGGCCGCCGCATCCGGCGTGCCGGGCTCGGCGTGCACGTGGAAGTATGGGATGTGCAGGCGGTACATGTGGTGGGCGTTCATGTTCGCGGCGCAGAACGAGTTGTTCTGGAGGCGGCCACCGGCCGGATCGGGCTCCTTCATAGACCACAGGACGACAGGGATGTTCCCCAGGCGCTGCGCGAACATCGGCGGCACCACGCCGAGCGAGAACGTCATGAAGTGCGTGATGAGCATGTCGGGGCGGTCCTTCTCCCACTGCTCCAGCAGCTCCACCGCCTCGTCCTCGAGGGTGAGCATGTGGTCGGGCGCCATCACCTCCACGCCAGGAAGCGTCTTGAGGAACGCGATCGCGTTGGCGCGAGCGGCCTCGAGCGTGTCGTTGGTCCAGTTGACCTTGCTGAGCGGCAGGTATCCGATCTTGAACGTGTTTGCCATGTCTTTTTCCTTCTTTGATGAATGATTAAATCGTAGGCACGCGGAAATTATACCAAAAGTGCCGCAGGATGGACAGAACATTGACATGCAACGGGGCGCGTGATATCCTTTGCCCCGCAATGGGCAAAAGTCGACAGCGCCTCCACGGCATCCGCATCCTGCACGAGGATCCGGACGTGATTGTCATCGAGAAGCCCGCCGGGCTGCTCGTGCAGGCGCTCCGCCATGGCCGCGAGCCGAGCGTGGAGGCGATCCTCACCGACTATGTCCGCAAGGGACAATGGAAGAGCCGCAAGCAGGTCTACCTCGTCCACCGCCTCGATCGCGAGACGAGCGGCGTGATGATGGTCGCCAAGACGGAGGCCGTGCAGGACTACTTCCGATCCAACTGGAACGAGCTCACGGAAAAGACATATCTCGCGCGGATTGAGGGAAAACTCCCTGCGGAAAGTGGTGTTTTTGAAAGTTACCTCTACGAAGACGCGGATCTTTTCGTTCGCAGCACGCCCGACAAGGCGAAAGGCAAGTACGCCCGCACGGAATGGCGCGCCGTGGGGACAGACCCTGAGACGCCCAAGGGGACAGACCCTACGCCTCACGTGGGGACAGACCCCACGACGCTCGTGGAGGCCGTCCTCAAGACCGGCCGCAAGAACCAGATCCGCGTCCAGTTTGCCGATGCAGGCCATCCCGTCGTCGGCGACGCCAAGTACGGCCACGGCACGAGGGGACAGACCCTCTGCCTACACGCCTGGAAACTGAAATTTGTCCATCCGCACGGCAGGCGCACGCTCGCCTTCGAATCGCCGCCCCCATCATATCTCACCCCAAAAGGATCCTAACCATGCCTTTCGTGTATTTCGTGTGTTTCGTGGTTTCTCTACTCCTCACCATAGCCCCGGCGCGCGCCGAGCTCTTCGTCTACCCCGACTATCCCGAGCAGATCGAGCGCGACTACGCCTACGCCGTGCGCGTGGTGCAGGGCGACGTGAAGAAACCGCTCGTCGTGTACAACCACTGCGAGAAGTCCATCCTGAACCCCCGCACGCGCGGCGGCGACGTGAACCGCCGGTTCTGCGAGTTTGCCTTCTCGGGCGGGCCGGTGCGCGTGGACATCCGCGTGACGGAGGACGTGCGCTGCTACAAGGTGTTCCCGTCGCGGCTCCGCCTGAAGAGCACGTTCGCGGACGGCGTGATCTCCGTGTGGTTGGAGAAGCCCGCCTCGTTCGGCATCCAGCTCAACGACTACGACAAGACGATCCTCTCGGTGTTCGCGGACGCGCCAGAGGATCCGGCGAAGGTGCCCGCGAAGGACGTGCTGAACGCCCGCCTCAAGGTGCGCGGCCCCGGCACGTACATCCACGGGCGCGGCATGGTGCTCGACCCACTCTCCGACGTCTTCCGCTTCGACCAGACGCAGAACACGACGCGCGGGCTCCTCGGCGTCAGCGCGCCGGGCGTGACCGTGGAGGACATCAAGCTCGTGGACGCGCGCACCTTCAACTACTGCAGCTGGGCGAAGGACGTCACCTACCGCAACGTGCGCGCGCTTTCCTCGATGATGTGTTCGGACGGCATCACCTGCGGCGGACCGGGGGTGCGCGTGGAGGGCGCGTGGCTCTACGTGGGCGACAACGCGCTCGTGGTGAGCGGCACGCGGGACGCCGTGCTGCGCAACGTCGCAATCGGCACGTCCTGCGCCGCGATCTTTCCGCAGGGCAACAACTACGGCGCGCTGCTTGAGAACATCGACGTGTTCCGCGCCGACGACGGCCTCATCAACAACGTCTACAACGGCGTCCTGCGGCGGAACAACAAGTGGAGCGAGATGAACGGCGGCCTCCAGAAGCGCGAGCCGGGTCCGCAGGACCTCTCGCACCTCACGCAGGAGTTCCTCTTCTCTAACCTCTCGGCCGTGGACTGCACGCTCTTCTCGCATTTCTTCTTCGGGCACAACATGGGCACGAAGCCCAAGACGTTCGCGTTCCGCGATCTGGCGATTCCGTTCTCCACCGGCAAGAGCGACTGGCACGCGACCGGCCAGACGAACGGCGTGAGCATCGCCGTACGGAACAATCCGGCAAAGTTCCTCATCACGAGCAACTACACGTTCGCCGTCACCAACCTGTGGCTTGGCGGACGGAAGGCGAGCACATTCCCGCAGGGCACAGTGGTGGGCGATCCGGGCGAGATTTCCGTGTCGGTGGTGTCGGCGGATGGGGCGGTACCTGTCGTCGCGACGCCCGACCGGCATGTCGTGGACTGGACCTGCCCGTACAAGGCGTGGATCGGACATTCCCTGCAACGCGACTGGCGGATGGCAGACGTCAAGGGCCGGCGCGAGAAGCGCCTTGCAGAAACGGATCCCTCCGCAAACATCGTGGCGGAGCCGGGGCGCGTGCGGAGCCTGTGGCAACGCGTGCCCTCGTGGCTCGTGAAACTGGAGGCGACAGGCCGCGACGACAAGGCCGCGGTCCTCTACCGCCTCGTCCAGTGCGAGCGCAACGCTGGGATGCAGGCCGTCCTGACCGATCCCTTCCTGCGGCGCGGGAACGGCACATGGCGGCTCGCCTTTGACGTGAAGGCGGAGAGCGAGACGCCGTTCGGCCTGAGGCTAACCCTCCTCTCCAACGAGAAGAAGTTCGTGAAGACGATTCCAGCCATAGCCTGCGGAGACTGGGCGCACC
>CACWSW010000386.1 GCA_902763655.1 uncultured bacterium
CCAACTATTTCACGCGCCAGCGCGTGGCCATGAGGCAGGTCTTCTGGCCGGGCTTAGGCTGCTGGTAGAAGACCGTCAGAATGTCGCCGTTCGCGAGGAGACACGAGGCCGGATAACCGAGGTCGCCGTTGTGGCTGGGCGCAAGCGAAATTTCGTTCGCCACGTCCCACGTCTTGCCGCCGTCGTCCGAAATGCAGGCGAACTCGCCAAAACCGGGATTCGCGAGACGCCGCCCGTACACGCACACGAGCTTGCCGTCCGGCAGGACGAGGAGGTGCGGCGGCAGGCCGAGCATGTCCGTCTTCGCCATCGGCGACCATGTCTTTCCGCCATCCTTGGAGATGGTCTGGCGCATGTAGCCGTTGCCCTTCTTGGCGAGGCCCTTCCCGCCTTCGTCGCCGTGGTAGCGCACCATGCCCACTAGCGTGCCGTCGGCAAGTTCCGCCACGTGCGGTTCGTGGAACATGTGCGGTTTTGAATTCTCGCCGTCCTTGTCGGGAACGACGGGACAGAGAATTGTCCACGTGCGGCCCGCGTCGGTGGAGCGGGAAACGGTGATGGTCGTCCGTCCGTAACGATTCATGGCCGTGGCGTTGACAATCGCGGTGCGGCGGCCGATCTGCAGGAGAGATCCGTCCTTCAGAACGATCGGGCCGTGCGGCGTCTGATCGCAGTTCGCGAGCTTCTCCGGCTTCGACCAGGTCTTGCCGTTGTCGCGGGAGCGGATGAGGAAGTAGCCCATCGCGGCGTTCGCCGCCTCCTTGTCGAGTTTCTCGTCGTGCTTTTTGTATTCGGGGTGCTTCGCAAGGATGCCCGGCGCGCGGTAGGCGACGGATGTGAACCAGGTCACGATGATCTCGCCGTCCGGCAGCTGCACGATGCCCGCGTCGCGGTCGTCGAGGATGCCGTTCGCGATCGTCACCGGCGCGCTCCACGTCTCGCCGTCGTCCGTCGATCTGACCATCTGCACCTTGCCCCACGGGCAGATGTGCGAGTCGCGGTCACCGGAGAAGACGGCCAGCAGGTCGCCGTTCGCCAACCGGCAGACGGTCGGCCAGCCGATGTAGCGGTCTTTCTCCACGCAGATTTCCTTCACCCACTTGATCTCCGCGCGCGTTTGCTGTTTCGGCGGCTGGTAGCTAAGGACATCGCTGCTTGCCGCCACGAGCGGCGCGACAATGCAGCAAGCAACGAGAGACGACAGTATTTGCTTTTTCATGCCGATATTGTACAACATTCGGCATGGACAGGACATCCAGAAATATCAATAAATGAAATTTTCCTTACCGCTCGCCAAGCACGAGACGGGCGTGGTTGGCGTACGCGCGGCGCGGATCGGCGGCGTAGGCACGCAACGTCTTCTCACCGAGACCGTTCGCGTCGCCGAGGCGATATAGGGCGCGCGCGAGGCAGAGCTCGCGCAGGCAGTCGCTACGCTCCTTGTCGCCGATGCCTAGGTTGCGCGTCGTAAACCGCTCGTAGCCGGCCGTAGGGCCGTCGGCGGCAGTCAGGGCGTGCCCGCCAACGCCGGGCAGCTCGAGGAGCGACTTCAGGACCGGCGCCGCCCGGCGGTCGCCCATGCCCTCGAACGCGAGCGCAAGTGCGCGGAAGTGCGAGTAGCTGTTGTCTGGCCCTAGCGCCTTCGCCTTGCGCACCGCGACCTCGAAGCCGTCGGCGGCAGCATGCGCGCGCCCGAGAGCGATCAGGTAGCTGTCCGCCCAGCTGACGCTGCGCCCGAACTGGTCCATGCCCTTGTAGTTCCATCCCTTGTCCCATTCCATCGCGTCCAGCTTCGCCGCCACGTCCTTCGCGCCGACGCCGTCTCCTAGCAGGGCGAGCACGTGGGCGTAGGCGATGGGATCCGCCTCCGAGGACTTGGCGCTCCTGTACGCGGCGGCGAGGCGCGGACGCGCCCTCTCGCGGTCGGTGAGCAGGATCGACAGCCCCTTGTAGTTGTCCGCCAGCGTTCCGATCGCCGCGTCCAGCTCCGAGTCCGGAAGCGGGAAGTTGTCCTTCATTCCCGCCACATCCGCCGGAATGATGTCCATGGCGACAAGCGCACTCTGGAATGCGGATATGTCGATCCTCCGCGGCGCGATGCCCTCCTTCGCGGCGGTGGCGGCGGCAAGGCCTGCCGCGTAGCCCTGGTTCTGCACGTCCGGCTGCATGCGCAGGATCGGCATCGCGTCGCGGTGCGCGCTCATGCCGAGACCGATCACGAGCAGCCCGTCCGTCTTCTCCGGCAGGATGCAGCGGTACGGCAGATACACCTTCGTGCCCTTGTGGCCTGGATCCTCGATGAAGAACTGCTCGTCCACGGTCTGGCCGTGCGTGTCGAAGTTCGAGTACGTGATGCCCATGATGTCGGGATATGTGCGGCCGTTCATCGCGTCCTGCACAGTCACGTAGAACGCGCCGTGCATCCGCCGCCGCTCGCGGCTGTTGACCACCTGGCTCTGGTCCCAGGCGTAGTCGCCGAAGTTCGACCTTGCCCGCAGCGAGAAGAACGCGAGGTCTGCGGCGTCGGTGTCGTCCACGAAGCCGGAGTCCGTGTTCTGGTAGCTGGCACCCAGCACCTTGGGCGTGGAGCCGACGCCCTGCAGCGAGAGCTCGTCGCCGTTGATGAACTCGGTGCGCTCGCCCGCGAACGCCGCCAGGTCCGCGTTGCCGGTGGCGTCGACCGCAACCTTCGCGCGCACTATGCCGCGCTGGCCGTCCGGCATCACGCACACGACACCCGTCAGTCTGTCCCCTTCCTTCCGCACGTCAACCGCCATCGCGCCGAACCACACCTCCGCCCCGGCCTTGCGGCACTCGGCGCGGAACCACTCCGCCTTCGCGACGCCGTATACCGCCCCGAAGCCCTTCAGCGCACGGTCCATCTGCTCCGTGAACCCCTTGCGGTAGCCGAAGCAGTATTGGCCGATCAGTCCGTCCGTCATCACGCCGCCCATGCGGTAGAGATAGTCGCACACGATCGTCCTCGCGCCGTGCCGCGCTGCCGAGAGCGCCGCCGGCGCTCCGCCCGTCCCCGCGCCGGCCACGAACACGTCGCACTCCGCCAGCACCGGCAGCTCTCCGTCTCGCCACGGCACCGGCGCCACGGCGCCGCGCGCCCGTGCCGCATTCGCGGCTTCCGCGCCCGCGCGGGCGCCGGCCACGATGGCGGCGCCGGCTGTCGTCTCCTGTCCGCACGCGTACACGTATTCGACCTGCGAGACAGGTTTCGCGGGCGACGCGTCGAAAAGCGTGTCGGAAGCGTCAAGCATGGTCGGCGTCCAGGTGAGGTCACGAGCGCGCTGCTCGGCGGCGGCGTACGACCGCGCGGTGCCGTCAGGCATCGGCAACCTTACCGTGCAGGTGAACATCCGCCCGTCCACCGACGGAGGATGGCCCTTGTCGTGGTTCGGCCCGCGCACCTTCACCGTGTGGATGCCCGGCCACTCGCGCACCTTCACGCCCGCACCGGCAGGCGGCTCCGCCGCTATCACTGTGCGCTCGAACGTGCGCTCGCCTGGCGCGTCCGCGAACGACACGCCCGCCAGACGCGCCACATGTCCGCGCTCCGTGGCGTCCACCACCGCCTTCGCGCGCACGAGATGGAGTCCGCTGCGGTTGGCCGCCAGAACGCCTGCCGGACGCCCATCGGCGTCCTTCAGCACGTCGCACGCAACCGTCCACGTGAGGAACGGCACTCCTGCCGAAAGCAGCGCCTCGTCGAACGTGCGCTTTATGCGGAGCGGCGTGACGTCGCCGAACATGGCGGCCGGGCCTCCGCAGGCGAGCTGCAGCTGCCGCGCGAGCGGATTGCCCTTCGCCTTCCCGAGCGACATCTGCGCCTGCGTGATGCGGAGCTTCCCCGCCACGTCCTCGCCAAGGTACGGACGCGGCGCGACAAGATAGACGCGCGCCCCGGCCTGCCTGGCCGCCACCGCGGCCGCCACGCCGGCGGACGAGCCGCCTACCACCACCACGTCCACGTCCGCCAGCACCGGCGGCTC
>CACWSW010000387.1 GCA_902763655.1 uncultured bacterium
GTCGCCGAGCGCGCCGGCGCCGTACTCGAACCAGCCGCGGAAGTTGAACGGATGGTACACCGCGTCGCCGCACCAGGCCTCCTTCGACATCTTCTCGTAGGGCGCGTGCTTGCCCCACTTTGAGGCGAATGGCACGTACTTGGCGGGGCCGATCCACTTCTTCCAGTCGAAGCCCTCGGGGATCGGATCCTCCCAGTCCGCGTACGACACCATGCCCTGCGGCCACACGGGGCGGCGGCTCCAGGCGTGCGCCTCGACGACGTCGCCGATCGCGCCCGCGTTCAGGTATTCGTACAGGCGCATCGATGCCTCGTCGCAGTTGGAGTTCGCCGTCACCTGCGTGGCGATGCCTGCCTTGCGCGCGGCGTTCACCACGAGACGGCACTCGTCCACGAAGCGCGTGAGGGGCTTCACGCAGCACAGGTGCTTCTTTTTCGCGATGGCGGCAAGGCACACGAGCGTGTGCCAGTGATCCGGGCATCCGCAGTACACGGCGTCGACCTTGTCGCCCTCGAGCCGCAGCATTTCCTCGTAGTCCTTGTACTTCCGCGCCTGCGGGAACTTCTTGAAGACCCTCTCGGCGTATTGCCAGTCGAGGTCGCAGAGCGCCACGACCTCGAAGCCGGCCTTCTTCATCTGCGGCAGCTGCGCGTTGCCGATGCCGCCGATGCCGATGCCGCCCACGGTGATGCGGTTGGAAGGGGCGTTCGCGCCGCGCACGGTGTTCGGCACGACCATGGGCGCCACGCCCGCGGCGAGCACGCCCCCGAGGAAATGCTTGCGGGTTGTCATGTGATCACTTCGCCTTTTCCGCTTCCATGAGCTTGATGAGGTTGAAGAGCATGCGCGGGTAGTGGAACGCGCCGGCCCAGCGCGTGCCCTTCATCGTGCAGGAGGGCGTGCCGTCGCGGCGGAGGTACTTGATGATCTCGCCGTATTCGGGATCCATGAAGTGGTCGAAGAACCACTTCTCGATCTTCTTGAACCAATCAAGGTACTTCTCGTCCTTCGTGAGCGTGTACGCGAGGAACGTGGCGTAGATGGCCTCGTTCTGCGGCCACCAGAGCTTGAGCTCGTGCTCGTACTGGTCGGGCTCGTGGCCCTCGGCCTCGTCCACGTTGCGGAAGTAGATGATGCCGCCGCCGCCCTGGACCTCGTCCCAGCCCCAGGCGAGCGACCAGTCGAGGACCGTGAGCGCCTTCTTGAGGAGCTCGTCGTCCTTCTGGAACTTCGCCTCCTCCATCGTGAACCACGAGGTCTCGATCGAGTGTCCGGGGTTGATCGTGCGGCCCTCGGGCGTCTCGCAGGGCGTGCCGTCGGCGTTCACGATCTCTCGCAGGGCCTTCTTGTTGTAATCAAGGAACGTGGTGTACACCTCCTTGAAGCAGGTGGCGATCGTCTTGTCGTAGAGCGAGGTGTCGCCGCCGAGCTGGCGCATCATGATGGACGTGCAGGAGATGATCATCGGGATGTTGTGGGCCCGCACCTTCCGCGCCGGGTAGAACTTCGGCGGCAGGAGCTCGGGGTTGTAGTAGTACATCATGATGGTCTTGTAGAGCTTCTCCGCCTTCTCCTTCCACTGCGGGTCCTTCGTGGCCTTGTAGAGCTCGATGTACCCCATCACGGTGTAGTGCTCGGTCACCACGTAGCGGCGCTTGCGCACGGGGCGGCCGTCCTCGGTGACGTCATAGTAGGTGCGGCCGTCGCGGTCGTCGAAGCAGTGGTCCTCTATGAACTTCATGCCCTGGAGCGCGAGGTCGAGCCATTCCTGGCGCTTCTCGATCTCGTTGTAGGCGCGCGCGAAGAGGAGGACGAGCCGTCCCTGCTGGCGCACGTTCTTGTCCGTGAAGAGCACCTTGCCGTCGCGGCCGAGGTAGTTGTAGAACCCGCCGTGCTTTGTGTCGGGGGTGTATTTCTGCCACCACTCCACCGATTCGAGGAGGAGCTTCTTGTACTTGTCGATGTAGGATTGGAGTTCGTCGTTTGTCATTTTGAGTGTCCTTCTGCCTCTTACGCCGAGGCACCGCACATTATACGCCAAGCAAGTGCCAGAACCGACAAATCAGCGCAAAAAAATTACGCCAATAATGCGAAACGCCAGACGATTTTGTGGTATACTCTCGCCGTCATGGAAACGGTGCTTCTCTTCCACACCTCCAGGCGACAGGCCTGGCGCAAGGAACAGGATGGCGCGTTCCGCTTCGCGCGGACGCGCGGCTGGCGCATACAGGTGGTCGAGCCCGCGCACGGGCGCCCCCGCGTGCGCGAGCTCATCGACCTCTGGAAGCCAATCGGCTGCCTCGTGGAATGCTCGGGGGAGAAGTCGGGTTTCTTCGATCCTGCCGACTTTGCCCGCATACCGACGGTGTTCCTCGGCCGCGACCCGCGCACGCTCCCCGCGTGGGCGTCGTACATCAATCCCTCCCCGAAAGGCCCCGGCGCGCGCGCCGCGATGGAGCTGCTCAAGGCGGGGCTGCAGTCCTTCGCGTTCATCGCCTCCCCCGGCAACCACTTCTGGAGCCGCGACCGCGAGGCGGAGTTCCGGAGCATCCTGCACCTGCACGGACTCGACTGCGCCGTGTTCGGCCGCAAGGAGAGCTTCCGCTCCGAGAAGGCGCGCGGTGATGGCCGAGAACGACTACCAGGCCGTCTACGTGCTCGACCTCGCGCGGCGCATGCGGATCGCCGTGCCGTCGCAGATGGCCGTGATCGGCGTCGACGACGACACCCCCCTCTGCGAGAACGCCCATCCCGCGCTCTCCAGCGTCTACCTCGACTTCGAGCAGGCCGGCTACCGCACCTGCGAAATTCTCTCCCAGCTGGTGGCGGATCCGTCCGCCGGACCCATCCGCGAGACATACGGCGCGCTTGGCCTCATGCGCCGCGGCTCCACGCCCACGGGGAGCGGCACGCCGCCGCGCGTCGCGAAAATGCTCGCCTACGTGCGCGAACGCGCGTGCGAGGGAATCTCCGCGGCCGACGTGGCCGCGCAGATTCCCGGGTCGCGGCGCCTCGCGGAAATGGACTTCATCCGCGCCACGGGAAGCACGATCAAGGACGAGATCAACCGCGTCCGCTTCGAGCGCGTGGAGCTCCTGCTGCGGGTTCCGTCGCAGCGCCTCGGCGCGATCGCGCACCTCTGCGGCTGGCAAACGGAAAACGCGCTTCGCGCGGCCTTCCTCAAGCGCTACGGCGTCTCCATGCGCGCCTGGCGCAACGCGCATCCTACTCCACGCGCTCGTTCTTGATGCCGTCGTGGGCGCCTTTTTGGTTTTCCTTCAGGGACATCAGCTGTTTGACCTGGGCGTCCACGAGGAGATCGCCCGTGGGGGCCGCGAGCCACGACGACAGTCCCTCGTAACCGCCATCGGCATGGGCCTTGGTCGACGCGATGTAGCCAACGCTGTCGTTGGTGAGGCACGTGATGATCGTCGTGCGGAACGGCGAGCGTTTCTTGATCGCGCGGCCGATGTCGACGAAAGGCTCGCACGGCAGGCCCGCGAACGCGAGGTTGTCGCCGATGGCCAACGTGGATACGAAGAGGCTGATGTGGTCCGTCTTCAGCATGCGGACGCGCGAGCTGGGGCTGGTCAGCGTCATGATCTCCATCTTGCCCAACGGGATCTCGTTCTTGCGGCCGGCGTCGAACAGCTCCACCCACTTGAGCTCGTCGGCTGTCGGCTTGTTCGCCGGCATCGGATGATTGGCGACGATGCCGCGGACGGGTCCAGCCGGGATCTCCTCGCATACGTCCCACACCGACAGCGCCGCGCCGGCCACGGACCTGCCCACATAGAGGGGAAGGGCCTTTGGGCGCGTTTTGCGCTCGGCGTTGAGCGCGGCACGTCCGGGCGGCGGGAAGCGCTGGCTGCAGTTCACGTCGCCCTGCGCGGCGTTGAGGAAGAGGCACTTCACGCCGTTGCCGACGGCCGCCTCGAACGTGTCGCGGACGACGCCCGGCCAGTCGGCCGAATATTTCGTGCCGCCGATGGTGTCGGGATGGGTGCCGAAGTTGACGATGGCGATGTCGGGCACCCCCGTGCGGCGGAAGCGGATGAGCTGCAGCGTTTCGTCGGGCGTGCCGAGCGGCTCCTTCACGTTGGGGTTCGTTATCCCCGGGTTGGTACGGACGGAACCGTCCTTCATGCGGTAGCGGCGGATGAACGAGACGTTGCGGCAGATGGTCTTGGCGACGCCGATCCGCGCGGGGGCCATGTCGGCGAGGGCGAGCCGTCCGGCGTCGCACATTTTGGCGATGCACATGTCTACGTAGTCTGCCACGAGGCGGTTCTCATCTTTCGTGAAGCTGGACCTCGTCCAGGCGGCGGGCCCGGTGTGGGTATGCGTCGCGTGGACGTAGATCCGCTCGCGCGGAACGCCCGTCGCCGCCGTGAGGGCCGGCGCGGCCTTCCCCATGAAGGCCTTGCCCAAGCCCAAGCTGCTGACGCAGTAGATGAGCGCGTTGTTCGTGCCGTCCGAGACCGCCACGCAGTCAAGGTAGAGCGGATCCAGAACGCCGTCGGCGATGCGCTTGTGGAAATACCCGACGATCGGGATCCCGAGCGGCGGCGTGGCGTCCACCCGGGCGAAACCGGCCTTGAACTCCGCGAAAGCCGTCCCCGCTCCGAGGGCAACGGCCCCCAGGACAAAGACCATGGCAACTCTTATTTTCATGTCACATGGCTCCTTTTACTTTACTGTCACAGTCTCTCCAGGGGCGATCGGGCGCTGTCCGCCGTTCCAGACGAGCACGCCGCGACCTTTGGCCGGACCTGTCACGGTGGCCGTGCCGTCGCGCACCGACACGCGGATCGCGCCGTGGGGCGTGGGCACGGAACCTTCCATC
>CACWSW010000388.1 GCA_902763655.1 uncultured bacterium
GAACCAATCCTCAAAGCCAATGTTTACAGGGATCCACGGGCCTACAAGGCGTCCCATTTTGCTCGCCCGAAGTATTCCCGTTTTGCTCACCCCGCAACACGCCGTTTTTCAGCGTTCGAGGACCAGCGCGCGAGTTTCGGTCGTGCCGTCGGCGCGCCGCCAGGTGAGCCGGTAGCGCCCCTTGAACCCGCGGAAGGAGAGTCGCCCGGAGGCGTCGGCCTTCGCCGTCAGGCGCGTGCGCCACTCGTGGTTGAAAAGCCGGTCCATCGCGTGCCACACGGCCTTCTTCGTCATGTCCCGGTTGTACCAGCCGGAGCTCATGCGCTCGTTCTTCGCGCCGAGGCCGTCCACGAGGTTCCAGTAGGTGATGCGCTCCACGCTGGGCCACGAAAACCAGAGCCGGTAGTAGGCGCGCGCGACCCTTGCCTGGATCGCGTCGGCCTCCGCGTCCGTGAGACCGGCGAGCCCGCGCGGGGACGGAATCGTCACCTCGCTGATGTGGATGGGGCGGGCCGTGCGCGCGTCGATCTCGGCGAGCCGGTTCGTCTCGTCCGCCACGTCCCACGTCTGGCTGTTCGTGAGGCAGGGGAAGCCCGAGGCCACGGACAGCAGGTCGCGCGGATTGAAGATGTGCTTCTGGTAGCCGACCTCGTCCACGCGCGCGCCGTCGCGGATGAGCTTCTGCGCGAAGGCCGCGTAGGCGTCGTTCGCGATCGTCCAGGCGTCGTTCACCGCGAGGCGCACGTTCTTCGGGAAGAGGCGGTTGGCCAGCTCGAACGCCCGGCGCGTGTAGTCGGGCGGCAGCACCACGCCCGGACGCCGCCCCGTGAACCAGTTCTTCGCGTCGTCGGGGCTCTCGCGCGTGGAGTCGCGGTTCAGGCTCTCGTTCACCACGTCCCACTGCGGGATCGCGTCGCCATAGTGGAGCGCCATGTCGTAGATGTGGCGGTCGTACCAGTGGCGGGCCTTCTCGGGCGTGGTGGCCACATCCCACAGCCAGTCCGGCGACCAGGCCACGTAGATGAGCGTGTGGCCGTGCATGGCCACGCCGTTCGCCCTGCAGAACTCGATCAGGCGGTCGGGGGCGGGCCGGCGCCATTCCACGAGCTTGTACGCGTCGTCCTTCTCATGGTCGAACGCGTTCCAGAACTCCGGCAGGTCGCGCGGACCCGACTCGAAGCGGAACTGCCCTTCCCTCGGCTCCATGTTCTTCCAGTAGAAGGCGAGCGTGGCAGCGTTGAAGAGGTTCGTGAAGGCGGCGCGGTACTCGGCGTTCAGGGCGTCGGACCCGAGCTGGTCGAAGTTGAACATGTTGCAGCCCACGAGGAACTGCGAGGACGTCTGCTCCACCTTCACCTCCGGGCCGGGCGGCAGACCGTCCACGACGGCGTCCGCCTTGCGGTGCCGCTCGATGCGCGCGTCAATCGCCGCCTCGAACGCGGGCGTCCACTGCGCCTGCCACGTGGGACCGAACGGCTGCCAGTCCGCCCGCGCGAAGCCCTCCCACGTTGCGTAGAGGGGGTAGAGGCGCATCCGCTCGTCGGGGCTGGCATTCGGCTGGTGGAGCGCGAGCATGAGTTCGCCCTCGAACGTGCGGAAAAGCATGCCGTGCCCGCCGTCGTGCGTGTAGAGCGGCGTGTGCATGTGCCAGGGGCCCGTCACCTTGCCGGTCTTCGAGCGGCACTGGATCACGCAGTAGCCCTTGCCCTTCAGCATGTTCGACCAGATCATCCGCAGGCCGACGCCCTTCTCCCGCCAGAGGAACGGCCCGTCCGTCACCACGCCGCCGTTCGGCGCGTCCGTCGCCTTGAACAGCTCCACGGGCTCGGACGTGAAGCGCGACAGGTCGTCGGAGAGCGGCGCGGCCATCATGCGCCCGTTGCCCGTCTGCGCCCACTCGTGGCAGAACACCATCCACGGCTTGCCGTCCTCCACCCACAGCGTGCCGTCCAGGCACATCCACTCGTACGGCGTGACGGAACCTTCCTTCACCGGCGTGAACGGCCCCATCGGGCTGTCGCTCCGGAACACCCACACGCCGCGCGGCTGGGGTTCGCCCCCCTTGTAGCCGTCCTGCAGCATCTTCCTGACGGGACGGGAAGGATCCTGGGGGAACGTGAGCGTGGTGAACAGCCAGTATTTCCCCTTGTACTTGTGCACCTCCGGCGCCCACACCGCGGTGCAGGCGTTCGACGCCGGCAGTTCCATCACCGGCACCTTCGGCGTCCAGCTCTTGAGGTCCTTCGACGTGAACACGTTCACGCCGCGCCCGCCGCTCCACGGCTTGGCCTCGTAGAGGTAGTACGTGCCGCTCTCGGCCAGCACGAACGGGTCGCGGATGCGAAACCCGCCCGTCGGGAGAAGGGTGCCATCCTCAGCCGCACGGCAGGACAAGCCGACGGCCAGCGCCACCAGTGAAAGGAAAATGAACCTCATGACTTGCACTCCTCGTTTTTTGTTGTATGCGTGGTGCGCCGACGCGCGAATTAGCGGCGCGTGGCGCGCCGCTAACGTTTTAGCATGTTACCGGAAGAGCAACATCGTGCCGGCGGATTGCCACTGCCACGTGAGAAGCACCTTTGCGGGCGACGTGCCGACGACATGTTCGTAGGACGTCCCCGC
>CACWSW010000389.1 GCA_902763655.1 uncultured bacterium
GTACGTCTCCAGCAGCTCGTACACGCCGTACAGGCAGCCGCGCACGCCGCCGCGGATGACGAGGTCGGGCGGACGCGCCGTCAGGCGGAAGCCGTCCGTGCCAAATTCGTCCGTCAGTTCCAGGCGGATCGACGCCGCACTCTTGGCGGTCGCAGCAAGCTGCGACCCTCCCGCGGGAGGGACGCAATTTATTACGTCCGCCACCGCCAGCTCCACGCCGGTGAGCTTCCTCACGTAAAATTGCAGCTCCTCGGCCGCATACTTCAAGGACGGTGGCGCAGCTTCTGCAACCACGATCCTCCGATCGGCCGGCTTCCCACGCTCCGCCAGCACCAGCTCCGCCGCGCCATGCGCGACCAACCCGCACCCGGCAAACAACGACAACAAAAGCAATCTCGTGCTTTTCATGGGCATATTATGCCGCTCCTTTCTTTTTATGCGATGCCTTATTCGGTCCTACAGGACCCGGTCGCCCCAGAGCGCCGCCGAGACCGCCTTGCACGCGGGCTCGGCCTTGACAAGCGCCTTGCGGATCATCGGCGTGGTCAGGCGACCCGTCCTGTGTCCAAGCTCCCACAGGTGCCCGAACACGATCCGCTTCGCCTCCACCTTGCGCGTCGCCGCCGCCACGTCGATCCCGCACCCGGGGAAGAAAAGCCAGAGATCCGGCTTCCCCCATACGGTTCCGAGCTTTGGTTCCGTTCCTCGTCCGCTGTCGCCGGTATGGTAGAGGATGAAATCGCCATAGCGGATCTCGAACGCGGTCGTGAAGTCGATGAGGTATTCGTTGTGGTCGATGAGCGCTGTCCGTATCTCGACGTCCTTGATCTTGAACGTCTTGACGGCACGGGTGTAGCCGCCGTCCTTCTTCCAGTTGCGGGTGCCGTAGTTGTCGAGGAAGTTGGAGATTACCGTCTTCCCGGCACCGTCCATCGCCTGGTACAGCTCCTTGTGGAAGTGGTCGGCGTGGTTGTGCGTGACGAGCTCGAAGTCGAGGTACGGCGCGAGCTCGGGGGCGCGCCTGTGGACAAGGTCGATGGAGAAGAGCGCCTCGCGCGTCTTTACCACGTACCCCATGTTGTAGACGCTCCAGACGGCCGGCTTGTCCTCCACCTTCACCTCGCGCGCCTCCCTGAACACCTTCTCGAACGACATCTCGAGCTTCTCCAGCGACGCCAGCGAGCGCGTGTTGCCGTCTTGCCGGTACTTGCCGTAGGTGCCGGCGGAGACGAGGTCCGTCTCCCGCTGCCACACGTCGAGCGCGTCCTCGGCGCCTGCCTGCTGCTCTTCCGCCGCGGCCGTCAAGCTGCCCCCGGCGCACAGCGCGCCCGCGGCCAGCTTGACCATTGTCCGTCTGCTCATTTCGGTAGACATGATGTCCATTCCTCCGTCCTGTTCGCTTCAGATGCAAGCCCGCGCGGCGTCGCTCAGCGCGCCAGCGGGATTTCCGTGAGGGTCGTCGAGCCGTAGTCGGAGATGTAGAGCCTGCCGCGCCACACGCACGGTTCGCTCGGTTTCGTGAAGCAGTCCTTCGCGACCGTCGTCACCGCGCCCTTGCGGTCGACCTTCACCGCCGCGCCGGCATGCATGTCGGCCGTATAGACGTTGCCCTCCGCGTCCGTGCACAGCCCGTCCGGCGTCTTCATGTCCTGCCATGCGAACAGCTCGCTGGCCGCGATGCGCCCGTCCGCGCCGGGCGTCAGCTTCCAGATGCGCCCTTCGCCGTAGTTGTCCACGTAGATGGTTCCCTTGGCATCCACGGCGACGCCGTTCATGCCCACGCGGATCTTGCCGACCGTGTGGTCGGTGAACACGAGCTGCGGGTCGGCGGCGGTGTTGGTCACCTTCACGTTGCGGTCGGTGGCGGAGAACATGTACAGACCGCTCGGCAGGTGGCCGTCATCGCGCGGCAGCTTCCGCAGGAACGCCTGCGTCATGTACAGGCGGCCGTTCAGGTACTTCACGCCGTTCGCGTTCTCGAGGCCGCAAGCGACCGTCTCGACGGCGAGCGGCTTGTCGTCCTTGAACGTCACGCGCAAGAGGCGGCCCTTGGAGTCCTTCTGGTTGTCGCAGACGTACAGCTCGCCCTCTGGGCCGAAGCAGATGCCCATCGGCGCGGCGACGCCTGTCTCCGGGTGCGGCGGAACGACGAACCACAGGTACGGCGTGCCGCCGGGAGCGTCCAGGCGGAAGATGGCGCCGGGTTGGGTGCGGGCGTTGTTCGGCGCGGCGATCACGAGCCTGTCCTGCGGGTCTACGGCGAGACCGTCCGGATTCGTGCAGGTGGGGGGCATCTGCACCTTGACAGCCGCGCTGGCGGCGAGAGCGACCGCCGCCATGCAGGCGGCCGGGAAAATGCGGTGGGTGTTGATCATGTCGTGATTCCTTTCGTTTGTTTCAAATTCGCGTCGGCGTCTCGATGCCGAGGAGAGAAAGCCCCTTCGCCAGCACCTTGCCGAAGAGCGCACAGAGCGCCAGGCGCGCGTCGCGCACCTCCGGCTCGCTCTTCAGGATCGGCGAGCGCTGGTAGAAGCTCGAGTAGAGCTGCGCCGTCTGGAAAAGGTAGTCCGCCAGCACGGACGGCTTGTAGTTCTCCGCCGCCCGCAGGACTGGGAGTCGATAGCTGGTAGCTGGGAGTTGGCTGTTGCGCCTCGCCCGGCAGGGACGGCGTTCCACCGCCGTCCGCGCCATCCACCGCCGCCGCCTTGTCCATCAAGGAACACACGCGCGCGTAGGCGTACTGCAGGTACGGGCCGGAGTTGCCCTCGAGCGCGAGCGCCTTGTCCCAGTCGAAGTCGATCGCCGTGGCCGGGTCGTGCGAGAGGTCGGCGTACTTGACGGCGCCGAAGCCGATCTGCTCGGCCAGGCGTTCGTCGCCGCCACGATCCTTCACGATCTCCAGCGAACGCCGCACGGCCTCGGCGAGCAGGTCGTCGAGCTTGATGAGGTTGCCTTCGCGCGTGGAGATGGCCTTGCCGCCGTAGCTCATGAGGCCGAACGGCACGTGCACGAGCTTCGTGGTGTAGCCGAGCTTCGCGCAAATGATGAAGAACTGGCGGAAGTGGAGCTGCTGGCGGTCGTCCGTCACGTAGATGATGCGCTCGGGATCGTAGTCCTTCACGCGGCTCTCAACGCACGCGATGTCGGAGGTGGTGTAGTTGAAGCCGCCGTCGGACTTCTGCACGATGGCGACGGGCAGCTTCTCGGCGTCGAACCTGACTATGAGCGCGCCCTCGGAGGGCTCGGCGAGGCCGGCCTTCTTCAGCTGCTCCACCACGCCCGGCATGAGGTCGTTGTAGTAGGACTCGCCGCGGTACGTGTCGAACTTCACGCCGAGCTTCGCGTACATGCGGTCGAACTCCGCGATGGAGATCTCGATGAAGCGCTTCCAGAGCGCCACGTCGTCCGGATCGCCCTGCTGCAGGCGCACGAGCTCCTCGCGGCAGGCGTTCTTCCACGCCTCGTCCTCCTTCGCCTTCGAGGACGACAGCACGTAGCACTTCTCGAGGTTGGCGACGGTGAGGTTGTCGCGCTCCTCCTGGGTGAGGCACTCGCGGTAGCCCTTGATGAGGATGCCGAACTGCGTGCCCCAGTCGCCGAGATGGTTGTCGGCGATCACGTCGTAGCCGAGCGCGCGGTAGATGCGGTCGATGGCGTTGCCGATCACGGTGGAGCGGATGTGGCCGATGTGCATCTGCTTGGCGGCATTCGGGGACGAGTAGTCTATCACCACCTTCTTGCCGATGCCTGTCTGCGGGATGTTGAGGTGTTGAGATGTTGAGATGTTGAGGAGCTGGGAGGCCAGCCAGTCGGCGGAGACGGTGATGTTGAGGAATCCGGGGCCGGCGAGCTCCAGCTTCTCCACGAACGGCGGCTGGCTTTCCTTCAGCTTGGCGAACACGGCCTCCGCGATCTTTCGCGGCGGCTGCCGCAGAGTCTTGGCCGCCGCCAGCGCGTCGTTGCACTGGAAGTCGCCGAACTTCGCGTCCGTGGCGGGCAGCGCCCTCACGTGCGAGAAGTCGTTTTCGGGAAACGCGGCCGAGAATCCGTCCCTCAGCCAGCTCTCTATCGATTTGTCGTCCATGCGGAAATTATACCATACTTTGATTTCCGCATTGACCCCGTCGGCATATTTTGGTAAACTCTTTCCGCTTTTCGGGCTATTAGCTCAGTTGGTTAGAGCGCTTCCTTGACATGGAAGAGGTCAGTGGTTCGAATCCACTATAGCCCACCA
>CACWSW010000390.1 GCA_902763655.1 uncultured bacterium
GCGCACTGGGTTGGGTCGATCTTCATCTGGAAGCGGCCGGGCGCGGTCTCCTTGCCGCGCGTGATGGCCGGGCAGCCCAGCCTGAAGCACGCGCCGCACGCCTTGCACTTCTTCTCGTCGACCTCGCACAGGCCTTCCTTGGTGAGCTTGGCGGCGATGCGGCACGGCGCGTACGCGATGATCACCGCGCCCTCGTCGCCGTCCATCGCGTCCTTGAGCACCTTCTCGAGCTCCGCAAGGTCGTCGGCGGACACCTTGACCACCTTCTTGTAGCCCATGGCCTTCGCCACGTCCGCGATCTCCGTCACGGGAGCGGGATCGCCAGCGAGCGTCTTGCCCGTGCCGGGATTGTCCTGGTGGCCGGTCATGGCCGTGATGCGGTTGTCGAGCACGATGGTCGTCACGGGCGTGCCGTTGTAGTGCGCCGAGAGGATGCCGGTGAGGCCGCTGTGGAAGAACGTCGAGTCGCCCAGCACCGCGCAGATGCGCCCCTTCAGGCCCGCCTTGCGCATGCCGGCGGCGTTGCCGATGGAGGCGCCCATGCAGATGGTCGTGTCCATCGCGTCGAGAGGCGGAAACGCGCCCAGCGTGTAGCATCCGATGTCGCCAGTAACAGTTGCCTTCAGCTTGTTGAGGACGTAGAACACGCCTCGGTGGCCGCATCCCGCGCAAAGTACGGGCGGGCGCGTGGGGAGTGTCGTGTCGGGGCGGCTGGCCTTGGCCCGCTCCACGTCGCGCAGCAGCTCGTGGCGCAGGTTCTGGAGGCGATCCGGGTTCAGCTCGAGCATGTTGAGCTCGGTCTTGTGCGACTGCACCTTGATGCCGAGCGCGCGCACCTGCTCCTCCAGGAAAGGATCGAGCTCCTCCACCACGAGCACGTGCCGCACTGTCTTCGCGAACTTCTTCACGAGGTCGGCCGGGAACGGGTTCGTCCAGCCCAGCTTCAGCACGGTGAACTCGGGGAACACCTCCTTAACGTACTGGTAGGCGACGCCGCTCGTGATGATGCCGACCTGCTTCTTGCCGGGCTCGATGCGATTGAACTTGCTGCGGCTCGCGGCCTTCGACATCTCCAGCGCTCGCTTCTGCGCGGCAAGGCGCTGGCCGCGCGCGAACATCGGCACTGGAATCGTGCGCGAGATGTCCTTCTTGTACGGGACGAGCGGATGCGGCTCGGGGTTGAAGTCGCCCAGGTTCACGAGCGAGCTGGAGTGGCTCGTGCGCGTCGTGAGGCGCAGGAAGCACGGCACCCGGTACTTCTCGGAAATCTCGAAAGCGGCCTGCGTCATGTCGTACGCCTCCTGCGAGTCGGAAGGCTCGAACATCGGGGCGCGCGCGAACTTGGCGATGTTTCGGTTGTCCTGCTCGTTCTGCGAGGAGTGCATGCCGGGATCGTCCGCCGTGACGATCACCATGCCGCCAGTCGCGCCCACGTAGGTGTACGTCATGAGCGGGTCCATAGCCACGTTCAGGCCCACGTGCTTCATGGCGGTGAGCGACCGCGCGCCGGCGATGGACGCGCCGATCGCGGTCTCCATCGCCACCTTCTCGTTCACGGCCCACTCGCAGCGGACCGTGTCCTTGAACGCCGCGATGTTTTCCAAGATTTCGGTGGACGGCGTGCCCGGATAGGCGCTCGCCACCACGCATCCCGCCTGCGCGGCGCCATGCGCCACGGCCTCGTTGCCCGACAACAGTTTTTTAACGCTCATGCTTATGACCTTCTTCCTGTAGCCGAAAATTTTACCATATTTCCCGCGGACTGCCTATCGCGTTTTCGCGAAACGAGAATCGGCACGCGCGAACGCACGTGCCGATCCGATACGGGGATCATGTCCCCCTAACCGTGATCTTGACCTCAAGCCGGCTCGAACTGGTCCTTGCCGACGCCGCACATCGGGCAGGTCCAGTCGTCAGGAAGGTCGGCGAACTCCACGCCGTTGTTGTCGGCCGGATCGTACACGTAACCGCAGATCTTGCAAACGTATTTCATTCCGTCCTCTCCTTCTTACTTGAAGTAGCGCTTCAGCAGACCTTCGAAGCCCGCGCCGTGGCGCGCCTCGTCCTTGGCCATCTCGTGGACAGTGTCGTGGACCGCGTCGTAGCCGAGCTCCTTCGCGCGCTTGGCGAGCTGGAGCTTGCCCTCGCACGCGCCCTGCTCGGCCGCCGCGCGAAGCTCGAGGTTCTTCTTCGTGGACTTCGTCAGCACGTCGCCCAGCAGCTCGGCGAACTTCGCCGCATGCTCGGCCTCCTCGAAGGCATAGCGCTTGTACGCGTCCGCGATCTCGGGATAGCCCTCGCGCTCGGCCTGGCGGCTCATCGCCAGATACATGCCAACTTCCGTGCACTCGCCCGTGAAGTTCATCTCGAGGCCCTTAACGACCTCGGCGTCAAGGCCCTTGGCCACGCCGATCTCGTGCTCGCAGGCCCAGGTCATCTTGTCGGTCGCTTCCTTCACGAGGAACTTCGCTCCGGCACAACCGCACTGCGGGCACTTCTCCGGCGGCTCGTTGCCTTCATGCACATAGCCGCAAATGGGGCACACGTATTTCTTCATTTCTT
>CACWSW010000391.1 GCA_902763655.1 uncultured bacterium
ACCAATCCCGAGTTCCGCTTCCCCACGCGGGAGGAACTGGATTCCATGTTCTGGCAGGCGATTGCTGCCGGCGCGAACGGACTCGTGCCGTATGCGTTCCACGGGATGCGGAAGAATCTCAAGGGGGCGGACTACGACAAGGCGATGGGCGACGTGAAGGCCGTGATGGCGTCCGTCAAGCGGCGCGAGGCGATCATCCTCTCCGACCCCGGTCCGTCGGCGACCACCGACGCCGCGCACCTGCTGTGCCGCACGTGGACAACTGCCGACGGCGAGACGTGGCTGCTTCTCAGCAACGCCAACCGTGAACGAGTGACGGCCACTGTCAAGCTGGGTGCGGCCTTCCGCGCCGCCGCACCGGATGCCGGTGTGTCGGCCACGCTCGCCTCGCCAGCCGTCTTGTCGGTGGAGCTGCCCCCGCTCGCTTCCGGCTTCGTGCGTCTGGTGCCTTAAAACTCTGCCTCGTCCGGTGTATTTATGATAGAATAATGTCGCTTTTCTGAAAATCCGAACCGAAAGGACAACAAGATGACAAGCAAGATGTTTTTGGGCGGGGTCGCGGTTGTTGCCGCGATTCAGGCCGCGGCGGCGGCGAACGCGATGGACGACGTGCGCATCTACGGCCCGGTGGCCGACCGGATGAACGCATGCATCGCGAACCACGTGTGCGCGACCGATCCCATGTACTTCGCGCGCGAGTTCCGCTATCCGGCCGAGCCGGGCGCGTGGCAGACCGAGTTCTGGGGCAAGTACATGCTCTCCGCCGTGCCGTTCGCGTTCTACACGCACGACGAGGCGCTCAAGGCCAAGATCGCCGCCTCCGTGAAGGAGGTCATCTCCAACCAGGAATCCGACGGCTACATCGGCAACTACCCGAAGGACCGCCGCGCCGCCGGCGGCTGGGATCTCTGGGGTAACAAGTACACGATGCTCGGCCTGATGACGTGGTACGAGTACACGGGCGACAAGGCGGCCCTCGCCGCGGCCGAACGCCTCGCCCGCTACGTGATGGGCATCTTCGGTCCGGGCAAGCGCAACCTGAACGAGACGGGCTGCTGGCGCGGACTCCCCAGCTGCTCGATGCTGGAGGTGATCCTGAAAATCTACGAGCGCACGGGCAACAAGGACTACCTCGAGTTCGCGCGCTACATCGTCTCGCAGCTCGACGAGGGCGAGCGCTCGCCGCAGCTCATCCGGAGCGCTCTCGCGGGCGTGCTGCCGGGCGAGCGCGTGACCGACCCCGACCCGAAGAAGTTCTGGGTGCTCTCGAGCCGCAAGAGCTACGAGATGATGAGCTGCTACCAGGGCCTTCTCGCGTGGGCGCGCGTCACCGGCGACAAGCGCGCGCTCGAGGCGTGCGTGAAGACGGGCAAGGACATCGCCGCCACGGAGGTGAACATTTCCGGCGGCGCCTCGTGCCACGAGAACTGGTACGGCGGCGCGGCGAAGCAGACGGACACGTACATCTACGAGAACGAGACGTGCGTGGTGACCACGTGGCTCCGCTTCTGCCGCGAGCTGCTCGTCGCCACCTCCGACCCGAAGTGGGCCGACGAGATCGAGAAGACCTTCTACAACGCCTATCTCGCCTCGCAGCGCCCCGACGGTAGCCACTTCGTGCAGTACACCTCGCTCTCCGGCCGGCGCCATCTGGGCGAGGACCACAGCCGCCTGCACACGAACTGCTGCAACGCGAACGGCCCGCGCGGCTACCTCGCGTTCCTCACGGCGCTCCTCACGGCGGACCAGGACGCGGTGATGATGAACCTCTACGCCTCCGGCACCGCGTCCGTCGTGTGGCCGAAGACGGGCGAGAAGATATCCCTTGAAACCTACACGCTCTACCCGAAGATGGACACCGTGTCGATCCGCTACCGCGAACGCGAGCCGAAGAACTTCAAGCTGAAGCTCCGCATTCCGTCGTGGAGTGCTGCGACGCACGTCACGGTGAAGTCCGTGGGCGGACAGCCGCAGGCGGTCGCCGGCGCGAAGGCGGGATCTTACCTTGCAATCGACCGCGAGTGGAAATGCGGCGACCAGATCGACATCCGCTTCGACTTCACGCCCATCGGCCACCGCCTCAACGGCTGCGCCGCATTCACCGTGGGGCCGCTCCTCCTCGCGCGCGACGCCCGCTTCGGGCGCGGCGACATCTCGGAGGTGCTCGCGCGTTGGGCGAACGTGGACAAGCCGCAGATCTTCCGCACGCGCACGCAGGACGACTGCTTCTACGCGACGTTCATGGGGCTGTTCATGACGGGCGTCCACACGAAGAACGCGGGCGAGAAGTATCCTTCGGTGATCGATTTCTGCGACTACGCCTCCGCCGGCAACACCTGGGGCGACGATTCGTCCTTCCGCGTATGGTTGCCGATCGAGAAGACGCCCGAGAGCCTCTGACAGCGACAAGAAGGGAAAGGAGTTAGCGCCTTGAACGAGAAAATGATTGGTCCTAGGGAATGGTTATGTGCCGCTTTGGCGCTT
>CACWSW010000392.1 GCA_902763655.1 uncultured bacterium
GGAAGACGATGAGCGAGCACTGGGTCAAGTTCAAGAACCACCCCGGCATGACGTTCGACGTGGCTTGTCCCTCCGCGCCCGACTGGCGCGCCCAGATGCGGAAAATCTGCCGCGACGCGCAGGAGCTCGGCTTCCAGGGCTTTTTCTACGACCAGATCGGCAAGCAGTGGCCGAGTCTCTGTTTCGACGCGCGCCATGGCCACCGGCCGGGGGCATTCGTCTTCACGCATGACCGCGAGACGATGCTTCTCGACGTGATCGGCGAGATGCAGAAGGTCGATCCTGAATTCGTGCTGTGGAGCGAGGCGTTCAACGACACGATCCTCGACTCCGTCGGTTTCTACCAGGGGCTGTTCTACGTGACGGACGCCGGCTACAACGTGTCGTTTTGTCGAGGGCGTTTCGTGCGACATGTATCCGGAGATGACGTTCTACACGTTCCCGGAGCTGGTCATGACCGACCGCAACAACACGTCGCTCTGCACGCGTACGCGCGCGAACGGCTGCGCGGTCGCGAACCTGCGCGTCGATTTCGAGGTGCGCTACCGGGCAGACCGGGACTACGTGGAGCGTGGAGAGGCGCCGGCGCCACGATACTACGACAATATCCGCTCCAAGCCGGGCGAGATACAGCTGATGCAGTCCGAGACGTGGCGCGCGAACCGCGACTACCTGCGCTGCGTGAGCGACTTCAGGAGGAAGCACGGCGCGATCCTGCTCACCGGTACGTTCAAGGCGGACGAAGGATTCACCGTGAAGGGCGGAACGAAGATTATCGCGAACCGCTGGGACGGCGCGAACGGCGAGACGGGGATTCTCGTGTGGAACGCGGACGACAAGCCGGCGAAGGTGTCCGTCTCCTTCGGCGGCAAGTTCGTCTCGGCAAGCGAGCCGGAGCGCGGCGAAGTCGATGCGGACGAGCCGATTCCTGCGAACACTTTGCGACTTTACAAGTACCGTCATGCGCGGGAATATTGAACTTATGCCATGTCAAAGATGCTATACTTATGTATCCATTCATCCCATGAGAAGGTCGCCTCTATGAAAAACATCATTATTTCCGCGCTCGTTTGCGGTCTGGCGCTCGGAGCGTCGGCGGCGGACGTGACGATAACAAAACCGTACATCCGCTGGCTGTTCGGCGGGTTCGGGTTCCAGAACTCGGAGGCCAACTTCGTGGCGCTCATGCCGGACGACTTCCGCGACCAGCGCGTCCTCAAGACGTTCGCGGAGATCTCGCCGTCATTCTCGCGCGTCTACACGGGCTTCGCCGACGAGTCGAAGGAGCAGCTCGACCGCTTCGCCGACTACTACGACCTCACGTTCCGAAAGGCCGGCACCACGCTCTACGCCGTCCCGTGCGCGATGCCGGCCTTTGCGGAGAAGCTTGATGCGGACGAATACGCCGAGAAGGTCGCCAAGAACCTCGCGTACCTGATCAAGACGCGCAACTGCCGCAAGATCCGCTACTACAGCCTCACGAACGAGCTGATGAACGGGGACCGGTGGGGCTGGTTCGCGCAGAAGGGGCAGTGGGAGCTTTTCAGGAAGTTCAACGTGGCGCTCTACTTCGCGTTCCGTCGGCACGATCTCGACATCCGTCTCCTCGCCTCCGACGAGTCGGCTTCCCCGAATCCCGAAGCCCCCAAGAACGTCTACCCGATGCTCGACTGGATCAGGACGAACATGGGCGACTACGTGGGCGCGTACTGCACGCACTGGTACGTGTACGGACGCAAGGCCGACGACCTCAACCTCTGGCGCGAAAGCAACGCCTCCTTCTCGAACCTCGTGCAGCGCGCGTTGTCAAGCAATGCGAAGCGCTACATCCTCGGCGAGTTCGGGTTCAGCCCCACGTTCGGGAAGCGCGGCGTGATGGTTGACGACAGGAGCTACAACTTGCGTCAGCCCGAGACATGCGAGGAAAGCGTGCTGAGCAAGTGCGAGGTGGGGCTTGCGGCCATGAACCAGGGGGCGTTCGCGTGCGTGAGCTGGAGCTTCGTGGACTACCCCGACCCGTTCGTGATCGAGGACGGCGACTCGCCGCAGGAACGCGCCGTCTACGAGGCCGGGAAGTGCGGCTACCGTCTGGACACCAAATACAACAAGTGGGGCGTGTTCCGCTGGTGCTCGACGGACCGCGATTACAGGGCGTACGCCGAGCTCTACGCGATGGGGTGGCTCGCGAAGCTCTTCCGCAAGAACGCCACC
Source organism: uncultured bacterium (assembly GCA_902763655.1). Classification (GTDB taxonomy): domain Bacteria; phylum Verrucomicrobiota; class Kiritimatiellia; order RFP12; family UBA1067; genus RUG572. The sequence goes on from CACWSW010000392.1 coordinate 2,212, forward strand.
GTGCTGCCCTGCGCCTTCGCCGATCCGATGTTGCGCGGCGGCGCGGTGATCAACTCCGACCAGTCCGTGTCCATCGCCCTCGTCAACCGCGGCCCCGCGAAGACCGTGTCGGTCGACTGCTCCTCGTGGAAGACGCGCGTGGACGGCGCACCGTCGTTCCACCAGCCGTTCCGCCGCTACGTGTACGAGGTCGGACACGTGCCCTACAACGCGTTCAACGACCTGCAGCCGCCCGTCGGCACGGTCGTCGCCAAGGACGGCGCGTTCAGCGTGGCGCTTCCGGCGAAGTCGATCACGTTCCTCACCACGGACTACGTGGACAGGCAACCCACCGCCGTGGCGGGCCTTCGCATCGCGGGCGGGGTGCTCGCCTGGGAGCCGAGCGAGGAGCCCGAACACCGTTACTACCGCGTCTACAAGGACGGCAAGCAGATCGCCTCGACCGTTGCGACCTCGCTCAATTTGGGAGGGTCGCAGCTTGCTGCGACCGCATCGGACGCAATAAATTGCGTCCCTCCCGGAGGTGGACGCGAGAAGTGCGCCCCTTCGTTCTCGTGACCGGCGGAAGCCGGAACACGGGTTTGGAAATCGTCGACGCGTTCCTGCGGGAGGACGCAACGGTGTTCTTCTGCGGGACGACGGCGGAGTCCGTCGAGAAGGGGACCGCCGAGCTGAAACGGCGCGGGCATTCCGGCTTCACGCCGATCGTGTGCGACGTCGGCGACTTGAAGCAGGTGACGGCGATGATGGACGAGATCGAGCTTGAGGCGGGGCGGCTCGATGTGGTCGTCTCCAACGCCGCGAACATGGGCATCGGACACGGCGGGCCGCTGGAGATGACGGACGAGCAGTTCCTTTCCGTGCTGAACGTCAACATCCTCGGCGGCTTCCGTGTGGTGCAGGCCGCGTGCAACCGCTTCTTCATGAAGCAGGAGCGCGACCCGCACACGGACCAGCGCGGCGCGGTGGTGTTCGTAGGATCCAATTCTTCGGAGCGCGTGAGCCGCAAGCGGCTCGCGTACGTGACGTCCAAGGGCGGCATGGACACTATGGTGAAGGCGCTCGGCGTGGATCTGGGGCCGCTGGGCATCCGCGTGAACATGGTGGCCCCGGGTTACATCTGGTCGGAACGCTGGAACTGGCTCTCCGACGCGATCAAGGACCGCCGCCACCGCAACGTGCCCACGGGGCACGAGGCGACGGGGCAGGACGTGGCGGCGGCCGTCATGTTCCTCGCGTCGTCCGGCGCGCGCGCATTTCAGGGGGCGCGTCTTCTGATGGACGGCGGCTCGTGCGCGCAGCTCTATCCCGTGGACTGCGAGGACGACACGTCCACGATGAGGGAACGCTGATGGGCAAGAACTACAAGTGGGTGATGCTGGCGCTCCTGGCGTGCGCCTTCTTCTTCCACCAGGCCGACCGCGTGCTGTTCGGCCTGCTGACGATTCCCATCCAGGACGAGCTTCATCTGACGGATCTCCAGATCGGCTTCGTGAACACTTCGCTCTTCTGTACGCTCGCCGTGACGACTCCGCTCGCCGGTTTCCTGGGCGACAGGTTCAGCCGCAAGTGGATCATCACGGCGTCGCTCGTGTTCTGGTCGCTCATGACGGCCTGCACAGGACTCGTGGGGGGCGTGTGCGGACTTGTCTTCTTCCGTTCCATCGCGACGGGCGGCGGCGAATCGTTCTACGTGCCGAGCGCCTACGCCCTGATCGCCTCGCACCACAAGGAGACGCGCTCCGTCGCCGCTCAAGCTGTTCGGCGGATGGCGGCCCGTGTTCTTCACGTTCGGCGGACTCGGCTTCCTGCTGGGCGTGGCGTTCGTGTGGGCGTTGAGGGACGGTGGGAATGGTCACGCGGGACGCGTGCCCCGGCCAAGCGCAGTCCAATTCCACAATTCCACAATCTCGCAATCTCTTCGCGCCTACTTCTGCAATCCGTCGGCGTTGCTGGCGAGCGGAGGGTTCATCGCGATCGTGTTCGCCAACAACGCCTATCTCAGCTGGGCGCCGAAGTTCATCGCGCGGAAGTTCGACCTGTCCGTGGGGGCGGCGGGGAACGGCACGATGCTCTACCACCATCTGGCCGCGTTCGCGGCGATCATGCTGGGGGCGTTTCTCACGGATGCGATGGTCAAGCGGCGTCCGCGGTTCAGGCTGGGGCTGCAGGCTGTTTCGATGCTTCTGGGCGCGCCGACGCTTGTGCTGATCGGCCTTTCTCCGTCTGTCGCGGGCGTGTGGGCGGCCGTCGCAGCGTATGGCGATCGGTGCGCTTTCGGACAAGTACGGCGTGCGCGGGTTCGAGATCGGGTTCTCAATTCTCGGCGGCGGCTATCTCTTGGGGGCGGCGGCGATCGCCGCTTCGTTCTTCTGGACATTCAGAAAGGATCGGGTACAGGAATGAAACTTGGATTGGCAATGCATCCCGAAAAATGGAGCGACCGGCATCTCGCGATGGCGCGTCAGCTCGGGTGCGAGACCGTGATCGCGTGGGTGCCGTTCGGCGCGGGCGACGGCGTGTGGCACGCGGAGGACTTCGAGCGCATCTTCCTCCAGGCGAAGAAGCACGGCCTCGTGCTGGAGGGAATCGAGAACTTCCACCCGCAGCACATCGACCACGTGGTGCTCGACGAGCCCGGCAAGGACGAGCAGATGGCGAACCTGGTCCAGACCGTGTCGAACGCGGGCGAGGTCGGCATCAAATGCTTCGGCTACAACTTCAGCTGCTGCGGCGTGCAGGGTTACTACTCGGAGGTCAACAACGGCGACGGGCGCGGCGCGGCGGCGATCAAGAAGTTCGATGAGGACAAGGTGGACCATTCGCCGCTCCCCTCGCGGCGGTTCTGGTTCAACACCGAGATCGAGCGCCGGAGCGCGGTGGACGTGCTGCCGCCCACCACGCCGGAGCAGCATTGGGCGCGGCTCAAGTATTTCCTCGAGAACCTCTGTCCCGTGGCCGAGAAATACGGCATGAAGCTCTGCGCGCATCCCGACGACCCGCCGATCGCTTACCTGAAGGGGACGTTCCGACCGCTCACCTCAGTGGAGGGAATGCGGAAGCTCCTCGCGCTCGTCGATTCGCCCGCGAACTGCCTCGAGTTCTGCCAGGGGACGGTCTCGACGATGCGCGGCATCGACATCTACGCCGCCATCGAGGAGTTCGCTTCGTCGGGACGGATCGGCTACGTCCACTTCCGCAACACGTCGGGAACCCTGCCGGCATGGCGTTCGCCCTCGGCTACATGCGCGGCTTGATTTCTTGATGGCCCCCAAAAAATTACACTATCGCCGCCAAATTTTTGGTATAATGTGCAGCGCTTCCCCTTGGAAGCGTCAAAGGACTATCGGATTATGACTAAAAAGGCTGTCTTTTCGCTTGTCGCCGCGCTGACAACGGTGTTCCTCACGGCTTCGTCCTCACTTGCGGACGACGTTTTCGCCGTCGAGAGCTTCACGAAGTACGACCATGAAGCCTCGTCGTACACGGTTCCCGCGACGGCCAACTTCATCGTCGTCAAGAAGGCCTCGTCGGACTTCGTAATCTGGACCCGCGACGAACTCACCGGCGCCCAGCTCACCGCCATCGAGAGCTATGCGCGCGCACACGACCACAGTCTCAATGACCGGAACGCCATCTTCATCTCCGGCACGGGCGACCACTACATCGACAGCATGTACGGCACGGTCACCTTCGCCTACGGCGATTTGGGCCTCACCGTCACGATGCCGCGCAAGTGGTCTCACCTCGACTACGGCAAGTACACGGACAACACGCCCGAGCCGGAACCCGACCCCGAACCCGGCAAAATAACGATCACCAAGACCGTCAACGGACAACTCTGGCGCGTCGGCTGCGACTACATGAATGTCAAGGGACAGAACACATGCGACGTTCGCACCATCAACGGGTGTCTCTGGAAGCAGGATTGGATTACAAACCCAGAAGGAAAAACAAGCGACGAAGGCCATCGCGACAACAAGTGCGGCGATGACGAGAATTGGGTGATCTGGGTGGGAACCAACGGTGTGCCGTACCGCATGGACGAAATCAAGTCAGGCGCGACCGGCGGCACTCTGCCGACGGTCGTCTACCGTACGAAGGAAGCCATGACGGACGAGGAAATCGCCAACATCGGCAATCCCAACCGTCCGGAATGCCTGGCAAAGTACAAGCAGAACTTCCAGGAGCCAATGTCGTACGCGGACATCCGTGTCGGCGAGCGCATCTACTGGATCACCTTCAACAAGGGGCGGATCTGGTATCACACGGGTGTTCCCTACGAGGCCCGGCCGTCCTTTGTCATTACCGTTGATGGCGTGCCGTACACCCTGACGGGTGGGCAAACGGTGGAAATCGCCGATCTCGAGCCCGGCCTCCATGAAATCACTGAATCCGAAGACCCCCTCTATACGCTGGGCCCGGTCGTGTCGACGGAACCCGAAAGAACGGTTCAGCATGAGAACAGCTGGACGGTGCAGATTCTCGTCAACGCGGGCGACGACATCGCTCTGACATGGCCCAACATCCAGCCGCCGCCGGAAACGCCGCCGACACCTCCGTCACCGCCGGACGTTCCGCAGCCTGTCGTCACCAACGTCCTCACCCTCTGCGAGCTCATGGACTTCGGCAAGCGCTTCAACGCCGTTGTCTTCGGCGACCTCACCGTCTCCGGCGGCGACAGCGAAGGCTCCCTCCTCGTCTGGGGCAACGCCACACTTCCTGACGGCTACACGGTCGGGTACTACTCCGGCGCCGGCGAGGCGACCCCTGACGTGGGCACGCGCGACGACGGGCTCATCGTCGGCGGCAACCTCGTCATCGGCTCCCAGCCCGTCAACGGCAACGTCGTCTACGGCGGCACCTACCAGGGACCGGCGCGCTGGTCGAACTACGCGATTCGGCATGTCGAGCCCGTGACGGTCGACGGCCTCGGCAACGTCCCCGCCGACGGATCGGGCCGCACGGCGGCCGACCTGCTTGCGGCCGTCTGCGAGCTTTCGCAGCGCGTGGCGGAGATGGAAGCCAACGGCGTCATCTCCAACACCGTGGACGGCAGCATCGTCCTCACCGGCACTGACACCCGCCGCAACGTCTTCGAGGTCACGGCCGCGCAGTGGAGCGGTTCGCAGCGCGACTGGATCTTCGACGTCCCGGCCGGCAGCAAGATCATCGTCAATGTCGCCGGCGACTTCGTCGACATGGCCAACGGGCGCATGGTTCTTCCCGTTGGCGTTTCCAGCGTGGACGTCCTTGTGAACTACGTTGACGCGACGGGCATCTCCCTCGCCCACTTCGCCCACAGCGGCTCCGTTCTCGCCCCCTACGCCTCCGGCACCTT
>CACWSW010000393.1 GCA_902763655.1 uncultured bacterium
GTGAGGACGGTGGCGCCGCCGCGCGCGACAAGCCAGTCGCTGAAGCGTCCGACGAGCGGGTTCGCGGTGAGGCCGGAGAAGCCGTCGGAGCCGCCGCACTTGAGTCCGACCACGAGCTCCGAGGCGGGGACTGGCACACGCTCCTGCGGACGGTTCGCGAGCAGCTCGGCGATGAGCGCCTTGCCGCGCTCGAACTCGTCGCCGGGATCCTGCGCGCGGAGGAAGCGGATGTTTGGAGGTGAAAGGTGAAAGGTGAAAGGTGAAAGGTGTGTAGGAGTTGTGGAAGGTGTGATGGGCTGGAATGTGCCAGAAGCCGAATCGAATGTGCCTGGGTCGAAACCGAGTCGTGTGGCGAAGGAATCGAGGGTGTTGTTCTCGCAGCCGAGGGCGACGACGAGGACGCCGCCGGCGTTGGGGTGGCGGGAGAGGGCCGCGAGGAGGTTGGCCGTCATCTCGTGGTCTGCGCCTAGCTGCGAACAGCCGTAGGGGTGCGTGAGGGCGAGTCCGCCGCAGGAGGCGGCGAGGCGTTCGCAGAGGCGGTTGACGCAGCCGACGGTGGGAATGACCCAGATGTCGTTGCGGATGCCGATGCGTCCGTCGGGGTGGCGGTAGGCCATGATCTCTGGCGCAGGCTGGCGTGGGAGTTCGGCGAAGTCCGGCTCGTAGCGGTACTCCAGCACGTCGCCGAGGTTGGTGGCGAGGTTGTGGACGTGGACGTGCTCGCCAGGGGCGATGTCGCGCGTGGCGTGTCCGATCGGCATGCCGTACTTGACGACGGCCTCGCCGGCGGCGATGGCGCGACGGGCGTACTTGTGTCCGTCTTCGTGGATCTCTACATTGTCTAAAGGGTGTATGACCATGCGGATATGATACCAAAAATATCGCATGAGGTATGGGGCACGCAATATTTGCCCGTTTTTTGCTTTGACCCCCTTGCACGGGGAGCTAAGGTTTGATATATTAAACGCGTGTTTAAAACAAGGATTTAAGATGGACGCGACAAAAGAGAACATCATAACCGCGGCGATGCGGCTGTTCGCCGAGAAGGGCCTCAAGCTAGTGACCGTGCGGGAGATCTGCAAGGCGGCGAAGGTCAACATCGCGCTTGTGAACTACCACTTCCGCAACAAGAACGGGCTGTACCAGGCGTGCGTGGAGCGGCTGTTCCACGAGAACACCGGCGACGAGCTGTGTACGATCGACGCGACCGTCACCGATGCGCGGTCCTGGCGCGCGGCCGTGCGGAAGTGGATATTCGGCTTTTCGCGCGGATTGCGGTCCACCAAAGGCGGAACCGCGCTGTCGGCGGGCTTCTTTCGGCAGGAAGTGGTCCATCCCTCACCGATGTGCGACCTTGTGCGCGAACGGTATGTCATCCCTTTGCGGGACAGCCTGCTGCGGCTCGTCGCGATGGCGGTCGATGATGTTAACGAACAGCGCCGCTGGGTCGAGTCGGTCTGGGCGCAGCTTTCCTCATACGCGCTGGTGGACGCTGCCTGGCATCCGGTTTTCCGTCCTGCAGACGCCGCCGTGGACGGATGGGGCGATTCGATTGCCGATTTTGTCTATCGACAGGTCGTGGTCGGCATGAAATATCGCACGAAACGGCGCGTGCGCTGAGCGGAGGCGAGAGACATGGTTGGAAGACTGGTCTTGCTTGCGCTGGTTGCGGGCATTCTGGCGGGATGCACGAATCCCGATGCCGCGTATCGGGAGGATGCGGCGCATACGTTCAAGACGAATCTTGTCGCCGAAACCGAGCGTGTGCTTGCCGAGGCGGGCGGCTTGCTGACGCTTTCGAACGCGCTGGAACTCGCGCATGCGCGTTCGCTCAAGCTGGCCCAGCAGGACTATGAGGCCAAGCTCGCGCGCATCAACCGCGCGACGGCGTTCTCGGCGTTCCTGCCGACGGTCGGGCTTTCGGGCATGGGTTTGATGGCAGGCGGCAAAGTCGACGACCTGCCGTACCTCGGTGATCTTGAAGACAGTCACTTGCGCGCAAGGTCCGCGTCGCTGGCCGTCGCCCAGCCGGTCTTCACGCCGGTGGCATGGGTGATGTTCGCCGAGTCGCAGTACGGCGTGCGCATCAAGGACATCGTGCGCGAACGCGCCGGACAGCTCCTGGACGTGCAGGTCGCCGCGCTCTTCTACCAGACGGCCGTCGCCGAACGTCGGGTCGAGACGGCCGAGCGCCAGCTTGAGAGCGCGCGCGCCCTGACGAACCGCGTGACGCGGCTCGCGTCCGAAGGTTACGCGACGCCGGCCGACACGGCGCGTGCGAAAGCGCGTTGCGTGCTGGCGGAAACGTCGCTGGACGCGGCGCGCAACGATGCCGCGGCGGCACGGGAGGAGCTGGCTGGTCTGCTGCATCTCTGGCCGCTCGCGACGTTCAAGGTGTCCGGCGAGTCGCTGCTGGCGCTGCCGCCGCTGCCGGAGAAGCGCGTCGAGGAATGGGTGTGGGATGG
>CACWSW010000394.1 GCA_902763655.1 uncultured bacterium
ATGCAGAGATGACCTGCTGGTTTGTGGTGTAGTGGCTGGTTTCCTTTTGGATGGCAAGGGGCCAGTTGTCGATCCAACATTCATAATTCCCATCCCATTCTCTATTCCTACCGAAAAAGAGGTGGAGCGGGACGAGGAGCTGGTCGGCGAGATGCTTTTCGCACGCCTTTCCGGACTTCACGAAATCGCGGATTTGGTGAGCGACCTCGTTTGCAACGGACTTGCGCGACTTGCCGTACGTACCGATGGCGGAGATGACGTCCATCGTACTGTCGCAACGGAGACGAACTGTCACTTCCGCGTGCGCGCAAGGATTGCCCACACGCCGCACCAGAGCAGGACTGCGGCCAGGCTGATGAGGATCACCGGCCAAGGGCCGAGCTTGAAGACGAGCGGCACTGCCATTGCCGTCCAAACGCCGCCGCCCATCACAGGCTCGTGCAGGAGCTGCTTGCAGCCGAATACCGTGGACGCGGATGTCTTCGACTCCGGATCGACCGTCCGCAGGAGCAGCAGTCCCGTGGCCGTCACGCCCGTGTATTGCCCGAACTCGCATATCATGCGCTCGAACCAGTCCTCGCGGAAGATGCGCCGCGCGATCCAGCACGCGCCGAACAGAGACCAGGCGAGGCCGACCGCGATCAGGATCGCGAGCGGCTTCCAGTACTGCGCGATGAAGTCCAGCCGGATAGTGGCGACCGCCGCCACCACCAGGAAGTCGAGCGACGCGCCGCCGATGCGGTTGATCTGCCCGCGGTCCACGAGCGCGTCAAGGCGGCAGAGGACAAGCAGTCCCTGAATGACCAGGCCGCCCACCATGCAGAGCGGGAAGAGTGGTATGGACTCGATGATCTTCATCTCGCGCACCGAATCGGGCAGGATGGCGCCGGCTGCGACCAGCGCCGACTTGATGCCGTAGCCCACGAGCACGGCGAGACCGACCACGGCGAGGTGCCAGGCGAGCGAGTCTATCGAGTCGCACAGCACGGTCTGCTTCCCGGCAGGCGGCTGCTCGTTCTTCGGATAGAAGCCCCGCTGCTCGGCGGCGCTCAGCTCTTCGAAAGTGCGGATGTTCTCCACATAGCCGCGCCGCACGGCCCAGTTGACGAGCGTCATGCCCACTGTTATGCCCAGCACCATGCCGATCGTAGCGGTCGTGTAGCCAAGGTCCGCGCCGGCCGACCAGCCGAACGCGTCGAACGTCTCCACCATGCCGCCCACGGTGCCATGCCCGCCCTCGAAGCCGATCTCGATCAGGTTGCCGAACACGGGCGGCACGCCGAAGAGCGGCGTAAGCACCAGCACGGTGACGCCTATGCCGACAGCGTACATCCCCCAGGCCACGATCTGCCCGAAGCAAAGCTGCTCCGCCACGGAACGCCCCACCTTCCCCATCTTCGGAAACTTCTGTCCGATGAACATCGTCGCGAAAACGATGTTGATGAGGAATCCGGGAATGGCCTTCCATCCTTCGTGCCATGTCGCGGGGATGCTCTTGCCGCACGTCGACAGCAGCGCAAGGCCGAGCGCGCCGCCGATGATAGATGACGGCAGATACAGCTTGCGCAGGAAAGGAACCGCGGTGCGGATCGCCTTGCCGCAGACGAGCAGCAGGCACAGCGAACAGAATGAGATGACCGCCGTCATGCCGTCACCTTACATGTTCCCGCCATTCTTCTTGGCCATCCGCTGGAGCTTGTCGGCCATATCCAGCTTCTCGACAGCGCCCAGGTGATCCACGTACAGCACGCCGTTCAGGTGGTCGGTCTCGTGCATGACGGCACGCGCCAGAAAGCCCTTTACCGTGATTATCTGCGGCATGCCGGCGGCATCCGTGTACTGGCACGTCACCTGCGCCGGGCGCGTGACGGTTCCGCCTAGGTTGGGGAAGCTCAGGCAACCTTCCTTGCCGCACTGGGATCCTTCGGTGGATATGACGACGGGGTTGAACATCACAAGCGGCATCTGCACGGCCGCGTTGAACGCGCGCGTCTCGTCGTCCTCCTCGCACGAGGCGGGCACGTCGATGACGCACAAGGACTCAAGCCGCCCCACCTGTTCCGCCGCCAGCCCGACGCCGCGGGCCTTGTACATCGTCTCGACCATGTCCTGCGCGAGCTTGATGAGCGCAGGCGTTACCGCAGGCACCGGCAGAGCCTTCTCCCGCAGTATCTTGTCACCGTAATGGACGATCTTCAGCAACATGCAATCTACTCAAATTCTCCGCCGCCGAGATGGCGGCTCTCAATAATACACCACCAAACAACCACCTAACCACCAAACTAAATCCCCGTGGACCCGAAGCCGCCGGTGCCGCGATCGGTGTCGTCCGTCTCCTGGACTTCCTCGATCTCCGCCTGCTCGACGCGCGCCACGACTATCTGGGCGACCTTCATGCCCTTCTCCACCACGAACGGCGCATCTCCGAAGTTGGCGAGGATGACGCCAACCTC
>CACWSW010000395.1 GCA_902763655.1 uncultured bacterium
GGCGTGGGGGGCGGACGTCAAGAGCGCGGTCGCGCACTACGAGCGCTACGGCGGCCGCGAGCTGCTGGGCAAGAGCCAGGTGATCGCGACCTTGCAGGAACGGATCAATCGTGTGGCGGCGCACGAGCACGCGCGCGTGCTCATTCTCGGCGAGAGCGGCACGGGCAAGGAGACCGTCGCGCAGCAGATCCACACGAAGAGCCCGCGCCGGAAAATGCCGTTCGTCGCGTTCAACTGCGCAAGCGTGACGAAGGACCTGCTGGAGGACCGCTTTTTCGGGCACGAGCGCGGCGCGTTCACGAATGCAGTGGAGCGCACGGACGGTCTGTTCCTCCAGGCGGACGGCGGCACGCTCTTTCTCGACGAGATCGGCGAGATGTCGCTCGAGGTCCAGGCGCTCCTGCTGCGCGTCCTCGAGGGCGGCCGGTTCATGCGTCTGGGGGGCCATGAGGAGCTGACGTGCGACGTGCGGCTCATCACGGCGACGAATCGCGACCTGCCACGCCTCGTGTGCGAGGGGAAGTTCCGTGAGGACCTCTACCAGCGGCTGAACGTGGTGCAGCTCAGGACGCCCTCGCTGCGCGAGCACAAGGACGACATTCCGGTCATCGCCAACGCCTGGTGGCGCAAGTTCCATGGCAACCGGGTGCTTCGGGAAGGACAGATCGCCGCGCTGATGGATTACGACTATCCCGGCAACGTGCGCGAACTGGTCAACATCCTCGACCGCGCGACGGCGCTGGAGGAGGACGATTTCGAGCTTCTCATGCGCGAGCACAAGGAGATGAACGCCGGGCTCTCGGGCGGCCTGGAGCTGAAGTCGGGACGGATTCCCGACAAGCTCGAGGACGCCGTCCGCATCCACGTCCGCCGCGTGTACGAGAAATACGCGCAGAACATAACCCGCGCCGCGGAGGCGCTTGGCGTCAGCCGCAACACGGCGAGGAAGTATCTCTAGGCGCGTGGTGCAAGGCGATGAAGATCAGGGACAGCACGTTGCCGCTGCTGGCGGAGTACGCCCGATCGGGGCGGGTGGTGGTGTTCGACACGGAGACGACCGGAGGAAGGTCGTATGACGAGATATGCCAGATCGCCGCCGTGGAATACGTCAACGGAACGATGGCGCGCACGCTCGCGCTATATATCTGCCCGACGTGCGAGATGAACCCATGGGCGGAAATGGTACATGGCCTTTCGCTCGACTTCCTGCATGAGCATGGCCTAGCGCCTGAAGATGCGATGCGCCAGTTCTTCGAGTTCGTCGGCGACAATGCGCTGCTTGTCGCGCACAACGCCCCGTTCGATCTGCGGATGGTGGGACAGGAGTGCAGGAAGTTCGATCTCTGCTTCGCGCCCGAGAACGTTGAGACTTGCGACACGCTGGCGCTCTCCCGACACATGCGCCCAGACTTGAAGAGCCATGCGCTCGCGAATCTCATCGTGGCGCTGGGCATCGACGGGGTCAACAGCCACGACGCGCTAGACGACGCCCTTGCCTGCGCCGGGGTGTTCTTCACGCTCTTGGGCGTGGCTCCGAAGTTTTCGGAGTTGGCACGGGTGCCGAGGGATGGTACAATGTGCCCGTAACCTTTGGCCGAGGTCTCGGCCGCAACGGACAGTCAAATAAAAGACAAGGAAAAAGATGATGACGAACGAAGCAATTGTCACGAGACGCGGATTCATGCTTGGCGCGGGTGCGTTCGGCGTGACCGCATGCGCGGCGGGGCATGACATCGCCCCGAAGTCCGCATTCTCCGGAGAGGTGAAGGGGCGTCGGCTGAAGATCGCCGCGATCGGCTCCGGCGGCATGGGCGGCGCCGCCACGGAAAGCCTTATCAGCGCGGGTTGCGACCTCGTCGCGGTGTGCGACATCGATCCCTCGGCCTTCGACAAGTGGGAGAAGAAGTATCCCGGGATCCCGAAGTTCACCGACTACCGTGACATGCTCAAGACGCTCGGCGACAAGTTCGAGGCGGTGCAGGTGGGCACGCCTGACCACACGCACGCCTACATCTCCATCGACTGCATGAACGCCGGAAAGCACGTGTACGTGCAGAAGCCGCTCGCGCGCACAGTGGAGGAGTGCGAACTCATGCTCAAGGCGTCGCTCCGCACGGGATGCGTGGTGCAGATGGGCAACCAGGGCCATCCGGGGGTGTGGCGCTACAAGGCGCTGCGCGACGCGGGCATCTGGGGCGGCATCAAGGAGATATACAGCTGGAGCGACCGTCCGATATGGCCGCAGGGCATGACGGAGTACGCAAAGCCCGAGCCCCTGCCCGAGAACTTCGCGAAGAACGCCTGGGACTGCTGGTGCGGACCGAGCGCTGACCACGGCTTCTCGAAGGCGTACCACAGGTTCAAGTGGCGTGGCTGGTGGGACTACGGCTGCGGCGCGATCGGCGACATGGCCGTGCACAACGCCGAC
>CACWSW010000396.1 GCA_902763655.1 uncultured bacterium
GCTGCGCACGATCCGCGAGAAGGACGCCTGCCACGTGAACACGGGCATCTACGGAACGCGCTACCTCGGGGACGTGCTGTGCGACTTGGGCGAGGGCGACCTCTTCGTGCGCCTCTGCAACCAGCCTGACTATCCCGGATTCGGATACATGCGCGCCAAAGGCGCCACCACGCTGTGGGAGCAGTGGACGTTCAAGGGCGGCATGAACTCGCACAACCACGCGATGTTCTCGGGCGCGGCCAACACGCTGATGACGCGCCTGGGCGGCATCCGTCCGGCGTCGCCAGGCTTCGCCGAGATCGAGATCCGCCCGGTCTTCCCGCGCGCGCTCGACTGGGTGGAGGCATCGCGCGAGACGCCGCGCGGCCGCGTGTCCGTGGCCTGGCGCCGCGCGAACGGGCGCATCGCGCTCGACGTCACTGTGCCGCCGTTCACGCCGTCCGTCTTGCGTCTCCCCGGCGAATCGGCTCGCACGCTTTCGCCCGGCCGCCAATCGGCCCGTCCGCTTTCGCCCGGTCGCCGGCAGGTCGTCTTTGCCGTGCCGTAGTGCGGCGGAGCCGTAGCGCGACCTTGTCGGAAATTTGTGCTATAATGGTTGCGTTCCGTCAACCAACAAGGAGATTGTTTCCATGATGAATCGTCGTTCGTTCCTTGGCGCGAGCTCGCTCGCGCTGTTCGCCGCCGGCTGCCAGACGCCTAGCGGATCGGGCTGCTGCTCGGGCAAGTCCGCATGCAAGAAGGTGCCGTTCAAGTTCGGCATCGCCGGCTACACGTTCCACAAGTTCGACACGGATCGCACGCTGGACCTCGTCCAGGCGCTGGACGTCCACTACCTCTGCATCAAGAACTTCCACCTGCCGTTCGACGCCACGCCGGCGCAGATCGCCGAGTTCAAGAAGAAGTGCGAGGACCACGGCATCACGGGCTACGGCGTGGGGCCGATCTACATGGCTTCGAACGAGGAGGCGAAGAAGGCGTTCGACTACGCGGCGGCGATCGGGGTGAAGACGATCGTCTCGGTTCCCACCGAGCAGCGCGAGGTCGAGGGGAAGAAGGTACGCTTCCACAGCCGCGCGCGGTGCGAGTACCTCTCCGGGCTCTGCAAGGAATACGACATGCGCATCGCCATCCACAACCACGGCCCGGACATTCCGTACTGCTTCCCGACCGGCGAGAGCGCGTACGAGATGGTGAAGGACCTCGATTCGCGCATGGGCCTCTGCCTCGACATCGGGCACGACTTCCGCGCCGGAAAGAACCCTGCGGAGACCATCCGCAAGTACGGCAGCAGGATCTACGACATGCACGTGAAGAACGTCTCGTTCGACCCGAAGAAGAACATCGCCCGTCCGATGCCGCGCGGCGAGATCAACATGCTTGACGTGGTGCGCGCTCTCTGCGAGGTGAACTACACCGGCTGCTGCTCGCTCGAGTACGAGCGCTTCCCGATGGTTGGCGAGGGCAAGAGCAAGAAGCTAGACGAGGCCCTGTTCCTTCGCGAGGTCGCGGAGAGCGTCGGCTACTTCCGCGGCGTGATGGACTGCGTGCGCGGCTAACGTCCCGGGGCCGCAGTGAAGCGCATCCTCGTCCTAGGCGCCACCGGCTCGATAGGCACCGCCGCGCTGGATGTCATCCGGAGCCATCCGGACGACTTCCGCGTGGCGGGAGTTGCCGTGCGTTCGCGCGCAGGCGAAGCCGAGCGGCTGGGGAGCGAGTTCTCGGCGCCATGGTTCGCCGGCGAGGATGCGGCGGCGCGCGCCGTCCGCGAGACGGATGCGGACCTGGTCCTGGTGGCGACCGTGGGGCTTTCCGGCCTCGCGCCTACGCTGGAGGCCATTGCTCGCGGCATTCCCGTGGCGCTCGCAACGAAGGAGGTGCTGGTGGCTGCGGGCGGGCTTGTGACGTCACGAGCGCGAGAGAAGGGCGTGCCGATCATCCCCGTGGACAGCGAGCACAGCGCGATCTTCCAGTGCCTGCAAGGCGAGCGGGCGTCAAGCCTTTCCCGAATCACGCTCACAGCGAGCGGCGGGCCGTTCCTCGAGGGGCCGCCGGATCTCTCCGCCGTGACGCCGGAGATGGCATTGCGGCACCCCACCTGGCGGATGGGGCCGAAGGTGAGCATCGATTCCGCCACCATGATGAACAAGGGGTTCGAGATCGTGGAGGCGCATTGGCTCTTCGGCGTGCCGCTCGACGCCATCGACGTGGCGATACATCCCGAGTCCGTCGTGCATTCGCTGGCCACGTTCGCGGACGGCAGCACGCTCGCGCAGCTGGCGCCGCCTGACATGCGCGTGCCAATACAGTACGCGTTCACCTGGCCGGACCGCCTGCCGGCCGCGCGCGCGGCGCTGGATCTGCCGGCTCTTGGTTCGCTGACGTTCCGCGCGCCGGACGAGTCGCGATTTCCGGCGCTCAGGCTCGTGCGCGAGGCCGCCGCGGCCGGCGGCACGCGGCTCGTGGCGCTTGCGGCGGCGGACGAGGTGGCGGTGGCGGGTTTCCTTGCGGGAAAGATCGCATTCCCCGACATCGTCCGGGTCGTCGCCGACGTGGTGGAGCGGACGTCCGTTGCCGAGTGCGATTCCGTGGAGGCGGTGCTTGCGGCCGATGCGGCCGCGCGCGATGCCGCTCAGCTTCTGGTCAAATGAGGATAATTGTTATGATTGCTTTCGCTACTGGGAGATTGGGAGATTCTGAGTTTCGGAGAATATTATAAAAATCCTCCAAGCCTCCTAAACTCCAAGACTCCCAGCAGCGAAAGCAAAGAAGGGAAAAGTGTCATGAGAAGGATTCTGACGGTTGGAGCGTGCCTTGCCGGGATGGCGTGTGGTGCGCGCATTGCCACGAGCGACCTTGCGGACGCGGGGCGCGAG
>CACWSW010000397.1 GCA_902763655.1 uncultured bacterium
TCGTAGAGGCCGAGCCACGTCTCGGCACCTGCGTCGCGCTGGAACGCGAGCGTCGAGCAGTCGGGCGAAAGCGCGCCGTTGAAACCCTTCACGAGCGCCTCTTCGCCGCACGCCGCCCATGCGGCCGCCATCGACAAAACAACAAGTGGCAGTTTCATCCTTACCTGTAACATCCTTGTGGCTTTTCTTATTTGCTTTCGCTACTGGGAGTTTTGGAGTTTAGGAGGCTTGGAGGTTTTTTATAATCTCCTCCGAAACTCCTCGTCTCCTAATCTCCCAGCAGCGAAAGCAATCCAATCATTTGTAGAACCAGTCGATCGGCACCTTCACGAGGCGCGAGTGGGCGAGGCCCTTGTAGGCGCAGTAGCCGAGAAGGGCGGTGCCGTCGTCGAGCGGCTGCAAGGCGATGTAGCAGAACCAGCCCGCCGGGTCGTCCTCGATGTTCTTGACGTGCGTCCACGTGCGGCCGTCATCGCGCGAGATCGCCGTCGTGAGCGGCGTGCGTCGCCCGTTCGCCCACTTCGGCGCCTTTTTCGCCTCGTCGGGACGGTTCGTGTGGTCGTTCCAGATGGCGAGCAGGTCGCCCGTGGGGAGGCGCTTGATCGTGGCAGGGGAGACCGGCGCCACGAGCACGGAGGGTCCGGGCGTGGACCATGAAACGCCGCGGTCCGTCGACCGGCACATGTACTGGCACCCCGCGTTCGTGCGGATCCACATGAGGATGCTGCCGTCCTTCAGCTCCACCACGCCCGGCTCCTGCGCGGCCTTGAACGCGCCTTTCGCGTCATGGACCTCGAGGATGTTCTTACCGCGCTGCCAGGTCTTTCCGTTGTCGTCGGAGGTATACGTCGTCACGCGGCCGAGGTTGTCGAACTTCGAGCCGTCGAAGGCGTGCTTCGAGACGGCGAAGAGTAACCGCCCGTCCTTCAGCTGGATCACGCGGTCGTTGTTGAGGACGAAGTAGGCCACCTCGTCCGTGATGCAGATCGTCGGCTCGCCCCACGTCTTGCCCTCGTCGAAGGAGCGGCGCAGCACGGGACGGCAGTCCTTCGTGCTGTTCTTGCGCAGGTAGAAGAGCGCGATCTCGCCGCTCTGGAGACGGAGGAGGCTCACGCTCATCACGTTCATGCCGCCTTCGTTCTTGACGATGATCTCGTCGTTCGTCGTCCAGGTCTTGCCCTTGTCCGAGGAATAGCGCGCGGCGATGTCCGCCGTCGCGTGGTCGGAGCTCGACTTCCCGTAGTAGCGCGAGTAGGCGAACATGATGCGCCCGTCCTTGAGCGGCATGAACGCACCCTCGCTGTTGCGCGGGTTGTTCGGGCCGGGCGGAAGCTCAAGCCCGATGTGCACACCCGGCGCGGGCGCGGCGAGTGCGATCGTTGCGGCAACCGCCGCGCAAAAACACAGTATCTTTTTCATGGCATATTCCTCGTTTAGAAAACACCGGCATTCTACCACAATCCGCCGAAACAGTGGTTCGGAAAAATAAAAATATCAAATCGCGAACCTCGGCACGTTGCCCTGATCACCTCGTTCCGTTTCGATGGGACCGCCAGGCGCGGGGCGTCAGGCCCGTCTCGCGCTTGAACTGCGTGGCGAAATGCTGTGCCGACGGGAAGCCGAGCCGCTGCGCGATGTCGGAAACGCGCGCATCCGACGAGGCCAGTTGCTCCTTCGCCGCCGCCATGCGGCACGAGACTAGGAACGCATGCGGCGGGATGCCCGTCTTGCGCTTGAAGAGGAGGTTGAGCTTCGGCGCGGACATCGCGGCCCGGCGCGTCATCTCGTCGATCGTCCAGTCGCGTGCGGGTTCGTTGCGCATCTCGGCCATGAGCGACTCGATCACGTCGTCGTCGCGCTCCGGACGGTTCGCGCTCGGCGAGTCGATCAGCAGCATGAGGAGGTGCAGAACCGCCTCGCGCAGGAGCAGCCGACGCGACGTGCGCTCCTTCATCGTGTCGTAGACCTGCCAAAGGTGGCGGAAGGCGCGGCCGACCTCGGCGCCGCCCGCAATGCGCACGGGCAGCGCACGCAGGCGCGCGACCAGCCAGCGCGTCTCGGCGGGGGAGAGTCCCGCCACCGTCGCACCTGCGCGCGGGATGCGGATCCACAGCCAGTACATCGCGAGGCTCTTTGGGTACTTCCGCAGAAAATGCGGCGTCTCCGGCTGTGCCACGAACACGTCGCCCACCCGGAACGGCACCACCTCGCCCGCGCAGTCGAAGGACAGCTCCTCGCCGCGCCGGCAGAAGAGTATCTCGATCATGCCGGGATGGACATGCGGAACCGTGCCGTCGCCGGGACGGCTGTAGTGCGCGTCGCCGAGGACGGGGATGAACGGCAGGCCGTCCTTCGTCAGATCGACGACCGTCACCTCGGAATCAACCGGGTACGTCGGCAGCGACTCGAACGGAATTTTC
>CACWSW010000398.1 GCA_902763655.1 uncultured bacterium
GTGCGCGTGAAGGCGCCGATCGGCGACGTCGCGCGCTTCACGGCGTCCACCGAGGTGCAGCTCAACCCCCGCGTCTTCCCGGGGCGGCTGAGGGCGGGCAGCAACCGCCTCACGTTCAAGAGCGTCTCCGGCGGGGCCGCGCGCGTGACGGTGCAGGGCCGCGTGCCGGCCGGACGCATCGCGGTGCCCGAGGCGGTGTCGTCCGGCGCGATAGTCGGCGCGGAGACGCTGTTCTACGCGTTCGATCCGGCGGAGCGTCCGGTGCTGGACGTGGAAGGGGCGTCGCCGCAGGCGACGGTGAAGACGTTCGGGAACATCCGGGCGACGCTCCGGGACGGCAAGCTCGCGCTGGCGGCGGACGCCGCGGGCGGCACGCGCGTCTGCGCCGTGCGCATCGTCGACGGCGGCGCGGAAAAGACGCTGGTCGTGCTCGCGGGGACGGGCGTGAGGTTCGGCACGGCGCGCCACGCCCGCGTGGCGGACGGCGCGCGGATGCTTCCGCCCGACGCGACGAGCCCGCAGGCGCGCGGCTGGCTGCCGGCGGGCAACCACAGCGCCGAGATCCGCTTCCCGATCGCCCCCGTGCCGACGGGCAAGTACGCGGTGCTGTGCCTCAACCGATTCGAGAGCCATCCCAAGGAAGACCCCAAGGGACAGGTGCGCATGCTTTGGGGCGACATGAAGTCGACCGACCTCGGCAGCGCGCGCAACTGGGCGTGCAACTACAAGAAGGCGAACTACGGCCGTCCCGGCGAGCGCGCCAACTTCAAGTGGGACTACGCCGACCATCCCGGCACGAGCCATCCCTACGCGAACATGCGCGTGGCGGACCTGCCGGCCGCCGACCGCGTGTCGTTCCGCTCCTGGCGCAACGGCGACGCGGTGGAGATCGCGGCCGTGCTGGTGGTGCCCGACCCCTCGATGGACCTCCGCTGCGAGCTCACGCGCGTCCTCTGCGGCCTCAACTGCGACCCCTGGCGCATGCAGTGAGCCCGATGGACGCGTGCCTGTCGGCGTTTGCGGAGAGGGCGGCGTTTTGGTATAATCTGAAACACCGCCGATTGGAGGCAGCGACATGAAGAGGATCAACACCTGCAGCAGCGACTTCTCGGATTTGCGCAAGGAGAACGTCATCTACGTGGACAAGACCGCGTACATGCGCCGCCTTGCGTCTGACAAGGGGAACAAGGTCGTGTTCATGTCGCGTCCGCGCCGGTTCGGCAAGTCGCTCACCATTTAGGATTAGGAGTATTTTAAATGACAAGAGGTATTATCATTGTTAAGGATTCGGAGCAGGAAGAGCCGAAAAGGTACGCCGAACCCTATCTTGCCGACGGTCGCCCCATCTGGCTCATCGGGCTTTCGTTCGACTCAAAGACGCGCCATCTCGTGGATTACGCCGCCTGCCGATTCGACGACTTCGGAATTTAGCTTACGACATGTGGCATAGGCATGGCCGTCCCGTTGACAATTGATCCCTGCGTGGACACGTCTGAGCGACGCGTCGTCGACCTGACGAGGTACGGCGTTTCATGTGTGCCGGTTCTGGGGGCCACGCGATTCCGCCACAAGGTGGAGGACGTGGAGGAGCATGTCCACGAGGGATGCCTCGAGATCACCTATTGCAAGCGCGGACATCTCGCCTTCGAGAGCGAGGGACGCGTCTATCCGTTCCTGCCGGGCAGCGTGTTCGTGTCGCGTCCCGACCAGCCGCACCGGATGCGCGAGAATCCACAGGGGACTCGTACCAACTATCTGCTGTTCAGACTGCCCAAACGAGGGCAGACGGTTCTCAATCTCCCCGCGCGCGAATCGAAATGCCTTGTCGAACGTCTGCTGGCATTGCCGTCTCGCCTCTTTCAAGGCAACGCCCGGATCGAGGCCGACTTCCGGAAGTTGTTCGACATCTGCGATTCGGACGAGGTTGGCGTTTTCCGCAGCTTGAATCTGAACAGTGTCGTTCTCGATTTGCTGCTGAATGTCATCGCCTGCTCTGTAAATGCGCCCGTCGCGTTTTCCAGCGATGCGCTCCGGTCACTTTTCGATGAGATACGGGAACAGCCCTGGCGTACGTGGCAGATTGACGAACTGACACGTCAGACGGGCCTCTCCCCGAGCACGCTGCGCACGCGTTTCAAGGCGCTCACGGGCCTGTCCCCGCACGGGTATGTCGTCAGCTGCCGCATCCAGCGGGCGAAGGCGATGCTGTCCAAGGGGGGTGAATCCATCGGCGAGCTCGCGCTCTCGTTGGGGTTCGCATCCGCACGCCACTTCTCTTCCGCCTTCAAGCTCGCGACCGGCCTTTCGCCCCGCCAGTGGGCGAGGACGAACGCCTGACTTCCTCGAAACGCCAAACTTCCCAAAAACGCCAAAATCGTTTCTTGGATTTTCCCTGTCATCGAGTGTGATATAATGACAGCGTCGCTGGCGCAGGGCGGAACCGTCGCCTATTGGCCGATGGTGATGGATCCGGCTACCGGCGGAACGGCGCGCAAGGTCGCGGATGTTAGCGGCAACGGCTACGACCTCGACGTCAAGCTCAAGGATACGCAGGCTGTGAACACGGCTGAGGGATCGTTCTCCCGTCCGCCGAACGGGCCTTCCGACGTCACGGCCGCGAGCTGTGTGGAGATGGTCAACGGAACGTCGCTCACCACGCAGCCGTTCCAGCGCGGCACGGGTACGGAGAACCAGACGAGCGACCCGCTCGTCCTCGCGACGGGCCTTCGCCACGACTTCACGATCGAGGGCTACATGTATGTCAAGTCCCTGAAACACGCTCAAGATAATAACCGTGACACGATCATCGCCTTTTCTGGCATGAACGGCAATGGCGACTGGATCTGGAACCTGACAGAGACAGCCCAGAACAGCAACATGCGGAACGTGATGGTGGCAATCCGCGGCAACGGCCCCTCCGTTGCCAACAGTGGCATTCTGGCGACGATCGACGACGGCGAGATACTCGGCGGCTGGCATCACTACGCGCTCGTCTTCAAGTTCAATGAAGGGAGCGGCAAAAGCCGGTGGACATTCTATCTCGACGGCGTGAACCGCGGCTCCCAGCAGATGAACAACCATGCCGAGAACCAGAACGTGCAGCATGACCGTTTCCTGCTCGGAGGCGCCGGTTCCAGCTCGAAAAAGGTGTTCGACGCGAAGCTCGCGTTCTGGCGCGTGTCCGACGAGGCCCTGCCGTCCGGCTCGCTGCTCTGCCACCAGGCGTTTCCCACAACCGTCGCCTACTGGCCGATGAACGTGGTCACGTCGTTTTACGACAACGCGTCCCGGCCGGTTGTTCCGGACGTGGTGGACGAGCGCAACACGCTGAAAGTCCGTAATCCGAACCAAGGCGGCGTTTCCTGGACCGTCAACGACATCGGCTGGACGACGCCGCCGAACCCCGATGCGGACCTCTCTGCGGCCGGCGTCAGCTGTTTGAGCAAGACAATGGTTCGTTCCGGCAACAACACGACGATGATCAACAACCAGTATCAACCGGTGTTCACGACCGTGACGAATGCGCCCGTCCTCGAGGCGACGAAGTTGAACAAGAGCTTCACGGTCGAGGGGTACGTCAAGTTCACCACGCTCCCGGCAGACAATTCCAAGAACCAGATGTTCATCTACAACACGCTCGGGGAGCTGGGAGGCTGGTGCTGGAACCTCTATGGCGCCGACGGAAATGGCTACCTGTCCATGAAGGTGACGTACGGCTTCGGCGGCACCAATCGCGGCATGGTGACGCTCGGCAATCGTTTCCGCGCCGAGGAGCTGCTGAACGTCTGGAACCACTATGCGCTGACTTTCACGCCTGACAACGGCAGCGGCAAGACCGAATGGAGGTTCTACTTCAAC
>CACWSW010000399.1 GCA_902763655.1 uncultured bacterium
TCTCTCCTTTTCGTGCCCAACGCCTCTGTCTGCGCCAATCCCTTTCCCACTCGCCCCTCACCAGGTCACCGCCACGTGCACCCCGCCGCGCAGGATGCCGGCGTTGTAGTGGTCGTGCATGTCGTAGGAGCTGTGGCGCACCTGGCGGCTGAGGTTGTAGAAGTAGGTGAGGCTGGCGCCGACCTTCACGTTGTCGAGGATCTTGTACCAGAGTCCGAGGTCGTGGTGGAAGTAGTTGAACGCCACGCCGTCCACGCCGCCGCGCGTGTAGTGGTCCATGTACGAGCCGTTGGCGACGCCGAAGCCGGAGCCGAGGTTGAGCGAAAGCTCGTCCGTGATCTTGAACGCGTGGGTGAAGTCGAAGTCGAAGAAGAGGGAGTTTTCGGCGTTGTGTCCGTTCTCGTCGAGGTCCCACCACACGTAGAAGCTGGGCGTGATGTAGGGGTTGCGCCACTTGACGCCGGCGATGAACTCGTCCGTCTCGCGCATGCCGCGCGAGTGGCGGTTGGGGAACTGGTAGAAGATCCCGCCCACGTCGAAGTCGAGGCAGTCGAAGAAGGTCTTCACGTAGCCCACGCGCTCGTCGACGATGCTCATGCCGCCGAAGCGGTGGGGCGGCTTGTTGCCGTCGATGGCGAAGTTCGCCCAGAAGCGGAACTTGAACGCGCCGTATTCGGCGTTCTCGCCGAGCTTGACGAAGATGTTCTGCGCCGGCTGCCACACAGGACGGTCGAAGAGGATCTGCCCGCGCCACACGTACGCCGAGTAGAACGCGAGCTCCGTCGAGAGGTCGATGTACCTGTCGAGGAACGAGACCTCCTGCTCTTCCGCCTCGGAACGGGCGGCAGGCGCCGTGTCGGCAGGCGGCTTGGTGGACGAGTCGGCGGCGCAGGCAACAGCGGCCGCGAGGAACGAAGCAAGCAGAATTTTTGTTTTCATTGTCGTGATTATAGCATGAGACAGGCGGAATGTCCATTGCGGAGACGCAATCCGGTGTGGTATAATCGGTGCATGAAATCACAGCTCATCGCCATCTCTTCCGTCCTTGTGCTTGCCGCGTTCGGCCTCGACTTCAGCGTCGAGAAGGACATTCGCTACTCCGACGCGTCCCCGCGCTGCGTCCTCGACGTCAAATGGCCCGTCGGTGTCACCAACTTCGCCACCGTGATCAACTTCCATGGCGGCGGGCTCGTCAAGGGCAGCAAGCACTTCGCGCGCTGGCCCGAGGAGGCCGCAGGCAAGGATCCCGTCGCGTTCGTCGGGGCCAATTACCGCCTCCTCAAGAACGACAAGACCGGCGAGACCGCCACGCCCGAGGAGTGTATCTCCGACGCGGCGGCGGCCGTCGCCTGGACGCTCGACAACATCGCCCGCTACGGCGGCGACCCGAAGAAGGTGTTCGTGACCGGCATCTCCGGCGGCGGCTACCTCACCGCCATGGTCGGCCTCGACCCGAAGTGGCTCGCCAAGTACGGCCACGCCCCTGCCAACCTCGCCGGCATCGCCCCGATGACTGGCCAGATGACGAAGCACTTCAACGTGCGCAAGGTCGGCTTCAACGACGAAGACCCGCAGTTCCAGCCGAAGATTGACGAATGGGCGCCCCTCGCCTACGCCGGCGGCAAGGACCTGCCGCCCGCCTGCTTCCTCGCGGGCGGGCGCGACGTGGAGTGGAAGTGCCGCGTGGAGGAGAACGAACTGCTCGCCGCCTCGCTCCGCAGCTGCGGCTACCCGAAGACGGAGTTCCACGAGACCGAGGGCAACCACGGCGGCGGCGTGCGCCCGTCCGCCTACTTCCTCCGCGACTTCGTGATGAAGACGTGCGACGCAGGAGCCGTCGGCCGCTTTGCGGACGGCGAGCGTGTGCTCTTCTGTGGCGACTCGATCACCCACGGCGGCAAGTTCATCTACTACCTCCAGCTCTTCCAGGACCTGCGCCACCCCGGCTCGAACGTGCGCCTCATCAACGGCGGACGCAGCGGCGACACGGCGCGTGGCGGCCTGAACCGCTTCGACCGCGACATCCTGCCCTTCAAGGCGGACCGCGCATTCCTCATGTTCGGCATGAACGACATCAACCGCAACAGCTGGAAAAGCGCCGAACCATCCGAGAGAGAGGCCGCCGCGCGCCAGAACGCCGTCGACGGCTACCGCGCGAACATGGCGAAACTCACGGAGAGGTTCCTCGCCGCCGGCATCAAGACAGTCCTGATGACCCCCTCGCCATACGACCAGTACGGCGTGTTCGAGAAGACGAACCTCCCCTTCTGCAACGACCCCGGCCTCGCCTCCTGCGCGACGGCCGTGCGCGACCTCGCAGCCGCCCACAACCTCGGCCTCGTGGAGCTCCACGCGCCGCTCACGCAGCTCTTCAAGGACCACGCGACGGACTACCACTTCTGCGCGGACCGCGTCCATCGCTCGTCGCGCGCGTGCAGATCGACGCCGCCAAGGGGACCGCCGACCGGGTGGGCTACGGCAAGACGATGAACGTGGCCGTCACCGCGCTCCGCGCGACCCCGAGCGAGGTCGCCTTCACCTACGCGCCGAAGGCGCTCCCCTTCCCGAGGCTACCCGAATACGAGAAGGCCGCCGCGCTCTACCCGCTCACCGAGCGCCTGAACCAGGAGGTCCTCGCCGTCACGGGCCTCGCGGCCGGCAGCTACGACCTCGCCTTCGACGGCGTGAAGGTCGGCACCTTCTCGGCGGAGCAATTCGCCGCCGGCGTGAACGTGGCCCTTCTCGACACGCCCAACCAGAAGCGCGCGCAGTCGCTGGACGCCCCGTTGCGCCGCCTGCAGGAAAACCAGGCGCGCCTGCGCCAGGTGATCCTCGTGCAGATCATGCTCCAGGACTGCAACGTGGATGCGAACGACCGCGCGGCAGCTGACGCATGGCTCGCGAAGTGGCTGGAGAAGCAGAAGAAGAACGAGTGGTACAACGGCGTCAAGAGATGGGTGGAGGGTTACCAGGCCAGCCGCGACGAGATCCCGGCCCTCCAGGCCGAGGCCGACGACATCTACGAGCAGATGGGCGCAATCCGCCCGGCGGTCTCCCGCGTCACGATCAGGAGCGCCGCTCCTCAGTCCCCTGCAAAAGCGCCTTGAGGTATCCGTTCGCGAACAGGCGGCCCATCGTGAAGTAGCCGGGGATGCAGTTCTCGTCCAGGAGACGGTCGCCCTCCATTTCCGGCACGTGGTCGCCGCGCACCGGCACGTCCAGGCCCAGCGAGCGGTAGGTGCGCATCAGCGCGAACTGGTCTGTCGTCCCCTGGTCGTGGAACAGTTCCGTGAAGTCGGTCTTGTCCCCTTCCACGTCGCGCACGTGGATGAAGGCGATGCGGTCGCCAAAGTGCCTTGCGGTGGCATCGAGGTCTGCGCCCATCAGCTTGAAGTTCGCCTGGCAGAATGTGACCGCGTTCGACGGCGAGGGATAGAGCGCATACGCGCGGTCGTACGCCTCCACAGAACCGAAGATGCGCGCGTAGCCGCCGAGCGAAGGCAGGCACGGATCGTCGGGATGAAGCCCCATGCGGATGCCGCACTTCTCGGCCGTCGGCATCACCGACTTGATGAAGCGCTCGTAGTTGGACCAGACTTGGGCATGAGAGATGTTGAGATGTTGAGGGGTTGAGATGTTGAGGGGTTGAGGGGTTGAGGGATTCGCGGGAGATTCCTCAACATCACAACGTCTCAACTTCTCAACATCGCGTAGCGAGAAACACGTCGCCTTCGCGCCTCCTCGGACGAGACGCACCCCGGTCCGCGCCCAGCCCGTTCCCGGCATGAAGTTGTAGCAGAGAAGTTTTATCCCTAGCCGCCCCATTGACTCGAGCAATTCACAATAGTGATCAAGCGCCTCCGGCCGCGCAGCAGCGCGGCCCTCCCCCGTTGCGCCGTACTCCTTGATCGGCGACATGTCGAACGGGTCGCCCTCGAGCCCGACGACGCGCAGCCCGGTGGACGCCAGGCCCGACACGATGGACGACAGCGTCTCGAACCGCCACGGGTCCGGCAGGCCCGTCAGCGACGGATTCACCTTGACGATGACGTCCGTGATCCCCATCTGGAGGCAGAGCTTCCAGAGCGGATGCGGTTTCGGAGGCACAAACTCTTTGGAGTTTAGGAGGCTTGGAGGATTTTTATAATCTTCTCCGAAACTCCGAATCTCCCCATCTCCCAGTAGCGAAAGCAATCCAGCCACTCATCACACTCCCGCAGAAGCTAGAAAGCCGCCGTCCACAGGCACGGTGATGCCGGTCACGAATCCGGCCTTCTCGTCGTCAAGCAGCCACTCCACGCACCCCAGCAGCTCCTCCGCCTCGCCGAACCGCCCGGCCGGCGTATGCGCGATCACCTGCTGTCCGCGCGCCGAGTGCTTCGAGCGCTCGTTGACGAAGAACCCGGGCGCAACGGCGTTCACGCGCACCTTCGCTGGCGCCATGTACTGCGCGAAGAACATCGTCCAGTTCGCGATCGCCGCCTTGCTCATCGCGTATGGCGCGACGCGCGTGAGCGGACGGTACGTGTTCATCGAGCCGAAGTTGAGGATAGCGCCGCCGCCCGCCCTCGCCATCTGCAGGCCGAAGATCCGGCTTGGGACGACCGTGCCGATGGTGTTGATCTCAAGCACGCTCTTGAACGCCTCCATGTCGATGTCCCAGAAGCCCCTCTCCGCGGGAGGGGCGCAATTTATTGCGCCCGACGCGGTCGCAGCAAGCTGCGACCCTCCCGTTTCGAGATCCTTCGGAGAGAACCTCAAACGCGTGGGCATCGCCTTCACGTTGTTGCCGCCCGCGCCGTTGATCAGGTACCTGCATGGCCCCCACTCGGCCAGCACGCGGTCCGCGATCTCCTGCATCGTCTTCTCCTCGGTCACGTCCCCCGGCTCGATGCGCACACTGGGAGGGACGCGCTCCTGCGCGTCCGCGGTCGCGCCGGAGCGCGATCCTCCCATTATTTCAGAGGCCACCTTCTCCAGTTTCTCGCGCGTGCGTCCTATCAGCACCACCTTCGCGCCTTTCCGCGCGAGATCCTTGGCGATCGCGCTGCAGAGCGTGCCGCCCGCGCCCGTCACCACCGCAACCTTGTCCTTGCAGAATTCACTCATTGCCTTGTCTCCTTCAACGCGATTGATTATACCAAAAATCTCAGCCGCACGACTGACGGATTGTCGAGACTTGCCTTTGGGGACGGGATGCGGTAAAATACGCGCCACGGTTTCCCCAAAGGAGTCCCATGTTCAACAGCAAAGTATATCATCGAATCGACGCGCTTTCGGGCTCGATCGCCACGCTTCGCGCCGAAGGCGTAAAGTACAACGAGATCGCGGAGGTGCAGTCGCGCGCTGGCACCTCCCTGGCGCAGGTCATCAAGCTGGACGGCCCCAACGTCACCCTGCAGATCTTTGCCGGCGCGCGCGGCGTGGACACCGACGCGTCAGTCCGCTTCCTCGGCGAGACAATGAAGATCCCCTTCTCCGAGGCCCTTCTCGGGCGCGCGTTCACCGGCACCGGCGAGCCGCGCGACGGCGGCCCCACCATCTCCGAGAACATGATCCCGATCGGCCAGCCTTCCGTCAACCCCGCCAAGCGCATCATGCCGAACCAGATGGTGCGCACCAACATCCCGATGATCGACCTCTTCAACTCGCTCGTCAAGAGCCAGAAGCTGCCGATCTTCGCCCGCGCCGGCGAGCCCTACAACGATCTGCTCGCCCGCATCGCGCTCCAGGCCGACTCCGACGTGATCATCATCGGCGGCATGGGCCTCAAGTACGACGAGTACCTGAAATTCCGCTCCACGCTAGACGAGTCCGGCGCCCTTTCCAAGACCGTCATGTTCGTCCACACCGCTGCAGACCCAACGGTGGAGTGCATGCTCGTGCCTGACGTTTCCCTCGCGGTCGCCGAGAAGTTCGCCCTCCAGGGCAAGGACGTGCTGGTGCTCCTCACCGACATGACGTCCTTCGCCGACGCCATGAAGGAAATCTCCATCACGATGGAGCAGATCCCCTC
>CACWSW010000400.1 GCA_902763655.1 uncultured bacterium
GGGAAGTCGCGCGCCGCCGCGGCAATCGCAAGCATTCCAACAGTAAGGAGGGCGGCTAACTTACGCTCACCGTCTCGGATCCGTTTTGTCATTTTCGTCATTTTGCGTTCTCCTTGTCGAACTGCAAACAAAACTGTCATTTCCCGAAAAGGTCATCAAGCGTCACTTCGGACTGCACGATACCGGAGTATTTGTTCTGTAACAGACCAGCCGTTGTCACGAACGTCAGGTGTATCGCCGAACGAGTATTCGTCACCTGTTCAAAAGCCCCCTGAAAGCGACGCATCAAGCTCCTGTCGTTCTCGGATTCTTCCAACCATATGTTCTCCTGTATCGGTGGCGGTATTATACCAAAAATTCATAGATAACGCCATGGATGGATCCAGAAAATCAACGTAATCGGTCAGCTGTTGGGGGACCACATGTCTGCCGACGGCAACACGGAGTTTACGGAGGTTTCTCGGAGACAGGGAGTTTGTTATGGAGAATGTGCTTCGCGCAGAACAACAACATCATTGAGTTGATTGAGAGGGTTTGTCATTTCATTGTGCGAAGCGAAACTCCAAAATGATCTCCGTGTCTGATTCTCCTCCCATTCTCCGTGTTTAACGCCGCAGGCTCCCCTTCCGCTGACCAAATACTGAAAATGTTTTCGAAACGCACTTGCATGACTGCGCACTATTGTGTACACTATTCGCGTCAACAGGAGAACCAGACATGCCTACCGCAAAGCCCAGTAAAATTGCCAGCAAATCTCGCCGCATCCGCCCCGCCCTGCTTTCGCGTCCACGTCTTGACGAGGATGTCGTGCCGTTCACGGAATGCCGCCGACGACTTGCCGAGTACTTCGAGAAGGCGCGCACGACGCACCGCCCGATCATCGTCACGCAGAACGGGCGCGCCTCTACGCTGCTCGTAAACATCTCGGACTTCGAGGACATGCGCGAGACGCTAGAGCTACTCGAGGATGTACGCATTGCAGAGGAAGAGATTGAGCGCGGCGAAGTCATACCGCAGTCAGAAGCCCGCCGCCAGTCGCGCGAGCTGTTGCTTGCATTGCAGAAGCAAATAGCATAAGGTGCCGTCGAGGAGCATCCATGAACGTGAACTGGACTCCGCGAGGACTCGAACGTCTCAACGGCATCGTGCGAGAGATCGCCTTTGGCGATGGAATCTCTACCGCCCTCAAATGGCACGACGACATTTTTGACGCAACGGAACAACTTGCAGACTTCCCGCTTTCTGGACGTGCCGTCCCAGAGATAGGCCGCAAGGAAATCCGCGAACTCATACTCGCGCCCTACAGAATCATCTACCGGGCAAATGCCGATTCGTGCGACGTCCTCTCCGTTAGACACGGGCGACGCAAAATCACCTCGATGCGCTCGCTGTAGCGCTACTGTTTCAACGGGGGGCTGCCACCCTGTTTGCGGGCGGGGCGGCCATCAGGTCGTCGATGAGGGCGGCGATGCGTTCGCGCGGCCATTTGTCCACCATGCGCACGTGCGGGCCGTTCGGGTCGGGCGTCCAGACGTTGTCGCCCTTGTCGCCGACCATCGTCATGCGTCCCTTCTCCACGTCGAAAAACGAGCCGACGCCGCGCACCGCCGCGAGCACGCACGACTGGTCGAAGCAGTTGTGGCCCTCCTTCACGTTGTCCTTGAACTTTCCGGTGGGGATGATCTCCGCGGCCGCCGGACACTTCTCGACGGGCGGCACGCACCACGCGAAGATGTCGCGTATCGGGTTGCCGTTGTCGGGCAACGCCGCCACCTTGCGCCCCGCGTAGATGTACTGGCTGTAGTTGAAGTCGTCGATGACGATCGGCGTCGGCCAGTTCTCCAACACGTACCGCGCGCTGGCCGGGTCGTTCTGGATGTTGCACTCGCGTCCCTGCGGGATCTTCCAGCCCATCGCGTACCACGCCTTCACCTTCCGCTTCACGAGCGCACGGCCGTCGAGCGGCGAATGCGCGTCGGGCGGCGTCTGCAGCAGACGCTTCAGGTTCGTGAGGAAGCCGACGGTGCAGATCGTCACGCTCCCGTCCGGCAGGGCGGCGAGGACCTGCCGGTAGACGTCGTTCGCGTCCGGCGCGTCGTTCGCGTTCCGGTGGCGCCAGCGTCCCGGATACTTGGCGAGCAGGCGCTCGTACTTGATGTGCGAGCGGTGCTTTTTAGATCCGCCGCCCACGCCCTCGCCCTTCACGGCGCCGACGGGGATATCGGGCCGCCCGTACCACCAGTTGATCAATTCGACCGTGCCAGCCGACGCGTTTGAGTGCGTAGACGAGACCGTCGCGAGGATCTCGCACTCCCCCGCGTCCGCCAGCTTGTGCAGCACGGCCATTGCGCCCACGTCGTCGTAGTCGCCGATCATGTCCGTGTCGAAGATGATCTTCACAGGCGCCTTGC
>CACWSW010000401.1 GCA_902763655.1 uncultured bacterium
AAGGCCGTGCAGCCGTCCTTCGGGTCTGTTGCGGGCGTCTGGTTCTGGTCGTGCGGCGATGCGCAGCTGCTGTTGCTGGGGTTTGAGGGACGATCGGGCTGGCGCGCTGTCGCCTGCGGCGCGGGGTGGGCGCTCAACGGCGAGGCGATTCCGGAAGGCACACGCACGCTCGCGCGCAGCCTCGTGCCAGAACGCGCGCCGTTTGACGCCGGTCCCGTGAAGGGCTCGCCGCCGCTCGCTGGCGCGGTCGCTGACGCCCTTGTCGAGTGGGACTGGCGGCTGCAGGACGGCATCGGCACGCCGCGCGAGACGCGCACGTTCGCTGAGGCCGTCGTGCCGCTCCGCGCGCGATTCCGCAAGGCCGGACTCGGTGCGCCGCCCAAGGAATCCGCTGACGAGACGGAATGGCGCGCGCTTCACGTCGCCCTGCGCGCGCACGCGCTGAAGCGTCTTGCAGGAAAGAAGATTCTCTTTGGGAAGTTCGTGCCGGGCCGGATGAGCCACCAGCTCACGCAGTGTCTCGGTCATCGTGCGCGTCCGGGCGGCGGACTGTTCGTGCTGGACGACCCGTCCGCGATGCGTCCGCGCGAGATCACGCCACCCAACCTGCCGGCGGGCAGCTTCCTCAACCCAGAACTTTCGCCTGACGCCACGAAAGTTCTGTTCTCGTACTCGCCCGTGGGGTCCGGGCGCGAAAGCACGCATCCCGTCAGCAACGCTTCGCCTTTCTCCTACACGCGCATGCCGATCGAGATGGAAAACGTGTACAACGTCTACGAAGCGCCGCTGACGGGCGGTCCCGCGCGGCGACTTACCTCGGACGGCTTCGACGACCTCTTCCCCATGTACTTGCCGGGCGGGGACATCGTCTTCTCGTCCACACGCCGCGGCGGCTACCACCGGTGCGGAGGTGGTCCGTGCCCGGTGTTCACGCTCGCGCGCATGGGCCCGAACGGCGAGAACCCGCATTCCATCTCCTTCCACGAGACGCACGAGTGGACGCCCGCGCTCTTGCCGGATGGACGTCTCCTCTACACGCGCTGGGACTACGTGGACCGCAACGCCGTTCTCTACCAGCAGCTTTGGACAGCCCGTCCCGACGGCGGCGGCGTGCGCATCTATTACGGCAACAACACGTGGAACCCGTGCGGCACGTGGGAGGCGCGTCCGGTGCCCGGCTCCACGAAGGTGATGGCGATCGCGGGGCCGCACCACGCGATGTCCGCCGGCAGCGTCGTCCTCATTGACACGCTCAAAGGCATCGACGGCGAACCGCCGATTACGCGCCTCACGCCCGAGGTGCGCTTCCCGGAGTCGGAGGAACCGCTCGCGCATGCGCCGCGGAAGCTGGAGGAAATCGCCTTCGACTACGTGCCGAAGAAGTACTGGGCGGGCGGCATCCCGGATCCGGACAGAAACAAGACTCCGACCGTCCAGGAGAATCGGTGGCCGGGCCACACGTTCAAGTCACCTTGGCCGCTTTCCGAGACGACGTTCCTCGCCTCATATTCGTACGACCGCCTGTTGGGCGAGCCGGGCGGCAATCCGCCGAACCAGTACGGCATCTACCTGTGCGACGCGGACGGCGGGCGCGAGCTCATCTACCGCGATCCGCGCATTTCGTCGCTGTGGGCGCGTCCCGTCGAGCCGCGCACGTTGCCGCCGCTCGCGCATTCGTCTGTCGACGTCTCGCTGGCGGCGCGCGACGCGGGCACGTTCGCGCTCGGCAAGGTGACGGAGGCGTGGCCGAAACCGTTCCCCGTAGATCGGCCCATCACGGCGCTCCGCGTGTTCCACGTGATCAACAAGACGACGCCGCACATCGACAAACCCAAGGTCGGCGCAGGACTCGGATCGGTTGGGCGTGAAGTGCTGGGTACAGTACCTGTCGAAAGTGACGGTAGCGCGTACTTCGAGGTGCCGGCGCGGATGCCCGTCTACTTCCAGGCGCTCGACAAGGACGGGCACGCAGTCCAGACGATGCGGTCGCTCGTGTATCTCCAGCCAGGCGAACGCGAGAGCTGCCTCGGCTGCCATGAGGACCGGCGCAAGAGCGCGTCCGTGCCCGCGCAGGCGCTCGCGCTCCAGCGCGCGCCCTCGCGCATCGCGCCCGAGGTGTCGGGGTCGCGTCCGTTCAACTACCTAAAGCTCGTGCAGCCCGTGCTGGACGCGAAGTGCGTGAAGTGCCATGACGGCACGCGGCCGAAGTGTCCATCGCTGAAGGGCGAGCCGGAGGGGTGGGCGTGCAAGTCGTTCAATGCGCTCGTGAAGCACGTCGCCTATTCGTCGTGGAACGCGCCCCACAACAACTACGAGCCGCTCACCGAGCCGCTTCGGTTCGGCGCGCTGGGGAGCCCGCTCCTGAAGCGGCTCGAGTCGGGCCACGGTGGCGTGAAGCTCACCGACCGCCTCATCCTCTGGATGGATTCCAACGGCGCCTGCTGGGGCACCTTCGACAAGGACAAGCAAAGGGATTTGTGATGTTTTCAACACAGAGACACAGAGACTCAGAGGCACAGAGAGGATTTGTATCCGGGGCGCTGATTCAGCCTCCACTGCAATCCCATCTTTCTTTCTCTGTGTCTCCGTGCCTCTGTGTTAAAACAGAAGGCAAGTAATCTTTTGGAAGGAAACAGGAAATGAAGAAGATCATCATCTGCAGTATTCTGATCGGTGCGATGGCGGCGGTGGCGGCGCCGTGGACGAAGGGGCCAGAGGCAAATCGTCCGACGCTCTTCAAGACGTTCGGCGACATCGTCAACACGCCGGAGGGACTCGCGCTCGACAAAGACGGCAACCTGTTCCTTTCGGCGATCAACGGC
>CACWSW010000402.1 GCA_902763655.1 uncultured bacterium
TGGCGTCACGATGTCCGAAGTCGCGCTTGCGTGGCATCTGGCGAAAGGCGTGACGGCGCCGATCGTCGGCGCGACAAACGCCGCGCACTTCGACGATGCAGTCCGCTCGGTGGAGCTGACCCTTTCGCCCGACGACATCAAGTTCCTCGAAGAAGCCTACCGTGCGCACGAGGTCAAGGGCGCTCTGCCGGCCGTAACTGACTTGAACACGGTATTGGCAGAAAAGGCCAAGAGGTAAGCCACGGCGAGGGACGTGGCGGCCATGCCGACGGCGTGAAGCTTGGCGACCAACGTCGGCGGGCAGTATCTCGGCGATCCTGCGCTTGATGCACTTTTCGGCCAAAAGTAGAAAGGAGAAACGAAAATGAACAGACGAGACTTCATCAAGGCGACGTCCGCCGCTACATTGACTGCGATGGCGATGAATGCGCCTGGTGCCGAAGCTGGTAGGTCCGCGCTCATCTCGCGGCAGGCACCGGTCGTCGGTTGCGAGAACGTGACGGGGCGCAAGGTGCGCGGAACGCGCGCCAAGGTCTTTTTCACGCGCAAGATAAACGCGGAAAGCCTGATCGCGCTATACGACCGCGTGTCGCAGTCGATCTATGGCAAAGTGGCGGTGAAGCTCCACACGGGCGAACCGAAGGGGCCGAACATCATCCCGCCGGCTATGGCGAGACCTCTGCTTGAACATATCCCGGAAAGTACCATCGTCGAGACGAATACGATGTACGACGGCGGACGCTACACGACCGCTGGGCACCGCAAGACGCTGAAGATCAACGGATGGACGTTTTGCCCGGTGGACATCCTCGACGAGGAGGGCGACGTGAGTTTCCCCGTCCGCAGGGGCTTTCATCTGAAGGAAGTCGCCATGGGCGGACACCTTGCGAACTACGATTCGCTTGTGGTGCTCACGCACTTCAAGGGACATGCGATGGGCGGGTTCGGCGGTTCGCTGAAGAACATTGCCATCGGCTGCGCCTCGGGGCAGGGCGGCAAGCGGCAGGTGCACGGCTATCCTACGGGCGACATGCCGCCTGCGGGCGCGGACTGGGGGAAGATGCCGGACAAAGAGACGTTCATGGAGCTGATGGCGGATAGCGGCAAGGCGATATGCGATTATTTCGGGAAGCGGATCGTTTTCCTGAACGTGATGCGGCGGATGTCCGTGAGCTGCGATTGCGAGGGCGTGGCCGCCCTGGAGCCGACGATCCCCGACATCGGCATCCTCGCATCTACGGACATCTTGGCCATAGACCAGGCGAGCGTGGATCTCGTCTATTCGTCGGAATCGAACAAGGATCTCGTCGAACGGATTGAGTCGCGACATGGTCTTCGCCAGCTTTCCGCGATGCGGGAGCTGAAGATGGGCAATTCGCGTTACGAGCTGATCGACGTGACGGCGGAGGCATGATGATGGCAGAAAAAGAGACGGAACAAGAAATGAACAGGAAAGAATTCATCAAGGCAATGGGCGCGGTCGCGGGTACGGCGGCGCTCGGCAACATCGGCTTCGCCGAGGAAGGAGCAAAGAAAATGATCGCCGCGCAGACCGGCGCGGCGACATGTGAGATCAAGGAGAAAAACCCCTATCCAGAAAAATACACGCCCTGTATCGAAGTCGCAAAGAAGGAAATGCAGGCGAAGGCGCGCCCGGAGTTCGTCGGCGAGGCGCCCGACCTTTCGGACTACGACACCATCTACCTCGGCTATCCGAACTGGTGGGCGGACGCTCCGATGGTCGTCTATTCGTTCCTCGACAAGGCGAAGATCGACGGCAAGACGATCCTTCCGTTCTGCACGCACGAGGGTTCAGGGCTTGGCTCGACGGCGCGCAAGCTCGCGGCGGCGTATCCGAAGGCGAAGGTCGAGCAGAAGGGCCTCGCGCTCTACGGACACGTCGCGCAGAAGGAACCGGAATCGGTGAAGAGCGCCGTCGCCAAGTGGCTCAAGCAGCTCGGCAAGTGATTGAGCCGCAAAGGACGCAAAGGATTAAAAACCTCTCTGCGTTCTTTGCCTCTCCGCGCCTCCGCGTGAGATAAAAATAATGAAACAAACACTGAAAGGACAACGTCATGACCACACGTAAACTTGCACAATTTGAAGTGTCGTCCGTCGGCATCGGCTGCATGGGCTTCAGCCACGGCTACGGAGCATTGCCGCCGGAAGAGGAGTCGATCCGGCTCATGCGCAAGGCGTTCGACATGGGCTGCACGCTTTTCGACACGGCGGAGGTCTACGGCCCGTTCGTGAACGAGACGCTTGTCGGCAAGGCGGTCAAGCCGTTCCGCGACAAGATCGTCCTCACAACCAAGTTCACGCCGTGCAGGGTGGGCGACCAGGACATCACGGACGCGGAAAAGCTGACGGCCAAGGGCATCCGCAAGGCACTTGAAGATTCCCTGCGGCGCCTCGGCACGGACTACGTCGACTGCTACTACGAGCACCGCGTTCCGCTGGCGAGCCGTCCGGAAGAGGTCGCGGAGGTCATGGGCGAACTCATCAAGGAGGGAAAGATTCGCGGTTGGGGACAGAGCCAGTCCACGCCGGAACAGATTCGGAGGGCGCATGCCGTCACGCCGCTTTCGATGGTACAGAGCGAGTATTCGATGATGGAGCGGATGTTCGAGGCGGATGTGATTCCGCTCTGCCGTGAGCTGGGAATCGGCTTCGTTGCATTTTCTCCGATGGCGAGCGGTTTTCTGAGTGGCAAGTACACAGCCTCGATGACTTACGTCGGAGATGACGTGCGCCGCGCGATCACGCGGTTCGCGAAGGAAAACGTCATCGCCAACCAGCCGCTTCTCGACGCGCTGGAGAGACTTTCGCAGACCAAGGGTTGCACAAAGGCGCAGCTCGCCCTGGCGTGGATGCTCGCCAAGTGGCCGCATGTCGTACCGATTCCCGGAATGCGCTCAGACGCGCGCATCGAGGAAAACGGAAGCGCTTTCGCACATCGTCATCCACGGCAACCGCACGGACGAGGACATCCAGCGCATGGGCTACGTCAAGCCGCAGTGATTTCACCGTAAAAAGAGAACAGGGATGAACAGAAAAGAATTCATCAAGGGCATAGGGCTTGTCGCGGGCGCGGCGGCGTTCGCTTCGCGGGCGAAGGCGGCGTGCGCTGCGTCGTGTGCCTGTGGAGCCGGCGGCGGTGCGGCGGGGACGCTTCCGAATCGCGTTCTCGGCTCGGGACGCGCGGCGATGTCCGTCTCGACGCTTGGATTCGGCTGCATGGGCCTTACGTACCACCGTTCGCAGCATCCTGACAAAAAGCAGATGACGCGGCTTTTGGCCCGGGCCGTGGACGAGGACGATGGGGTCGCCGGTCTTTACATCCTTCATCCCAACAACGTGGGACGGTGCGGACACATCGCAAACGCAAGCTATGTCGTGCGCTCCGATTGTCGGGGATGCCATATCGGCGAGAAGCTTGTGCTGGACTGTCTCGCCCAAGCGAAAGCGCACGGATTCGGCATCCTCCAGTTCAACGCCGTGGTCGAAGGGAACGTCCATGCGCGACACCTTTACGAGCGCCTTGGATTTTCGCAACTCGGCACGATTCCACACGGCTTCCGCATGAAGGGCGGAACCTTCGCCAACATCTGCCCATACTACCGAGAAACGAATGTGGAGAGCAAGCAATGAACAAACTCATCACTGGAGCAATCATCATGGCTGCGGTAATCGCCGCGAATGTCATCTTCGCCGACACAACTGACCTTCTGCCGATTGGCGACAAGGACGGAATCTCGATTGCCAAGTATCCAGTCACGAACGCGGAGTATGCGCGATTCGTGAAGGCGACGAGTCATCCCGCGCCGCGCTATTGGAAAGGCGGCGAGTTCCCCAATGGCAAGGAGAGACATCCCGTCCTCTGGGTGTCGTATGATGACGCCCGTGCCTATTGCGAGTGGCTCGGCAAGAAAGATGCCGCACATGCCTACCGCCTTCCGACGGAAGATGAATGGGAGGCTGCCGCCGGCGAGACTCCGACGGACGCCAAGTTCAACTTCAATGGCGTTGTCGCTTCGCATTACATGAAGGAGAACCCGAAGCGGTTGGTGACGTTCGTGCATCCGAAGTCCGCACTCAAGGGAAAGTCCATGCCGCTCGACGAGGTGATTTCCATCGGCTCAGACGGACGCCACGTGCGCGGCTGGGTCAACCATCGCGACTATACGGGTTTCATCTATACCGACTTGTTCAAAGAACTTAGCGAAACCGGCGGCTACACGACGCCCGTCGATGCCTATCCCGAAACGAAGTCCGCCTGCGGCGCACTCGACATGTGGGGGAACTGCTGGGAATGGACGTGCACCGAGATCGTGGCGAAGAACGGCGCAGAGCGCGGTAATGTCGTCAATGCCATCAAGGGCGGCTCGTGGTACGCGAACCGCAACTCTTGCTTTACTTCCTTCCGAGGCGAAGGACGCCGTCCAAGCGGATGCTACAACACGGTCGGCTTTCGTGTCGTTGCAGTCCGAACGGCGGCGACAAAGGCAGTGTCAGAGCCATTCACCCGCATCGCCGAAATCGATGTCCATCCCGAATGGCTGGAGCGGTATCTTGAAGCCGCGCGGACTGTCGGCGCGGAGTCGGTGGCGAAGGAGGATGGCGTCACCTGCATCTTCCCGATGCAGCAGAAGGAACATCCCAACATTATCCGCATCGTCGAAATCTACCGCGACGAGGCGGCGTACAAGGCTCATCTTGCTTCGCCGCACTTCCGCGCCTACAAGGAAGGTACGCCGCACATGATCAAGTCGCTCAAGCTCGTGCCCATGCGTCCGCTCGACGAGAGCGGCATGAAGCATATCTTCAACAAACAAAAGTGAAAGGAAATAGACAATGAAAGAAATCAAGACAACGGCGGACATCACCAATGCGACGGCGATCGACCTTGGCCCGCTTGCGGAGATCAAGGACTATGTACTTGAGCTTGGCCCAGATGTGAAGATCCCGGGCAAGGTGTTCGGCGGAACTGCAGTCAAGGCTGGCGGCGCGGACTTCTCGCTGCAAGTGTTCGCCCCCGGCACGGAGGGCGGATTCTACCATACGCACAAGGAACACGAAGAGCTGTACTTCTTCCTTTCAGGAGAGGGCGAATATCAGGTCGATGGCACGAACATCCCCGTCAAAGAGGGTTCAGTCGTGCGTGTCTCTCCCGCAGGCAAGCGCGCCGTCCGCAACACGGGTTCGACACCGCTCACAATGCTCTGCGTTCAGTACAGGGCAGCCGCGCCGGGCAGCGTCACGCCAGCCGACGGAACGATTCTCGCCGATCCGGTAAAGTGGTAGTCGAGTCGGACAA
>CACWSW010000403.1 GCA_902763655.1 uncultured bacterium
GTACCGTGCGGAGAACGACAAAGGAAAGAAAAGATGATACTGTTAACGGGAACATGACATGTCGAACGAAAACACGAAGTCCAAGAAGATCTGCGAGGCCCTGCGGCGGGAGCTGCAGGGGATGCGCGCGCTGCCCAGCGAACGCGCGCTGATGCGCCGTTTCGACGCGGCGCGCGAGACGGTGCGCCGCGCGCTCGCCGAGCTGCAGGCGGAGGGGCTGGTGGTGCGCCAGGTTGGGAAGGGGACGTTCCCCTCCAAGCGGGCGCGCCAGGTGCCGGGCCGCATCGGCCTCATCGTGCTCTCCTACGCGGAGATCTTCGCGCCCATCTGCGCCGAGATCGGCCGCTTGTGCCGCGCGCGCGGTCTGGAGCTGCTGTTCGGCGACGTGTCCGCCCTCGACTACACGGCACGCGCGGAGCAGGCGCGCCGCTTCGCGCGCGACTTCGTGGCGCAGCGCGTGAGCGGCGTGATCCTCCAGCCGATCGGCTTCATGGAGAACGCGGCCGCGCTCAACGCCGAAATGCGCGACCTCTTCGCGGCGGCCAACGTCCCCGTGGTGCTGCTGGACAGCGGCTGGCCGGACGGTCTGGGCGCGGCGGACGTGGTCGGCGTGGACAACTTCCGTTGCGGGCAGTCGCTCGCCGGACACCTGCTCGCGCAAGGTGCGCGCCGCTGCCTTTTCCTCACGCGCCCCCATGCGCCGCCCAGCAACCGACTTCGCTACGAGGGCGTGCGCAGCTGCATGGACTGCAACATCTTGCAGATGGAACCCGATAATGCGACGGCGCTTCGCAAGGCGCTGAAGCGTCATCGTCCCGACGCGCTCGCGTGCGGGTACGACGCCTACGCCGCGCAGGTGCTGAAGACGCTCGGCGGGCTGGGCGTCTCCGTGCCGAATGACATCCTGCTGACGGGCTTCGACGACGTGAAGTACGCGACCCTCGTCTCGCCGCCGCTCACGACCGTCCACCAGCCGTGCACCGAGATCGCGCGCGCCGCGTTCGAGGCTCTGCTCACGCGTTCGGCCGAACCCGACCGCACGCCGCGCACGATCCTCCTCAACGCCCCGCTCGTCGCGCGGGACTCCACGTCGCCGCGCAAATGACCGCCAAATTACCTAACGAAAAATCGCCAAATTGCCTAACGAAAAATCGCCAAATTACCTAACGGTTGACATCTGCGCATGTTTCTGCTATCATTTGCGCCGTTATGGATAATTATAGAAAAAGAGTTGCCGATGCGCTGTTGGCCGAGAAACTGTCCTATATGGGTGCGGTTTTGGTACAAGGTCCCAAGTGGTGCGGAAAGACAACGACCTCGCGTCAAGCGGTCAAAAGCGAGGTCTCCCTTGAGGATTCTGTAAAAGGAAGGTCGAATCGTCTTCTTGCGCAGACCCGACCTGACAGGTTGCTGGAAGGCGCGTTTCCCCGTCTGATTGACGAATGGCAGGAAGGGCCGTTGCTGTGGGATGCCGTACGTTCTGCGGTGGATCATGGCGGGAGGGGGATGTTTATCCTCACGGGGAGCGCAGTTCCGCCCGAGGTGGACGAGGAAGAGGACGACCGCATTCCGCGCCATACGGGAACTGGGCGCATCGCGCGGCTGACCATGCGGCCGATGAGCCTGTGGGAAAGCGGAGAGTCAACCGGTGAGGTGTCGATTCAGGCACTGTTTTCAGGCGAAGACGTGACAGGGGCGAACAGCAAGCTGGAACTTGAGGATGTCTGCGAACTGATCTGCCGCGGCGGGTGGCCGGGGGCGTTGGGCCTTTCGGGCAGGATTGCCCGTGGCCCTGCCAAGGAATACTATTCGGCAATCGTCGAGAGCGACATATCGCGCGTGGACAAGACACTTCGCGATCCCGGACGCGTCGAGCGCCTGATGCGCAGTCTCGCCCGGCTTCAGGGCACGCAATCGTCCGCAGCGGTCATCCGTGCGGACATGAAGGCGAACGATTCGGACTCGTTGACGGAGGATACCGTCTACTCCTACCTGAAGGCGCTGCGCCGGATTTTCGTCTCGGAGGACATGCGGGCCTGGTGTCCGAACCTGAGATGCAAGACGCCGCTTCGCACGACGGACACCCGGTACTACACCGATCCGTCGATTGCGGCGGCGGCGATGGGCCTTGGCCCCGGAGACTTGATGAACGACTTGCCCACGTTCGGTCTTTTCTTCGAGACTCTAGCCGTCCGGGATCTGCGAACATGCGCCGACGCGCTTGGCGGGTCGGTGCTGCACTACCTTGACAAGAGCGGGCTGGAATGCGACGCGATCCTGCGTCTGGAGAACGGGGCGTACGGCCTCATTGAAATCAAGACCGGCGGGGACGCGCTTATTTCAAAGGGCGTCAAGACGCTTGAAAAGCTAACGGCGAAGATCGACACC
>CACWSW010000404.1 GCA_902763655.1 uncultured bacterium
GGTCTTGCCGACGTAGCCCTTCGCCTTCTCTGCCCACACCTTGCGCTGCGCGGACATCACCATTCGCGCGCGCTTGGCCGCGACAGCCGGCGGCGGGCACCCGTCCATCTCCGCTGCGGCCGTGCCCTCCTCCGGCGAGAACGCGAACGCCCCCAGATGGTCGAACTTCATGCGCTTGACGTCCATCAGCAGCTTCGCGAACGAGTCGTTCGTCTCGCCCGGGAAGCCAGTGAGCACGGTGGTCCGCAGCGTCACGCCCGGCACTGCCGCACGCAGGCGTTCGGCGGCCGAGAGCGTCGCCGCCACGGCAGATCCGCGGGCCATCGCCTTGAGTATCTGCGGATCGGTGTGCTGGATCGGCACGTCTATGTACTTGACCGCGTGCGGCGACGTGTTCATCCAGTCTATGAAGGCGTCTGATATCTCGCTCGGGTAGGCGTAGAGGACGCGCAGCCAGAAGTCGCCCTTCAGCCTGTCGAGCGCGCGCAGCAGCTTTACGATGTCGGTGCCGTTCTTGAGGTCCACTCCGTAGAGCAGCGGATCCTGCGCGATTACGTTCAGCTCCTTCACGCCTGTCGCCAGCAGCGCGCGCGCCTCCGCCACGATCGAGCGCAGCGGCCGCGAGCGGTACTGCCCGCGGATCGCAGGGATGGCGCAGTACGCGCAGCGGTGCGCGCACCCTTCCGCGATCTTCAGGTAGGCGAACGCCGATCCCGTGAGGCGCAGGGCGGGAACCGGCGGGGCGAACAGCTTCTTCGGCATTCCCGGCGGCACGGCGACGTTCGCCTTCGTCTTGCCGAGCGCGCGATGGACGATGGCCGCGATCTTGTCGAGCGCGTCTATGCCGAGAAACGCGTCCACGTCCGGGAACGCCTCCGTCAGCCTGTCGCCGTAGCGCTGCGCGAAGCAGCCGGAGACGACCACGGCCCGGCAGCGTCCGGCCCGCTTCAGCTCGCACGCGCGGAGAATCTCCTCCACCGCCTCCTCGCGCGCGGCCTCGATGAACGCACACGTGTTCACAAGGATCACGTCCGCGTCGTCGGGCTGCGGAGCGAGCACGCATCCGGCCTTCAGGAGATGACCCGCCATCACCTGAAGGTCGACCGTGTTCTTGGCGCAGCCGAGCGCGACAAGGCCTACCGATATCGAACGTGCTTTCATGGCTGGCAACAGTATACCATACTTATTTTGAGATGCGGCGGAGCGTGATCTCGGTGACCTCGGTGGGGTTGAACAGGCGAATCGGGAAACCGGCCCACTGGCCCGTGCCTGGCGAGTTGTAGAGGTAGCGCCCAGGCGCGAACTCGTAGAGCCCGCGAGTATGTCCCTCGTTCGCGTACGCCACAAGCCAGTGGAGCACAGGGAACGCGCCACCGTGCGTGTGGCCAGAGAGCTGCAGGCGCACGTCCGCATCCTCCGAGCCGATCTTGTCCGTGAGCGGACGATGGAAGAGCAGTATGCGGAACGCGGAGAATGGCGTCCCGGCGAACGCTTCTCGCGCACTAGGCGCAGTCTGGCGCGGTCCTCGGAACGCCGGATCGGTAAGTCCGCCCAGCGCGAGCGAATCGCCGCCACGCCTGACGACGCGAGGATGTCCTTCCGCGAGCATGTCCACGTTCCATTCGCGGAACTTCGCTCGCCATGCGCCCCACTCCCAGTACGCCTCGTGGTTGCCCGTGCAGCCCGCCACGCCATCCTTTGCCTTCAGGCCGGCAAGCGGCTCGAGGTCACGTCCGCGATCGGCCACGCGACCGTCCACGAAGTCCCCGGTGATCGCCACCAGGTCGGCATCGAGCGAATTGACACGCTCAACGATCGCCGCCATGCGCCCGCGCCGCGCCGCCGTCGAGCAGTGAAGGTCGCTCAGGTGGACGATCCTGTAGCCGTCGAACGCCGGCGGCAGCTCTTCCCATGCCACCTCTATGCGTACGACATCCGGAAGCCGCACGCCCTCGTAGATGCCCCAAGCCGCCGTGGCGACAGCCAATGCCGCCAAGGCGACCGCGCGCACGCGCTTCGTCCGCAGGGCAACCGGCCTGCGTAA
Source organism: uncultured bacterium (assembly GCA_902763655.1). Taxonomy (GTDB): domain Bacteria; phylum Verrucomicrobiota; class Kiritimatiellia; order RFP12; family UBA1067; genus RUG572. Next base: position 2,045 of record CACWSW010000404.1, read on the forward strand.
CGACGCGGCCACGAAATCGAACGCACGCGCCGCAACCGCATATGCCGCAAAGAACATCGCCGCGCCGTACACCCCGCCGTACGTCCAGATGACACCAGGCGGCAGGTCGGGCACGAACGCATCGCCTCCAACCAGAGCGAAGAACGCGAATTTCGCGAACGCGAGCGCGAGCGCGGCTGCGATCAGCAAGACCGTCCTGCGCTTGAACTTGAGCGGCAACACCCCGGCCAGCACTGCCACGCACCATGCCAGCACGGGAATCACCTGGAACATGAACTTCCACATGTCAAGGCACCGGTTCGATTGCAAAGCCGTCGGCGAAGACGTTCCCGCGTATCGACAGCGTCGCTCCAGGCGCAAGGTCGAATTCGCCCACCTTCTGCCATAACCCCATGGCGTAACCCTGGTCGATCGTCGCACGCACTGTCTTGCCGCCGGACGTGATGTCGAGCGCCGTGGACGATCCCGGCTTGGCCCACCACAGGAACGGCACCTTGAAGTGGATCGCGTAGCGCCCGGCCGTCTTGACGGGAAGCGGATAGACCGCAGGCTCCATCTTCGCGAGCACCTTCGGCGACTTGGGGTCGACTCCGCCATGCCCAGCGCCGATCACGTGCGCCCAGTCCCCCACCTGCTCGCCGTTCGGGCACCACATCTGCCGCCAGCCTTTCCCGAGGACTACGCCCGGCGTCTCGTCGTCTACGATCGCCCAGTTCGCGCGCTCCGGCGCAGGCCTGTCCGGCCAGTCGCCGCCAAGGCGGTCCTGCAGCTCGCGCACGAGCCCCTTCTCCCAGATGCCGCGCGGGGCGCACCCCTGCATTTTGCAAAGTGCGGCGGCTTCGCCCGCGGCGACGCCAAGCTGCGCAAGGGTGCAGATCACGCGCGGGCTCCCCAGCCCCACGTGCGTGCAGCTGAAGCACCGCCCCGCCATGAACAGGTTTGGCACGTTGCGCGAGTAGATCGAGCGGTACGGGATCCAGTACCGGCCGTAGTGAGGCTGGCGGCAAGTGGTGAGGAAGTCTACGCCCTTCTTGAAGTCGTCGTAGTGCAGGTCCACGCTCCAAGAGCCTGCGGCGATCGCGTCCGGGAACATGCGTTTCTCCGTAACGTCCCTCTCGCTCAGCACCCAGTCGCCCATGAGCCGGCGCGACTCACGCTTCCCAAGCAGGTATGGACAGAAGTCCAGCACGCGGTTCGCGTTCACTTTCCGCTTCTTCGCGCGCGAGAACGCCCCGTAGATGGCGAGCAGCAGGCGGTCGCGTATCGCCTCTCCCTCGGCGATCATGTCGCGGTGGATGCCGTACTCCCAGTTCCACTCGCCGTTCACGGCCTCCTCGCCCTGCGCGAACGGCTCCGCCCACGGCGCGGAGAACGGAACGGGCGCGTTGCCGTCCGCGCTCGTCCACATGAGCGACGCGCCAAGCGTGTCGCTGTCGGCCGCGTCGGGCGCGAACGTCTCATTGAACTCTCCCTTCGCCTCGCGGCCCATGCGGAAGTCCGCCCCGGCCCAGAAGCCGACCCAGCCGTCGCCCGTGGAGTCCACGAAGAGCGACGCCGAGAAGCGCACCACGCGGTTGCGCGCGAGGTCTAGCGCCTTCACGGCGGCGATGCCGCCGTCCGCACGTTTTTCAACGCCGAACGCACGCGTGGAGACCCGCACCTCGAGGTTTGGCGTCTCGCGCACGATGCGCATCCGCCGCGCATCGGAATGCGCGCTTGCCGCCGCGCGGTTCATGAACGTGCCGCGCAGCTCGCGCACCAGGTCGTACCGCGCCTCGCCCGCGCACCACACGCGTATCTCTGCCGAGGCGTTGCCGCCCAGCACCGGACGATCCTGCACCAGCACCGTCCTAAGGCCTCGACGCGCCGCTGCCACCGCCGCGCACGTTCCCGGCAACCCGCCGCCGACCACCACAAGATCGGCCTCGACCGTCTCCGCCACGTTCGCCTCATCGATCTTTATCGCCCCAACGGGAGGGACGCGACTTGTCGCGTCCGAATCAAGCACGATGCCTGCACACCGTCCATCGAACCCAGTCAAATCCCGCAAGGCCACCGTCACGCGCCCGGCGGCCAGCTCCACCTCGCCACCGTCTTCCCAATCCCAGACATCCTTCCCTGCACCAAAGGTCTTGTCCAGCATCCTGCCGCCGACGGCCACGCGGAATCGTCCCGGCGAACCCGGCGCCCAGTTGCGCGTGCGCGCCCAGACGCGGTAGGTCCCAGCCTTCGGCACGGATACCGTTGCCGTGGCGTCCGCCACCGGCACGCCAAGCCCGTGCGCGAGAAGGTA
>CACWSW010000405.1 GCA_902763655.1 uncultured bacterium
GCTCGCCGTCGAGCGCGCCACGCTGCCCGACTGCTTCGAGGTGAGCGCCACGAGCGAGGACGGCGAGATAATGGGCCTTCGCCACAAGACGCTCGACATAGAGTCGGTACAGTACCATCCCGAATCCATCGGCACTCCGGACGGACGCCGCCAGCTGCGCAACTTCCTCGACCACGTGCGCGGCATTGGCGGCTGCACGGCCGAAGCGGTTCCGGCACCCATGCGGAAGAAGCTTACGGCACGCGTGATCGACGGACAGCCCCTCACGGACGAGGAGTGCGAGGGCGTGTTCGCCGCCGTTATGCACGGCGACATGCAAGAGAGCGAGCTGGCGGCGCTCTTGGCTGGCTTCCGCCGCAAGGGCGTGACGGCCGCGGAGCTCGCGGGAGCTGCACGCGCCATGCGCAGCGAGGGAGTCCGCGTGGGGAACTGCGGACTCGACCCGGTGGATATCGTCGGCACGGGCGGCGACGGCGCGGGCACGTTCAACGTGTCCACCACGGCGGCGTTCATAGCCGCAGGCGCGGGCGTCCCGGTGGCCAAGCACGGCAATGGCGCGGCCACGTCGAAGTGCGGCGCGGCCGACGTGCTGGCGGCACTCGGCGTCAACCTCGCCGCCCCGATCTCCGTCGTCGAGCGCTGCCTGCGCGAGATCGGCATCTGCTTCCTCTTTGCGCGTAACCTCCATCCGGCGATGAAGTTCGCCGCGCCGGTACGTAAGGTACTTGGATTCAGCACCATATTCAACCTGCTGGGACCTCTCACAAATCCAGCCGGCGCGCGGCGGCACGTCATCGGCGTGTACGATCCGAAGCTCGCGCCGCTCTTCGCGCAGGCGCTCCTCTCGCTCGGCTCCACTCATGCGCTCGTCGTCTGCGGCGACGGCAACCTCGACGAAATCTCGCCAGGGGGGCTGACCTTCGCGAGCGAACTAAGGAACGGCGCCGTCAAATCCACACTCATAGACGCCGGCCGCCTCTACGGCGCGTCCTACCCGACCTCCGCCATCGCCGGCGGCGACGCGCAGACGAACGCCAGACTTCTCCTGCGCGTGCTGCGCGGCGAGGAGCAGGGCGCATGCCGAGCGGCTGCCGTGATGAACGCCGCCGCCGCGATAGTCGTCGGCGAGAAGGCCCCCGACCTCAAGGCGGCAATCGGCCTCGCCTGCGAGTCGATCGATTCAGGCAACGCCCTCGCCAAGCTCAACGCGCTCATCGAGTACACGAAATGAACGTCCTTGACGAACTGTCCTCCCTGCGGCGCGCCGATGCCGAGGCGCGTGCCAGCGCCCTTCCCATCGCGGAACTCGAACGCCAGATCGCCGCCCTTCCGCCAGCCAAGGACTTCGCGGCGGCGTTCCAGGCAGGACGTGGACCGCGCGTCATCGCGGAACTGAAGAAGGCTTCGCCTTCGAAGGGGCTCATCCGCAAGGACTTCCGTCCGTCGGAACTGGCCGCCGAACTTGTCGAAGCAGGCGCGGCGGCGCTATCCGTCCTATGCGAGCCGCACAAGTTCCTCGGCAACGAGGACTACATCCGCCAGATCCGCGCGGCGACGCCCATCCCGATCCTCTACAAGGACTTCGTGACGACCCCCTACCAGATCGCCGCCGCGCGCGCGGCCGGTGCCGACGCCGTGCTGCTCATCGTCGCCGCTATGAATTCTTTCGCCCTTTCGCTCGAAGAACTGCTCGCTTGCGCGCGCGGTTACGGGCTGCAGGCGCTAGTCGAGACGCACACGGAGGAGGAGGCACGCATCGCAATCGAATCTGGCGCGCGCATCATCGGCGTCAACTGCCGCGACCTCAAGACGTTCCATACGGATCCTGCCATCACGGCCGACCTCATCCGACGACTTCCCCAAGGCATAGTCAAGATCGCCGAAAGCGGCATCCGCACTGCAGACGACATCACATCGCTCATTGCTGCCGGCGCAAACGGTTTCCTCATCGGCGAGACGCTCATGCGCGCCGCCCACCCCGGCACTGCCCTCCGCCAGCTCACCAACTGGTAGGGCGCGTTGCCCTCAACGCGCCGCCATTAGCTCTTCTTTGCGGCCTGCTGCTGGAGCCAAGCTTCGATGAATGGCTGGATGTGGCCGTCCATGACGGCGTCGACGTCGCTCGTCTCGTACTCCGTGCGAAGGTCCTTCACCATCGTGTACGGGCAGAAGACGTAGGAGCGGATCTGGCTGCCCCAGCCGTTGGCGGACTTCGCGCCGTAGAAACGGTCCATCTCGGCCTTCTTCTGGTCCTCGTAGTACTCGTAGAGCTGGGCGCGCAGCATGTTCATGGCCTTTTCCTTGTTCATGTGCTGCGAGCGTTCCTTCTGGCAGGCCACCACGATGCC
>CACWSW010000406.1 GCA_902763655.1 uncultured bacterium
CGAGCCTTGTTCGGCGGGCGAGACTGTGGGATAATATTGCTCCGGCAATTAAAAGGAACGCATTTAATGAAAACAGTAAAAGTTGCTCGTTTTATCAGTGTGGGAGCCTTGTTCATCTTGCTCCAGTTTCCGGCGTTTGCCGCGTATGATGCGGCGGGCGGATACGTGACGTTGCTCGGTCACAATTCAGGCTCTAAAGACGAAAGCACGTTCATGACGAACATCGTCAAAGCCAGCTATGGTTGGTCCGACGGGCTGGATCCTCATCCGGGGACGAACTACTATTGCGGCACGTCGCGTCAACTTTGTACGCCGAAAATCACAGGCGGAACATTCACGTTCCCCGGCGATTCACTGGTAATCGGCTACAGGCTCATCACCCTTGCGACTTCGACGATTGTCGTCGATGACTTGCGGCTAGAAAAGGGCGGTTACGTGATGACCATGGGAGGCGGTGAGTTAAGCCTGACGCTTCAGGGGAATCTCACGATACTTGGAGATGCGTCAAAACCGTCTTGGTTCGATATAGGCAAAAGCCCGTCGCATTTCAAGGTGGAATCGGCGCTCAAGGGCAATTCTTCGGCATACGCATACTCATCGCAGGCAGCTGTGACCACTGCCGCCCAGGTGTTCACTTCTTTTGAAACGCAGTATATCGAACTGGACGACGCCGACGAATACTACGGCACGTTTGAGGCTCGGACGAACACCTGCCTGAAGCTCGCATCGGACATGCCGGGAACGGTGAAGGTTACGGGCAAGGCCTGCTTGACGCCGGTCAGTTCCGTTAAGCTCGCCAATCTGGCGCTTGCGGACGGGGCGACGCTCGATTTCTCGGGTGGCGGGACGCTCAGGGTCACGAACAGTTGGTCTGCTTCAGGCTTGATCACGGTCAAGGTTCCTGTCGCGGCATCCTATCCGCAGGTCGTGCTCGAGGTGCCGACAAGCTGCGGTCGGCTTGACGCAAGGTCGTTTACTGGAGATAGCGCGAGATTTGACGTGTTGACGGAGAACGGCATTCAAAAACTTTGCACATGGGAATGTGCCGAGCGTGATGTCTACGATGCCACTACCGGTTTTGTGACACAGACTGACGGTGGCAGCGCTGTGAACGGCAAAGGCCAGAACGCCTTCGATCGCGGCGACATCTGGTCTGACGGGCGTGCGCCGCACGCCGATACGAACTACTACAGTTATTCACAAGGCATCTACATCGCGACTAATTCGACATTCGCTGGAAGATCGTTTACCGTTGAGCGACTCGCGTTTCGCTTGAAACCAGGCGTTTCCGTTACTATACCCGATTTGCGCGTTCTTGGCGGTAGTAATTACGCGAATGGCTCCCTCACCTCGTCAGGATCATCGGGAACTTACTACATCAATGGCAGCATGACGGTACTTTCTCGCTTGACGGACGCCTGGCCGTTTGCTTTCTACGGTGGTGCGGACGACCTTTACTGGATCAGCAACCAGAAGATCATGGGGGATGTGTTACGCGCCTTTTCGTTGCGCGCCGCCCCGAATAAGGAACCTGGCTCAATTGACTTTTACGTGGATTTCCTCGGCGACCTTTCGGAATACTACGGCACGATCATCGTCAGCACAAACGGAACGGCGCGTTTGGGTGGCTCCGCGATGCCGGGGACGCTTCGTCTCGACACCGCCTATTCCCATGTCGACACCTTGGCCGCCGATGGCGCGGAGGTGCGGATCGGAACCCTCAGGTCGTTGATCGGCACGTCGATGTCCGTTGCGGCGACGAACACGCTCGCCGTGATGGATTCGCTCGCCGTGACGGGTACGCTGACGAAGAACGGCGGCGGCGTGCTGGCGTCCGGCGGTACGGCGACGGCGGGCGCGGGGGCCGCGCTGAGCGTGGCGGCCGGCGGACTCCGCGCCGACACCGCGCATGCGTTCGACGGCATTCCGATCACCTTTGCCGACGGCACGACGTACGTGCGCGACTGCGAGGCGGCGGACGCCGGACTCGTCCAGCACGGCCTTTACAACGAGGCGGCGGTGTCGGCCGTCGGGACGCTCAACGTGGATGTCCGCAATTTCTCGTTGGGCGATGCGGGCAAGAAGGAAGTCGCGCTGTTCACGGTGCCGGCTTCCGGGGCGGACGCGCTGGCGGCTGCCATCCGTTTCTCGCCGCGTCCAAAGGGTTATGCCATCGACGCGACCGTGACGGATGCCGGGTCAGGGATGAAGACAATCAAGGCCGTTATCAAAATGGCCGGTGCCACAATCATATTCAGGTGAAAAGTCCATGCATGGCTTGACGTATGGAATCGTGTCCACTGCGGCCATCTGCGTGGCGGCGTTGTCTTCCCACGCGGTCGAGTGGAGAAGGACGGCACGACGAACGTCGTGACCGCAGCCGACGGGCGGAAGTATGCGATCGACGTGTCGTTCGCGGAGAAGGACGGCGGATGGAGTGGAAAGATCGTCAACCGCGAGAAGGGTGCGGTCGTGCTGGGCTTCGAGCTGATGGCCGAGCCACTTGCGGTGACGCCGGGCAAGTCCGCGCTCTACCTGCCGCACGTCTATGGGCGGCGAATCCGCAACTGGCCCGTGCACGGCGTCAGGCAGAACGGCGTCGAGATGTGGCGCGAGACGGAGAACGGCGTGTTCGTTCCGGCGATGAGCAAATGGGACGTTTCCACCGGAAGCCGTCCCGCCCCGTTGCCGTATCCCTCGAAACTTGCCACGATGCAGTGGGCTACGCTGAACGACGGGGAGAAGGGCTTCTACCTCGCCTCCGAGGACCCGCTCGCTGGCGCGAAGGACATCCAGGTTGTCTACGACTCGAACGCGAAGCGCGTCACGATGGGATTCAACTTCCCGATGTTCCTGCCGGAGGGCGAGACGTTTTCCATCCCGCGCGTGGTGATGAAGGAGTATTCCGGAACCTGGCGGACGGCGGCGAAGACGTATCGCCGCTGGTGGGACAGCTGCCGGAAGGTCGTGCATCTCCCCGCGTCGGCAAAGGATTTCACGGGCTTCTTCATGGTGATCCTCAAGCAGCAGAACGGCGAGATCGCGTGGCCCTACACCGAGTTCGACTCCCTTGGCGACGCCGCGCTGGCGCACGGGTTCCGCCATGTCGAGTTCCATGGCTGGGGCGTGGGCGGACACGACACG
>CACWSW010000407.1 GCA_902763655.1 uncultured bacterium
CCAGAGGATGCGCCGTTTAGTGTGCGGCGGGATCGTCACCTTCCCTTTGCCCGCAAGCAGGGCGTTCGCTTCCGCGACGGCGGGATGCGCGGCGGCGGATGCGCGGTACCATCCGGCGCGCCCATACGCCCGCGCGGCCTTGTTCCACACGCCGTTCGTCGCAAACGCCTGGTCGTCCGCTGCCTTGAACGCGCCGGGACGGATCGTCCGCTCGATCTGCGCGGGCAGCTCGGAGGGATAGAGCATCCAGGCCGGTCGCCGACTCGATCCGCTCGTGATCGACTCGTCCGGCGGAATCGCCCCGCGTACGACGATGGGCTTTTCATAGGCTGCCGCATCGGGGCGCTCCGCGAGGATGCCCGTTCCCGACACTTCGCACTGCGCGCCGACGGGGCCCATCGGATAGGCGTCGCGCGTCATCCGCGTGCCTGCGAGCGCGGCCACGCGCCAGTCCGCGCGGCCCGTCGTGAGCGCCGCGTCGAACGGCTCCTCCGCCTTGAAGAGGAAGCCGCCGCGGATGGAAAGCTGCGCGTTTGGCGCCTGGTGCGGATTCATGCGCCAGCAGACGGCCTCCAGCAGATGGTCGCCGGCGGCGGGAAGCGTCTCGTAGCTCTGGACGAACCACATCTCCGGCGTACCGCGGTCGGGGCCGCGCGCGACCACCTTACCGTCCAGGAGCAGGACGAACCGCTCGTCCGCGCTCACGTGGAAGCGCAGGGGCGATTTGCCGTCGGCGGAGAATTCCTTGCGGAATCTGACGAACTCTCCGCCGGTGGGAAGGGGGACGTCCTTCCGCCAGATCCACGCGGCGGAGTCCCACGGGCCGAGGCGGCGTACGTTCGTGTCGCCGCGGACGAACCGCGGCGCCACCGCCACGCGCCGCACGTCCGCCGCACCGAAGGCAGTCCAGCAGGCGGCCAGCGCGAATCCGACGAGCGCGAGATGCCTCAAGGCAGCTCCTTCACGCGTATGTTGCGGAAGCGCACGGGCATCGTGTGGCCGAGGAAGCCGACGTAGCCCGAGGGATTGTGGAGGCCCGGGTGCGGCTTGCCGTCGGGCGTGGTGCCGTCGGTCGGCAGGTCCTTCACCGATGTGGCGAGGATCGTCTTGCCGTTGAGTATGACGGTCACGTTCTCGCCGTCCACCGTCACCTCCTCGTCGTTCCACTCGCCGACGGGCCGGAGCGCGCCTTTCTGAGCGGTCACGACGCCGTAGATGCAGCCGTGGTACTGCCACGCCTTCAGGTGCTGCTTCTTGTCGCCCGTGTCGTCAAGAACCTGAATCTCCATGCCGTTGTACGCGGCGTCGGACATCACCTTGTTGCCGCCGATCAGCGCGCCGCCGTCCACGCACTCCTTCCCGGCGCGCACGGCAAAGCCGTTGTTGCCGTTCGGGACGAGCTTGAACGAAAAGCGCGCCGTGAAGTTGGTGAACGGCCGCTGGTAGAAGAGGTTGCCGAAGTTCTTCGGTCCCTCCTTGAACACGAGCTCGCCGTTTTCCACGTAGTAGAGGTGCCTCGCGCCGATCCAGCCGTCGAGGTCGCGCCCGTTGAAGATGGGCGTAAAACCAGACTCGGCGCAGCAGGCGCCGAATGTGGAAACGGCGGAAAGGACGAGCGAAAGGGCGATCAATCTTTTCATGGCGTTCTCCCTCAACCGAGCGCGTACCCGTTTTCGTAGGACGCATGCAGGAGCTTGTCGGCCGCCTCGTTGTCGTTCGTGACCTTCATCGCGACCGGATCGAAGTCGATCGGCTTCGCGGTGCGGATCGCCAGGTTGCCGAGGTGCGTGAACTCGGTGATGTACTGCGCGAAGTCGAAGTTGCAGCTCGCCGGCTTGCCGCCCTTGCAGGCCTCCAGCCATTCCACGAAGATCTCGCGGAACATGTCGGGGTCGCGGCGCGGGAGCGTGCGCGGCAGGTTCGCGAACTGCGCGGCGCGCGCTGGCTCGAGGATCGTCACCTTCGCTTCGGCCGGCTTCTGCGAGCTGAAGAGTATCGTGCCCTTCGTGCCGACGTAGAGGACGCCCTCCTGCGGCAGCGGCGTGGCACCCATCGCCTTCGGCTTCGGCGGGAGGAGTCCGCCGTCGTACCAGATCACGCGGCACTCGGGCTTCGTTCCGCGCGCGGGGTAGTCGAACGTGACCATGCTCGCGAGCGGGAACGCCACCTCGCTCACGCGCGAGCAGCTCGCCTCCACGTGCGTCGGCCATTTGAGGTCGAGCGCCTTGTAGAGGGTGTTCGCGCGGTGGCAGCCCATGTCGCCGAGCGCGCCGGCGCCGTACTCGAACCAGCCGCGGAAGTTGAACGGATGGTACACCGCGTCGCCGCACCAGGCCTCCTTC
>CACWSW010000408.1 GCA_902763655.1 uncultured bacterium
TTCTCCGCCGCGCCGTTCGCGAGCCGCGCGCCCGAAGCGAGCGTCACGCCGCCCTGCACGTAGCCGTCCGGGCAGACCGTGAGCTGGAGCGTCTGCTCCGAGAATTGCGTCTGTGCGCCATTCGCCACCTGGTAGGAAATGGCGGGCTTGCTCGTGTCCCACGGCCCGGCATCACCGGCGAAGTCCGCTATCTGAATGCGGAAGCTGTGCCAGCCGCGCGCGAGCGTGACCTTGTAGGTGAGCGTGTTGCCGCTCGTGCCCGTCAGGCCCGTGTCAACCCCATCAAGCCAGAGACCGCAACGGTCGTCGTACTGCGAACGGAACGTCCACTCCTTGTCCGCATTCTCCTCCGTCACGAGGAACCAGCCTTCGAAGCGGTTTACTGTATACCCGTTCATGTAGGGGGCCTGCGCGGAAGACGCACCGCCTTTCCCCTGGATCATCTGAAGATTGTTCGTGATGCAGCGGAAATCCCAGTCAAAATCCCCGTTCCACAACGCGGGCGAAGTGGAAGAATTTCCGACCGTGGCCTCCGTGCCCTTGTAATGGCTCCAGCGGACAGTGTTCGCGTTGTCCGGGTCGCCGTCGTTCGCCGCCGAGCGCATCGTCAGCGTCTTCACGCTGAACGGCGTGTAGGTGGACGAGCCGTCCGTGTTGTATCCCATCGTCGGCACGCCGCCGAAATCTCCAGCAAAGTCGGACGCGATCTGGCGGAAGGAATGCCAGCCGGCCGCCAGCTCGTTCGTGCCGTACAGCGTCGCACATTTGGTGCCGCCGACCGAGGAGAGGACCGTCTGGCCGTCGATGGCCAGCAAGATGTAGTCGTCGCAATACCCCTTGAAGTACCATTTGCCGGCCTTCTCAGGCTCCACGTAGAACTGGCCCACGGCGTACGCCGCCTGGTGGTTCCGGTTGCCGAACGGACGATTGGCGGCGGCGGGCTTCGTGAGAAGGAACGTTTCGTCATGCGTGATCGTGCCGCGCGTCGTGCCGCCGATCACACGGTTGAAACGGCTGGTGATGCAACCTTCCTTGCCGAACTCGTCGCCGCCGTCGCGCGCCGTGAACACCGCGCTGCGGTTCGCCGCGATGTCCACCGTGGCCGAGGCGCCCTCGCCGAGGTCAAGGCCGCCGAGGAGCGAGGCCGCGCCCTCGAGTCCCGCCGTGAAGCCGTCGCCGACGGTCCACTTGCCGCCGACCGCGCCCTGTATCTCGTTGGTGCCCACGAGCGTCGCCGCGCCGTTGAGCGTCACGTCGGCGTCGCCGAACAGCGCGGTCGTCCACGTGACCGTCGTGCCGTCCGCCTGGTTGAGCGTCCAGCCGCCTTCGGCGCCGTCCTTGAAGCTGAGCGGCATGAAATACGGGATCGACCAGTTCGCCGTCGCGTTGAACGTGCCGCCCTTGAAGACGAGGAATCCGTCCTCCGTGTTGTCCTCGAATTCGTTCGAGAGGAAGCCCGCGCCGCCGTAGTTGAACGTGCCGCCATTCTGCCGGAAGACGCTCGTGCTGTGCCCGCCGAGGTAGGCGAAATTCGTCACCGTGTTCGCATGCAGCAAGATCTGCGCTTTGTCCACTGTCACCGTGCCGGCGTTCAGGACGAACTCCGCGCAGGGGCTGGAGTAGCCGATGTAGAACGTCGTGTTGGTGAGGTTGAGCGTACCGCCGTCCACGGACAGCACGGACTTGACGTTGTCGTAGACGTTCGTCCCGCTGTCGCCGATCGCGATCTTGGAGGCGGTCAGCGTGGTACCCTCTCCGATCGACATGCTGCCGCCCTTCACGAACGCGTTGCCCCAGCCGAGGTAGAGGTTGCTGACGTCGAATGTCGAATCAAGGAACGTCGCCGTCACGCTCGCGTTGGCGAGGTCCGAAATGCCGAAGTTGGCGCAGGTGACGTTCGCGCCGGAGTAGGTGCCGCTCCCGCGGAGCATCACCGTCCCGGACGACTTGCTGCCGGCGAGCGTCAAGCCGGCCATCGGCGCGCTGCCCAGGTACATGTTGCCGCCGGTCATGCCGATCGTGCCGTTGACGGTGCCGTTGTAGATGATGTCGCCGGCGGTCTGGGTGAGCGTGGCGCCGGGTGCGATCGTGATCGCGCTGTTGTTGGTCGTCACCCCGCCCCCGTCCATCGTAATCGTGTTCGCGCCCGACTCGACCCTGATGGCGAGGTTCGCCGGATAGATGAAGTTCTGGTACGAGGATATGCCGCCGCCGTACATCCGGATGCCCTCGTCGATTTTCCACTTGGTGCTGTTGCCCTCGACCCGGAGCTTGGCGCCGTTCGTGACGACGATCGCCTT
>CACWSW010000409.1 GCA_902763655.1 uncultured bacterium
TTCACCGTGACGACGATACCGGGACTTATGATCGTCATCAAATGATGCGGCGCAGAATGAGAATGAAGACGCTTGGATTCATGGCCGCCGCGATTGCCGCGACACTGGCCTGCGACGCTCAGGGGAACATGGACCTCTACCTGCTCATCGGGCAGTCGAACATGGCAGGCCGCGGCGTGTTGACGGACTCCAACCGCGTTTCCACCGAAGGAATATTCAAGCTGGACGCCGCCGGGGAATGGCAAGTTGCGGAGGAGCCGATACATTTCGACAAGCCCACCATCGCCGGGGCGGGGCTTGCAGCGTCTTTCGCCCGCGCGATGGCAGACAGGCGCAAGGGCGTGCCCATCGGGCTGATACCCTGCGCGGTTGGCGGAACAAGCATCAACCGCTGGGTCGAAAGCGGGGATCTCTGGTCGAACGCCGTCGCGCGGACGCGTCTCGCGCTGGGGAGCGGGACGCTGAAGGGCATCCTCTGGCATCAGGGCGAAGGCGACTGCTCTGCGAGCGCGGCTCCGGCGTGGGGAGCGAAGTTCGAGGGCATGATCGCCTCGTTCAGGCGCGAGTTCGGCCCCGTGCCGTTCGTCGCCGGCGAACTTGGTCGTTATCTTGACAACACGGGATGGCCGGTCATCAATGCGCACCTGCACGCGCTTGAGGGCAAAGTGCCCGCCTATCGCGTGGCGTCCTCGGAGGGATTGACCCCCAATTCGGACAACGTGCATTTCAACACGGAATCGCTCAGGGAATTCGGACTGCGCTACGCGGAGGCGATGATGTCGTGCGCGGCGGGCCGACTGGACTCCGCGCAGGTGAATTCCGGTCTTGGCTGGATATGGGAATCCGCGGTCATCTCCGGACGCACGGGATCGTGGTCGGGCGACGTCGTCTACGGTAGCGGCGGCAAGGCGTGGCTTGCCGACGACAATGAGTTCACGCCGAATGTGGCGTCCTCCGGGCGCAAGGTGGAGCTGACGATGACGCTGGAGATGTCGGAATACGCGGCAGACGGCCCTGACCCCGACGCGGAGGCGCAATGCGCGATCCGCCTAGGCACAAACGGATGCTTCCAGGCGTGGGCGGGCGGCGGACGAGAGGCGGATCCTCCGCACTGGATCAACGTGGCGGCGGACGGCGTCACGCCACGTAGCGGCGTGGAGTACACGTTCCGCATCGCGTTCGACTATTCGCGGCACGTCTATTCGGTCGACGTGCTTCATGGCGCGGAGTGGGTGCGGCTTTCCGCGCAAGGCGGCGTGGCGTCGTTTCCTGTTGCCGCACGGTCGGAACGCGTGTCGAGCGTCATCTTCATGGGCGACACGCTCTTCGACACTCTTTTCGGTGAGTACATCGGCGACGGTACTTCCATCTTCTTCAGATAGAAGGGCAACTGGCCAGACATGATTCCCACACGTTGTCGCGTCCTATTGACTTTCGCCATTCGGAGGTGTATACTTTCGGCAAAAACAATGCGCATAGGAGATGGCCATGGCAACGACAAGACTGGCATTAAGCATGGATGAGGACGTAGTGGCGCGTGCACGACGTCTGGCCGAAATGCGGGATACAAGCATCTCGAAGCTTTTTGTGTCCTTCGTCTGCCTGATGGAGCAGTCCACCGCTGCCAAGACAGAACTGCCTCCCTTGACAAAGCGGGCGCTCGGCTTGGCAAAATGCGATGTCACGGATGATTGGGACTACAAAGAAGTTCTGTCGGATGCGCTCATTGAGAAATACAGGGTCTGAAAATGAAGAAGCGCATATTCGTTGATACGAACGTTCTTCTGGACGTGTTGCTGGAACGCGAGGGGTTCTACTATGACGCCCTCAAGATCTGGGCGGCGGCTGAGGAGGGAAAGGTGGACGCCCACATCGCCGCCATTTCCGTCAACAACGTGCACTACGTGGTAAAAAGGCTGAAGAGCGAGACCACGGCGATGATCGCGGTGCGCATCGTCCTGCGCATCTTCAAGGTCGTCCCAGTCGATTCAGAGGTTCTTTCACGTGCGGCCGACTTTCACGACAAAGACTACGAGGACGACATTCAGTTCCAGTGTGCGCTCCGCGCAAAATGCTCACAGCTCTTTACACGTAATCCCACGCACTACGACTCGTCTCTCATGGCGATCGTTCCCCCATCCTCGTTTGTGCCGTGAGGGGGCTTGATTTCCATTTACGGGTGGAAACGGATTTTGGTAAACTACCCGCCAGGAAAAGCAAAGGACATGATGAGATGAGGAATCTGATGACAATCTTGTTCGTGGCGACGGTCGCGGCAAGCGC
>CACWSW010000410.1 GCA_902763655.1 uncultured bacterium
TGCGAGCTGACGGAAGGCTGGCATGACTTCCGCGTGGTGGTGATGAACATGGGCAGCACTGGGTTCGGGCAGGAGATGGCCGGCTGGCATGACGCGGGCATGGGTCTTGGCTGGACGAACGCCGTGGTGGACGTGGCGAGCATCTCGAACGCGCCGACGGGCCTGATTCGGTTCGACACGGACACGCTCGCCATGCGTCCCAACGCGCCGCTCGCCTCGACTGCGGGACTCGTCCGCTGGAAGCACGCGCCGTTTGCCAAAGACGGCGAACCCACCAAGCAGGAGACCGCGGCGGAATACGAGTGGGACATTGACGAGCTGACCAATTCGATCCGATTCCTCAACGTCCGCTTTAATGCGACGTCACAACCAAACATGCCGACGGCAAATGCGGTCACGGAAGAGTCGGGATGGTTCTACGTGCCGGAAGGGGATGGCGGCGAATGGATGTTCACGGCCTGTTACGACAACTCCGTCTATTTCTGGGTGGACGAAGAGGACGGGTTGTTTGCCGGTTACAATCCTCCGACTACAAACTGGTGCCATCTTGCATCCGGCTGGCACAAGTTCCGCATCCGCACGGCGGACAAGGGCGGAGCCGTTGGCAGCACAAGTGCGCGCAACGGCGAATGCGCGATACGCGCGAAGAAGCCGGGCGGCAGCCTTGTGGCGTTCGACGAGCGGAACTTCACGTTCCGCGCGTCGATGGACGACCTCTTCGACGCGCTGCCGAACGGCATCGCGGGCGACCTGACGCTCGGTGCGGGATCCGTGGTGTCGAACGTGTCGGCGACGGGCGGCTGCCCGGTGCGCGGCACGGTGTCGGGCGCGGGCACGCTCGCGGGGCAGTGGCTCCTGACGGGCGATGCGACGCTGACGTACGCGGACGTGCCGAAGACGGTACGCGACCTGGGCGACTACGGGCCGAGGTTCTCGGACGCGCAGGCGGCGCTCTTCCGCCACGGCGGCCACGTGACGGTGGCGTTCGCGGAGCAGCCGACGCGGCAGAACATCAAGGTGTGTCCGGCGGGCGGTCTGGAGGGCCTGTCGTCGGCGGAGCTGGCGGCGCGCATCACGTGCACGGTCGCGGGCGGGACGGCCACGTGGTTCGAGCCGGGAATCAAGGACGGCTGGCTCTACCTCAACAACCTGCGCGCCGGCGCCACGATCATCGTCTTCCGGTAAAGTTTGCGAAAGGAACAGCCAAATGAGCGTTACCATCAACAGAAGGGGATTCATCGGGGCGTTTGCCGCCGCGGCGACCTCCGCCGTGGCGGCGGATGCGCAGCCGGGCGCGGAGGCGAAGGCCCCCGAAAAGCCGGCCGTTGAGGAGAGCAAGCCGGGCAAGCTGATCGTGTCCGCGCCCGTCCTGCAGAACGCGGCCGAGACGTCGATGGGCGTGTCGTTCGCCGTGTCGGCGGACGCGAGCGGCTGGGTGGACGTGTCGCGTTCGCCCGACATGAGCGGCTCGGTGCGCGTGTTCTCGGGCGGGACGGGCCTCATGGACGTGAACGACAAGGTCGCGCTCGTCCGCATCCGCGGCCTGAAGCCCGCGACGCGCTACTGGTACCGCATCGGCGCCGACCGCATAGACTTCAAAGGCGGCTACAAGATGAAGAACCTCGGGCCGGAGGTGGACGAGAAGGTGCACTCGTTCATGACGCTCGGCGCGGCGGCGACGGACGGCTCGTTCTGCGTGATCAACGACACGCACGACCGCAAGCCGTGCCTCGACCGGGTGCTGACGAAGATCGAGGAGCTGAAGCCGTCCGTGGTGATCTGGAACGGCGACGCCTCCAACAGCTCGGAGACGATCGAGACGGCGATGGGCATCTTCATCCACACGCACGAGAAGCATCCCGAGTACGCCGCCGATACGCCCCTCATGTTCATCAACGGCAACCACGACTTTCGCGGCCGCTTCAACCGCCGCCTCTCCGACCTGATGATGTTCCGCGAGCCGCGCGAGCGCGACCCCAGGTACGCGGAGCTCGGGCGGAACTTCGTGCAGCGCCTGGGCGACATCGCGCTCATCGGACTCGACACGGGCGAGGACAAGCTCGACACGAACCGCCACTTCGCCGGCATCTTCCGCATGGCGGAGTACCGTGAGCTGCAGACGCGGTGGCTTGCGGAGGCGATCGAGACGCCCGCCGTGAAGGAGGCGAAGTTCAAGGTGGCGTTCTGCCACATCCCGCTCTTCGACCCGCGGCCCGACCGCAACCCGGGCGACATCGCGCCGGACGACGAGTCGCCGCTCTACAAGA
>CACWSW010000411.1 GCA_902763655.1 uncultured bacterium
TGCCGAACTACGCTTATGATCCGGACGAGAAAGGGCATTTCCGCAACTATCTCACGGGTATTCTCCGCAACAAGGCGCTTCGGGTCCTGCGGAACCGCGAGCGCGATGAGGCGTTGCGTGCCGATTACGCCGATGCGGGAGGGACGCGCTCCTGCGCGTCCGCAACCCCAGCCGCCGATCAATCCTACCGCGAATCCATTTTTGAACTGGCCTTGTCCCGGTTCCTGGCCGACGACTCGGTAGCCGACCGCACGAAGCGCATCTTTGAGCGTACGGCACTGAACGGCGAGTCCCCCGAAGCGGTCGCGGCGTCGTTCAAGATGACGCGCCACGCCGTCGATCAGGCCAAGAGCCGCGCGATGTCCCGTCTCCGCGAGATCGTGAAGGACCTGGAGACCATTGCCGATGGATGAGCATTTCGGTAGGGACGGCGTTCCATCGCCGTCCGCTCGTCCCGCAGGCGCGCCGCAAGATCCGCAAACCGGTGGGGCGAGGCCTCCGGCCGAGCCGCTTGATCCACTTGCGGCGCTCTGCGCCGCCCATGGTCCCGTCGATGCCACAGGGCGCTTTCCTCCCGGTACGCTCTTCGGCGACTGGCGGGTGACGGCGTTCATCGGGCGTGGCGGCAGCGGCGAGGTGTACTGCGCGGAGCACGTCACGCTCGGCACGCCCGCCGCCGTGAAGGTGCTTGTGCGCGGCGACGAACGCGCAAAGACGCGTTTTCTGCGCGAAGCAAAGCTGCTGGCCGGCCTGAAGTCCGAAGCTTTTCCGCGCTTCTTCGCCCACGGCGAGGCGAACGGGCATCCATATTTGGCGATGGAACTGCTGGAACCGGGCGACTTGCCGAAGGGCGAACGCGCCATCGACCGTTTTCTGCTGAAGGTGTGCGGCGCCGTTGACGAACTCCACGCGCAAGGTCTTGTCCACCGAGACATCAAACCCTCCAACATCCTCTGGCGAACGGGAGTGTCACGCTCCCGCGCGACCGCAGATCCCGTCCTGGCCGATCTCGGCCTCGTCAAGGACGTCACGACATCCGACGCCAGGCGTCCGACATCGGACGTTACGATTGGCGGCGTGGGCACGCCTGGTTATGGCGCGCCGGAGCAGATGGAGCGCGGCGAAGCGACGCTGACGGCCGACATCCACGCGCTTGGCGTGCTGGCCGACCGTTGCTTCGGCGGCCATCCGCCGCGCGCGTGGGCGCGGATCATCGAGCGCGCCACGTCGTCCATCCCCGACCGCCGCTATCCCTCCGTCGCCGCTTTCGCCCGCGCGATCCGAGGACGTCATTGGTTCTTGAAAACGAGCATGGCCGTTGCCTTCCTCGGCATCCTCGCGGCAGCGGGCATTGCGTTGAGAAGCGAGGTCGCTTCGCGAGATGTGCCCCAGAATTCTACAAAGCCGTCCATCGCGGAACCGGTTCTCTTCGCCGCTGCGATGCTGGATGGCGTAGAAATGAAGGATGCGCAGTGGTTTCTCGACGACGATAAGATAGAGATGCCGCATCGGTTCGTTGGCGCAGGTAGGCGGGGGGCAATCCGTTCATACAGGTGGCTCCGTGCCGTGGCGAGGCGAAACGGCAAGATCTATTCAGCGAAGATGGAGGGAATTGTACCCATCTGGAGCGGCGAGAAGGAATTTTCGCTGAAGCTTCGCGAAGACCCGGCAGACGGGACGCAAATTAGGATATGGTCGCCCCAAGGGGTGAAGTTTGATTTCGTGTGGTGTTCGCCAGTCGAAGGCAAGGCAGGTTCCGCCGGATACGGCTATTGGATGTCTGCGCATGGGCTTACGGGGCGCCAGCTTGGGGCGATCGTCCAGGACGGTCTGCTCTACACGCCGTTTACCGCGACAAGGCGATATGAGTTCTCGTCAGACGATCTCTTGCGGCTGGAGCATCCCGATAGCACGACCATTCCCGTGTTCTCGTTTAGCGGCGTTGACGTAAAAATGGGTCCGGCGTCGGCAATGCAGCTGGAGGACGCCGCTCGGAGAACGGGCAGAGCTGCCGAAGGTATGTTTTTGGCGGCGACAAGCAGTTTCGCGAACGAGACGAACACCGTCCTGCATTGCGAGGTTATGGGCTTGTTGCGGTCGGGGAATCCTGGTGATGTTGCAAGGGGCGAGAAGTTGCTGCTGGGATTTATCGATTCGGACGACATGGAGTTTGCCTTCACGTCGCGCGAGATGTGCATTGAGCGGGGCGTGCTGTCGCTTGAGTCGTGCGGGGCGAATCCGCGACGGATCCCGACTCCGACATCCGCACGGAGGCGTACGAGCGGCTTAAGAATCCTTCGCAGATGGTTTCGGCAAGATATGTCGCCCGGATCACGGCGGATTTTTCAGGCGATCCCCGCACGCCGGTCAGTATCATTCAGGCCATGACGGACCCCGCTGCGCTGGAATACCTCGCCAAGAATGCATCCATGGACTACATTCAGGACTTGGCGAAAGAGCGGCTGTCGTTAAAGAAATAAAAAAACGCGTGAGATTCTACCACGCGTTGGCAGTATAAGGTGAGGACAGGACCAACCTTTCCGCGGAAGGAGAGGCAGAGTCGCGAGTTGCCGGCCCGAAAATTTTGCAGATTGTCGCCCACGGCAGGGCGGGAATGTGCTATAATTCGCGCCAG
>CACWSW010000412.1 GCA_902763655.1 uncultured bacterium
TCGTGCTCGTGTTCCACGGCGGCGACTGCGTGCTGAGCGAAGAAGTGTGATGAGGTTATGGTATTATTTTAAATCTTTTCTAAAAGGAGAAGTGAAATGAAGAAAGGTAGCATGTTCGGGCGGCAGGTGTTCTACGCTTTGTCTTTCGCCGTCGCATGGGCGGCGGTCTCTTCGGCGGCGGAGGACGTGTGGCACTGGCGGGCCGAGAAGAAAGGCACTTCCTATTACCTTGTGTCATATCCGGAGAATTGGACAAACGAGATCGAGACGATCACGGGCACGCCGCCGCGCGGCGCGCGCGTGGTGATCGATGCCCCTAATATTTCGACGTCGAACGGTAACCATCCGCCATGGGGCGATGTCAACTGGAAGTCGGGTGGTGCGAGCCAGTTTATGCTGTGCGTCACGTCAGGTGCGCCGATCAAGGTGCGGTGTGCCCCGTTCTCCACGGCCGGCCTTTACCTCTACGGTGACGGCGAGACGTTCATCGACTCCAATCAGGACCTCAGGTTTCAAAAAAAGCTTTGCGGCAATGGAGGGAAGTCCCACGTTCGTCAAGAAAGGGTCGTGGAAATTGACCTGCTTCTACCAGGGCGGAAACCGTGACTATACATTCCCGCTCACGAAGTTGCAGGAGGGAACGCTGAACATCTCCACGTATAAGGTCAACCAGAACGTCGAAATCCGATTTGACGGCCCGCTCCAAACGCGGCTTGAAATCGGCGTGAGCGACTCCCGTGGCAACACCAACCTCACGTTCAAGTCGAGCGCGATCACGGAGTCTGCCGATGCCGTCAACTCCGACCACGGCATTACCTCGTCCTACGACCGACAGCTCTGCTTCACGGGCACGCCGAAGGTGAATCCGATGGTGTTCACCGGCAAGTTCCTCGGCTCGGCGGGCCTGCAGTGGAAGCCGGATTCTTCCGACTATGTGTTTGTGCTGTCGAACGCAATGTCCACGACGACGGGACGGTTCTACGTTTCGAACGGCACGGTGCGCGTGACGTCCGGGGCGGGATTCTCGGCCCTGTCGCTCCTGGCGGTGGACGGTGCGAACTCGCGCTTCGAGGTGGACGCTTCGGCCGTGAAGAAGCTGCCGGCGGCGACTCATCTCGCGCTCTCGAACGGCGGCAAGGTTAAGGTGGCGGAGGGTGCCTACCTGAGCGCGACGGTGGTGACTGTGGACGATGTTGCCGTGGCGGATGGCCTCTATCGCGGACCGGCGGGGCCTGTTGTCGGCGAGGTGGTTGAGTGGGTTGACGGGCTGGGCGTCGTGGTGGTCGGCGCGCCCGTGGTCGGTGCGCCTGTGGCGGCGACGTGGGACGGTGCGGGCGTGGACACGGCGGCGACGACGCTTGGCAACTGGAACGGCGCGGCGGAGCTGCCCGTCCTGACGAACGGCACGGCGGCCGTTTCCGTGACGGGCGGCACGGCGTTCACGGCGGACGTGGACGCGTTCGTGCATGGCTTCACGGTGGGCGTGACTCCGTTCACGCTGGGGGCAGCGGCGGGGAAGGCACTATGGATCGCCGCGGACGGCATCGAAGGCTGTGGCGGCGCGGTGACGGTGGGCGGCGCCGGCACGGTGGTGGCGGCCGAGGACCAGGCTTGGACGAACGGCACGTTCGCCGTGGCGGGGCATGTCGCCTCCGTCGGCAAGTCGTCCGTGTGCATCTTCCATGCGGGAAGCGGCAAGTCGCCCACGTTCGCGGACGGCACGGTGGTGGATGCCGACCTGCTCTTCGTAGACTCGACCAAGGCGAAGCAGGGCTACACGACGATCACCGTCCCCGCGAACGCGAACATCACGTTCAACGGGAAGGTGGTCGCCACGAACACCTCGTCCATCGGCATCTCGTCGGGCGCAGGTTCCACGGTCACGTTCAACGACCTCTTCATGTCGCGTGACGGCGGAACCATCACCGGCAGCGGCAGGATCGTGTTCAACGGGCCGATGCACTTCCGCGACAGGTCCGGCTTTACGGGCGGCACGGTGGAGCTGCATTCGACGGGCAACCGCCTGAGCGGGTTCATGGGCACGTGGAGCGGCGGTACGCTGAAGACGATGGTGCCCTACGCGATCGACAAGACGAACACGAAGCGTCAGTCGTCTGGTTGGGACAACAACAGTGCGGACGGAGACCAGAGCACGTGGCTCAACCTGAAGGACACGTGCACGATCGACCTGTGCGGAAACGACCAGTCCATCGACCAGCTCGGCATGCACGCGGACGGCAC
>CACWSW010000413.1 GCA_902763655.1 uncultured bacterium
TGTTTTGCAAGTCGGTATTCTACCGAAAAACGGCGGGCGGTTGCCGCGCTTTTTCTCGCCTCATGCCAGCTCGCGCCAAGAAATGGGTAAACTCCAGGCGCCAGGGGCTTGTATTTGGTATCTTACCCGCAGGTATAACTGTAGAGGTAGTTGCTAAACGCGGTAGGGACGGCGTTCCATCGCTGTCTGCGGCTGGCGATGGAACGCCAGACCTACCAGAGTGCCGGGATTTTGCAACCACCTCTGTGGCAAGGCAAGGTCTGCGCGCCGCGCGAGCGGTGCGCGCAAGAACGACAAGGAGCAAAATAGTGAAAAAATCGGTCTATGCGGCATGTGCGGCGGCATTGCTCTTCGGCGTGGCGCAGGGAGCCCCGACGGTGGAGATCGCCGCCGGCGAGACGCTCACGGTCACGGACTTCAAGACGATGGAGGTGGGCGACACCACGATCATCACGAACAGCCTCATAAAGCTGAACGAAGGCTGCACCATCAAGATTCCGGCGACACCGGCCAACGCCGCCAGTTTCTTCAGCTACCAGATCCAGCTCCTCGGCGACGCCACGCTCGATCTCAGCGACTACGACGACTCGACCGTGCCGTTCCGCCTCTACTCGGGCGTCTACACGGCCGCCGCGCAGGCCGGCAAGAAACTCTCCGTCATCCTGCCCGCCAGCAAGAAGTTCCGTCTCGGCGGGACGGACAATTTTGAAGTTTACCAGAACACCAGGTTCTATTCGTGCATGATCTCGAAGGACGCGCTCGCGTTGCCGGACGATACGGAACTGACGTTCTGCGGCTGCACGGTTCTCGGCGACTTTCCCACCAATGTTGCGTCTATCGCCTGCGAGCCTTCGTACAAGGTCGGAAGCACGACCTATTACACGTCGATCATCGCAACCGGCACGGACGTGTACGGAACCGATAAACGCGAAATCGTCATCGACGGCTATCGTTTGCTGGCTGGCGCGACGACCATCAATTCCAACCAGACCGTCCGCATCAAGAACGGGTATTACCTCAAGCCTTGCAATTTTACGCGCTCGGGCGTGTCGACGTATTCGGTGGGCGGGTCGATGACCTTCCCCAACGACATCGTCATGGAATCGGGCAGCCACCTGTGGGCGCGCGGCGGCACGCCTACGTGTACGGGAAAGATCACGGGCACGGGGACGATCCACACGCAGGGCTACGGACAGTCCATTACCCTAACGGGTGAGCTGGACGGCACGTTCACCATATACTTCGGACAGCGAGGAGGCATCGCGTATTTGAGGAACACGGCAATCCGCCAGCCGATCACGTTGAAATACAATACCTCGGACAACATCGGCGCGGCGTCGAGCGGCACGTTGAGGTTCTACCTTCAGCTTGCCGGCTACGATGCGCAGCCCACCTACGTGCCGGTCAAGGAACTTGTCCCGACATTGGTAAAAAACAACATAGGCTGCACGCTCTATACCTACGCGCAGCAGACGGTCGATGTCGCGAAGCTGTCCTGCGGCTCCAGCATCGCGGCCGGCGGCGGCATCGTCCTCCACGATTCTCCCGTCGGACAGGGCCAGCTCAACATCGGCGATCTCGCGAGCAGCCTGCGCCTGTGCCTTTACACCAATCTGAACGTGACGGTGACGAACGTCGCGAGCGCCGCCTCGCCCCTGTTCGACTACTGGTGCACGAACGCGCTCAACCGTACGACCCTGGCGTTCACGCAGAGTTGCACGGCGGGCACGGTGGTGCAAGGCGTGGCGCCGGACGTGCTGCCGCGTCACGTGCAGGGGCTCACGGGTACGCTCCGCGTGGGCGCGGGCACAACGGACCCGGTGTGGAACTTCCCGTTCGATCCCGCGCTTGACGATCCCGACCTCGCGGGGTGCGAGGGCTCGGGCGCGCTGGAGGTGCCGGCGTCCGGCACGCTGCGGCTCTCCTTCGCTTCGTCGGATGCGCTGCCGAAGGGCAAGTGGCCGCTCCTGACGGGCACGAGCGGCGGCGAGGCGCTGTCCGAGGCGGCGTGGCCGGTCGTGTACGCGGAAGGGCCGCGTCCGCTCAACTTCGAGGTCGTGCGCGATTCGACCGGCGTATGGCTGCAGGCCTTCAATGGGACGACGGTGATTATCCGTTGAAACGAATCGACTTGGTTGAAATTACTGCAGGCAGGAATTTTTGCGCGCTCCACCAGGAATGCCTATGAAATTTCGCCTCATTGCGGA
>CACWSW010000414.1 GCA_902763655.1 uncultured bacterium
AAGCCCGGATGCGTCCAGCCCGGCGTGACGCTGAAGCAGAAGATGATCCAGGGCATCCGGCTTTCCGGCAACACGTTCGAGCTGGCGAAAGGACGGCATGCCGCCGTGGTGGAGAACGCGCAGGACGTGGAACTCGAGGGCGTGAGGTTTTCGCTCTCGGTGAAGCAGAAGCCGGGCGGCGCGGCGCGATCCGTGAAATCGGCGTCTGCCGACCGCATCCTGATGAAAGCCGGCGCGGAGGGCGATGCGGAGATCGTCTATTCCTACAACGCGCCGGACGCGCCCGTGCGCGAGGTGCGCGTGGCCGTGCGCCGGGCGGCGGACGGCGCGGTGCGCCGCAGGCTGTCCTGCACCATGGCCCCGGGCTGGTTCCTGGAACGCACCGCGTTCCCCGAGGTGGTGCTGCGCTGCGAAGACGCGAAGTGCCTGGTGCTAGGCAGCAACAAGGGCGGCGTGTTCCACGATCCCGGCAAATGGAAGGCCGGCACATGGCAGGGCTGCGCCTCGCCCGGCAGCTGCTGCGCGCAGTTCGCCGCCGCCTGGAACGACGAGCGGGGGATTTACTTTGGCATGGAGGACGCGAAGGGGTACAGAAAGACGTTCGGGTTCAACCGCACCGCCGACGGCATACGCTTCTCGCACTCGGAACTGACGTGGACGACCGGCTCGTACACGCAGGACTACTGGGTGGTGACGCGCGCGGTCGCGAAGGGCTCCGAGCCGCTCAGGTGGTACGACTTCGCGGACATCTACAAGGCCTGGGACCGCCAGCAGACGTGGAGCCGCACGCCGTTCCTCGCCCGCACGGACATCCCCGCGTGGATGAAGGACGCGCCCGCGTTCACGCGGTTCTCCCGCCAGTGGCTGGGCCGTCCCGACGCGATCAGGAAGTTCGTGGACTGGTGGCGGCGCGACATCGGCGACAAGCCCGTGGTGGCGGCGCTCTGGGGCTGGGAGAAGGTTGGCACGTGGTGGGGGCCGGACTACTTCCCGTGCCATCCCTCCGACGAAGTGTTCATCGCCACGATGAAGGACCTGCGCGGCAAGGATTTCCATCCGTTCGCCTGGCCGAGCGGTTACAACTGGTCCAAGGTGATCGGCGACAATGGCGACGAGACGTACGAGTGGGACGGTCGCGAAAAGTTCATCAAGCCCGTGGAAAGCCACCTTGTGGTGAACGAGGACGGTTCCCTCTGCCACATCCCCGCGTTCTGGCTTCGCAACGGCGCGCTGACGACGATCTGCGGCGGCGATCCGTGGACGCACGACTGGTGGAACAACCTCACGAAGGATCTCGCGCGGCGGCACTGCGACATCGTGCAGGTCGATCAGGTCGTGGGCGGAAAGATTCGCACGTGCTGGTCGTCCGCGCACGGCCATCCCGTCGGAGACGGCCTTTGGATGTGGCAGACGTTCCGCAGGCAGCTGGAGGAGATGCACGCGGCGATCAGGACGGTCGAGCCGAACGGCGTCATCGGCGTGGAGGAGCCGAACATGATGTACAACGATCTCGTGGGCATCCAGGACTATCGCGACCTGGAATCGCCCGCGGACGAATTCGCGAGCGTCTATTCGTACCTCTACCATGGCTATGTACCGACGTTCCAGTCCAACCCCTTCCGCGACGAGTTCTTCTCGCTCGCGCATGCGGCGGCCGACGGGCAGATGCCGTTCTACCGCCCTGATTTCGCGGAACTCGAGCCTTCGCGTCCGGCCCTCCAGAACGGCGGCTTCGAGAACTTCGTGGACAGCGTGCGCGGGCCGTGCGGATGGGACCGGCTGATTCCCGATCGTCTCATGAAAGGCGTCGATCCCAAACAGCCGCTCTGGAACTTCACTGGCCACAACAACATGGGCTGGTTCGGATACGCGGCCACGCTCGAATACGGCGACAAGCACGGCGGCGAGGTGTCGCTTCTCTTCGACGTGCCGGCGAAGGGCGGACGCGACAACGGCAATCCCATCCAAGTCACGCAAACGGTGAACGGCCTTGAGCCGGGCCGCTACACGCTCTCCGCCTGGGTGAAGACGCTCAACGACGCCACCTCTGGGAGGGACGCGCTGCCGCGCGTCCGCACCGGTTCGCTGAAATACGGCACCTGCGAAGGCGAGATGGGCGAAATCGCGTTCCCGTCCGCGAGCGAATGGACGAAGGTCTCGGCCGAGGTTAGCGTGGGCGCGCAGCTGCGTCTCGTGATCTGGGCGCGACGGACGGGAAGTCGTCGTTTCCGGCGACTCGCCGTACACGACGTTCATGAAAAAATGGATCGCGCTCTACCAGGGCGAGGGCAAGGACTTCCTGGCGAACGGATTCCAGGTCAAGCCGCCCTCACTGACGTGCGACACGTTCCGCTTTGCCGCGCGCAAGGAACGGACGGTCTGCTTCGCGGCCTACGAGAGTCCGTCGGGCGCGCGCGCGCTCGTGCTGGCGAACGCCACCGGCAAGCCGCAGCGCGTCACGGGCAAATGGCAGGGGCGTCCGCTTGACATCACCCTCCCC
>CACWSW010000415.1 GCA_902763655.1 uncultured bacterium
GAAGTGCAGGTTGCCGGGCAGCATGTTCATGGCTTCCGCGCAGCGTTGCGCCAGCTGCTTCTCCACCTCGACGCACTTTGCCTCCACGGCCGTCTTTTCATCCGCAAGCATGGTGCTGGCGGCCTTGGCCCGCGTGGTGGAGATGACTTCCGCCAAGGTCTGCAACTGGGCAAACACGGTGTCCGCCTGTGGATTGCTGCCGAGGGAGAAGGAACGGACATGCTTTTCCAGATCGGTGAGCCTGGCGATTGCGGCCCCCTGGTTTTCGCGCGAAGTGTCCCTGATGTCGGCCTGCGCCGCCTGCAAGGCATCCTGGTCCAGATGCGTCTGGGAAGCCAGGCTGTCCGCCAATTCCTGCAAAGTATGCCTGCCGCCAGCCGCGATGGACGCCATGACCAGACTGCATTCCTGCCTGATGGCCGCGCTGCTGAGGGATGTCATCTCCGTGCGCAGCGTCTCCAGCATCTGGGGGGACACGGGCGTGTCTGGCTCCAGCAGGAATTCCAGCTGCGCCTTAAGCTCCGCCTCGATTCTTCGCCCGCACTCACGCGCCTGCTCGACGCCTTCTGTCGACTCCAGCTCTTTGCGCAACGCCACCAACGGCTTTCGCACGCGCTCCGCAGAATACGCATTCATGTCATCCCACAGCTTTCGCGCGTGGAATTCGATGGCGTCCCGAGTGTTGGTTTCGTGCGCGGGAACCTCCATTTTCCCGAGATCCCGCAAAATGGCCTGCAGCGGCGCGTTGCCAACGCTTTTCCCCGAAGCAAAGTCGCGCTCCAGGGTTCTTAGGCGCACCAGAAGCGACTTCATGTTCGCGCTCTGGTTCAGCTTCTGCAATGCGGCGGCCCCCTCATCCTTCATCTCCTGCGTGTACATCTTGTCGCCGACGCTGGACACCTCGTTGGTCAGCCCGTCCACGCTGGTCCAGTCCACAGTCAGGTCGTTTGCAAAATCGATCTGGTCCAGTTGCGACTGGAGTTCGGCGACGCGTGCCATATCCTGCCTGTGCATCGCGCCGTAGAATTCGGTCATGCCGCTTTGCACGGCGCCGATGAGCGAGGCCTTCCCAAGGTCGTGCAGTTCGCCGCCACTGCCGTATGACACCAGGCACGCCTGGGCCATTGCCTCGAGCGAGGCACCCGCATCCTGCATTGTCCTGGCATCTTCATCTGCAGTGCGTCCGCAAGCTCGCTGTCTCCAGACTGGCTAGCCTGCCCCAGCTGCCTGTTGTAGATGGAACGCAGGTCGTCCACTTCATGCAAAGTGTCTGCATTGAGGGCGCGCTCCAGCCGGTCGTACTGGGCTGATATGTCCGCAACCGCCTTTTGCGCATCCCTCATCTTGGCCGGAATCTTGCCCGCCACCGCCGGAGCCATTAGGACGACCTTGCGCGCCGTCGCGAAGAAGGCCCGCGCCTCCGCGTTTTGCGCTGCCGTGTGCGAGGCCGCATACTGCCGTTCCAGCTTGCCGATTTCCGTCATGGCGTCTACCACGCCCATGGACTTTCCGTTCACGCGCTCCAGCACTTTCAGCACACTCACGCCTTCGGCGCCCATGGGCTTTCGCGCCAGGGACGCCCCCATCCGCGCCAAGGCGTCATGCCCGGCGGCACGCTCGGCGGTCAAGGCGCCGCCCACCTTCATCAGCTTGCTCCAGAAGCCGAAGTTGCGCAGTATGTTTTCCTTGATCGCCTTCACGCTTGAGCTGGAATAGTCCGCCTGCACCGTCTCGCTGGGCAGCTCCAGCTTGCGGCTTTCTAGCGAATGAACCGTATCGATCTTCAGCGTCATGTCCGTATCCTCCACAAGAAGAGTGTCGAGAGCCCCAAGACTCTTTCACAGCGACTACACTTTGAAACGGCGTTGGTTACAGGAATTCAGACTTTCATCATGAAATCCTGCGCACCATCTCCATTCGCGGCACCGTCGCTCTCCGAGAGCAAGCCCCGCAAGTGCTCCTGAACCCGCTCGGCGGCCGTCACAAAATCGTTGAACGCCTTCTCGAAGCCCGTGGAATCCAGCTGCCCGGAGGATTGCTGCCACAACAGATAGACGACATCGGCCGCCTCGTCGTACGAAAGCGCGCAGCAAGGCGGCAAGGCCCCCACTCCGTTCAAGGCCAGCGACTGCGACAGCGCCTCCAAGCGCTGCGCATCGTCAAGACCGGCCAGCTCGAGAAGAGGGGCAAAACACCCCACCAGATCGGCCTCCTCCAGATAGGCGACGCTGATTTCCAGGTTTCTGCGAACGACTAGCAGAAATCCATCGGCGTCCTCCTTGCCATCCAGTCCCGCACTGGCCATCCATTGCTTCAAGGTATCAAGGTCCATCGCATTCTCCTTTCCGCGCACATTGCCTCAACCGTCCGACCTTTTCCTGAAATCCCCCTCCCCGCGTGAAGCCACCAGAGCCAACGGCCGTGTCGTGACGGTCACGCGGTCCCGCCACGACACGGCATCGAGTTCTAGAGGCACGAAGCCGCGAGCTCTTCGAGCGTCACGACGTTGAGCTTGCCGTACTTCACGAGCACGCGCTTCGTGTAGGCGGAGGCCACGACGATGCGGTCCTTCTTCGGATCGTCCGCGCGCGCGGCCACGTATTCGGCGAGCTTCTTCACGAGCTCGGGGTGGAGCTTGTCGAGCACGATCGCGCCTTCGCCGCAGCAGTACGTCTCCTCGTCGTTCGTGCCGAACGGCTTGTTGATGGCCTTGACGGCGGCGAGCAACTTGTACATGCAGCCGCAACCGATGTAGTTGCGCAGGAAGTCGTCCGCAAGGGCATACACCTCGCCGGCGGTCTTCGCGAACTTGACCTTGGACTGGACGACGAAGCCCGCGACGCACTTGACGTCGCACGGGAGCTTCACGCCGAACTCCGGGTAGTCCTGCTTGAGCGCGCTGGCGGCGGCGGGATTGGAGACGAGGAGCGTCTTCACGCCCTCGGCCTTCAGGAACGCGGCAAACTGCTCGGCGGCGGCCTTCGCCTCGGGCAGGAAGCCGAGGACCTTGAGGGCCTTGCCGATCGAGCCGCCCGTGATGATCTTGGGGGACACCTTGGCGGCGGCGAAGAGCTTCTTCGTGGCGGCCACGACGGCCTTGTCGGCGGCGGTCGTCTCGTCGAGGAACCACGCGATGTCGCCCGTGCCCTCGGCCTTCCAGCCGACGGACTTCACGAACTTGGCCGCGAGC
>CACWSW010000416.1 GCA_902763655.1 uncultured bacterium
TAGCCAGTGAGGTAGCGGCCTTCGTCGAATGGCGTCACGGCCCAGCGCGGCGCGAAACGGATCTTGCGGTACTGCACGTCGATGTCCTGCACGCCGGCAAGCCCCTCGTCCACCGCAGCCAGGATTGCTGCCGCGCCCCAGGCGCTCGGCCCGCCGCCCTGCGGCTTGCCGGAAATGGGGTCGTACAGGAAGTAGAGCTTGCCGTCGTCGCGCTTTACCATCTTGGCGACGCGGTCGAGGATGTCCCAGCCGTACGCCTCCTCGCCGCACTCGAACGCGCCGCGCGCGAGTTCGCCAGCCGTGAAGGGGGACAGCGCGCCGTTGACGTATCGGCCGGGCGGATTGCCCTTGAACGCAGGGCAGTACGCGGGGTCTATCGTGAACCACTCGGAGAAGCCCTTCGTCGTCTTGCGGCGCGCCTTGTACTCCGCCACCACGCCGCGCTTCTGCTCCGTCGTGAGGATGCCGCGGTTGAGCGCGTAGGCCATGGAGAGCGACAGGCGCTCCTTCTCGTGCGTGTCGAGCGGCGCGCAGTTGAGCGGCAGCTGGTGGCAGAAGAACGTTCCGTTCCAGAGATGCTTGAACATGTTCGCCTTCAGCGTCGCCGCGCGCGCGCGCAACTCGGACGCCTTTGCGGCGTTGCCGAAACGCTCGTTGATCCACGCCAGCTGGTTCATCGCCTGATAGACGCCCGAGTTGTCGCCGTGCATGATCGCCATCGGTTCGGAGAGAATCACGGAGCGGTTGGAGCCAGAGAGCGGATCGTTCGTGAAGTCCCACGTGTCGATCGTGTATGGGCGCATGCAGAGTCCGTACGCCTTGTCCCAGCGCTTGGGGTCGCTCGTCATGTAGTCTATGCCTTTCTCGAGGCGCGGAAGGGCGCGGCGGAGCCAATCGTCATCGCCCGTCACGCGCCACGCCTGCAGGCAACCCTCGACCATCAGGTACTCGATGTCGGCTTCCAGCTCAAGGCGCACGAGCGACTGGTTGTCCTCCGGGTAGAGGATGCGGCAGTCGGGCGGCACGAAGGTCCAGTGGAAGTCGTCGAGCTGCTTGATGAGCTCGTAGAACTGGCCGTCGGCGCGCTGCGTGTCGAGGATGAAGTCGAGGAAGCTCGTGAGGTCGTGTTCCCAGTGGCGGTAGCCCTTCATCTGGTGGACGTGGTCGCGGATCCAGTTGAGCTGGCACACGAGCGTCCGTCCGTCCACGAACACGAGGCGCCGGTCGGCCCACACCACCTTGCGCAGGTCCCACAGCGCGTTGCCGAAGTCCGCTCCCGCCGTCGTCAGAAGACCGGGGAACGCGAGTTCCCAGTTGTTGTACGTGCCGCACGCCACCCTGCCGCACCGCATGCGCGGGAGCGGATGCGCGAACGCGATCTTATGTCCCGCGTTGATCGCGAGCCCCGCCGGATCGGGCAGTTGACCCTTCGGCATCGGCCGGAGCGCTGCCATGGCGCACCCGGCTGCCACACATGCAGCGCCTGCAAGAACGATGTATCTCTTTTTCATCTCTTTTCCTTTCATCACACCATCAGAATGACTTTTCCGCAGTTTTCGCCACGTTCGAGGATGGCAAGCACATCGCCTTCATGGTTCATATCCTTCGCTTAAACTGCGAGGGCGTTTTCAATAGAGCACCTCGAAATCAGCCGTCCCGTCCTGTGGCGTGGCTGCAACGTCCACGTACCGCGATTCGCCAACGGTTGAGAGCGCAAAGGGCGTCTCTACGCCGTTCACGCGCAGGGATTTCAGCGTCTTGCCGGTGGGCACGAGCAGGTGTGCCTTGATCTTCTTCGCGGGACTGCGTAGATGGTAGCGGAACCCTTCGTCCGTCTGAACGTAACGGCAGTCCACGTAGCGTCCCACGCTCTCGTAGCCGGTCACGTAGCGCAGTTCGCGGTACGGCGTCACGGGCCAGCGCGGCGAGAACGCGATCTCGTCGTAGCCGAAGCCCGCATTGACGATGCCGGCAAGCCCCTCGTCCACGGCGCTCAGGAGCGCGGCCGCGCCCCATGCGCTCGGCCCCAAGTAGGCGGTGGTGGAGTTGCCGCCCTTCGGATTGTAGAGGAAGTAGACCGCGCCGTCCTTCTCCACCATCTTCATGAACCGCTGGAGGATGTCCCAGCCGTACGCCTCGTAGCCGCAGCCGAACGCGCCCTTGGCGAGTTCGCCCGCCGTGAA
>CACWSW010000417.1 GCA_902763655.1 uncultured bacterium
CGCCGGGAACGACGCGGCGGACGGCACAACCCCTGCGACGGCATGGCGCACGCTGGAGCGCGTCAACCAGGCGAAGCCCGCGCCCGGCGACCGTGTCCTGTTCAAGCGCGGCGGCCTGTGGCGCGGCACGCTGAGTCCCGTGAGCGGCGCGCCCGGCAAGCCCGTCACGTACAGCTGGTACGGGCAGGGGCCTAAGCCGATCATCCAGAACTCGGCCGACAGGTCGAAGGCCAGCGACTGGTTCGAGGAGTCGCCGGGGCTGTGGTCCACGCGCATCGTCGAGCCCGTGCTTCACGAGCAGCTGTGGGACGGCACGTCGTGCGAGGGATGGGGGGAGTCCTGGCAGGAAGGCGTGAAGGGGTCGCTCCGGCGCGTGACGGAGAACGGCGAGACGTTCCTGAGGGCGATCTGCAAAGTGAAGCCGAAGCAGGGCGCGCACCTGATCCAGTTCTGGGGGCCAAGGAAGAGGAATCTGCCTGACAGCGCCATCCTTCGCCTCAAGGTCCGTTCGTCGAAACCGTTCAACCTTAGCCGCGTGAACTACACGCTTGCCCGTCATCCGTGGACGCAGGCCATGAAGGGCACGCCTCCCCGCGTGACGGTCGGCGAGGACTGGCAGACGCTGGACGTGTTCTTCGCCAAGTCGGGCAGCGTGGAGGAGCCAGCGCTCCACTTCTCGATCGGCGACGTGCTGCCGGAAGGGGCGACGTTCGATTTCGTGCCGGTGGGGTTGTGGCGCGCGACGCTCGATGCCGAGGCGATGCTGCCGTTCGACGTCGGCATCTTCATCTGCGACCACGGGAAGCGGTGGGGCGTGAAGAAGTGGCGCAACCCTGACTGGAAGGTGCAGGAGCTGGAGAACCAGCTCGACTACTGGTACGATCCCGAGAAGAGGCGCGTTGTCGTGCGGTTCGACCGCAATCCGGCCACCGCGTTCTCGTCGATCGAGCTTGCCTTCACCAAGCACATCATCAGCGAGAACGGCTGCCACGACGTCGTCTATGACGGCCTCTGCGTGCGCTACGGCGCGGCCCACGGGTTCGGCGGCGGGTCGACGCGCAACATAACCATCCGCAACTGCGACATCTGCTGGATCGGCGGGGGACTCCAGTTCTGGCGGCGCAACGAGAAGACGGGGAAGATCGCCTATCCCGTCCGCTTCGGCAACGGCATCGAGTTCTGGGGCGACGCCACTGGGAATCTCGTGGAGCGCAACCGCCTGTGGGAGATATACGACGCCGCGCTCACGAACCAGGGGCGCAACGACACGGAGACGGACATCGTCTGGCGCGACAACGTCATCTGGAACTCCGAATACTCCTTCGAGTACTGGAACGCGAAGCTCACCGCGAACATCACGTTCGAGCACAACACGTGCGTGGACGCGGGCAGCGGCTGGGCGCACGCGCAGCGTCCCGACCGCAACGGCGCGCACCTGATGTACTACAGCAACCGCGCCGCCACCACGAACTTCGTGGTGAGGAACAACATCTTCTGCCGCGCCACCGAATGGACGGCCCGCAGCGCGCTCGACTGGCGTTACGGACTGACGCACGACCACAACCTGGTGTGGAACGACGGAGCGGTTCCCGTCTTCCGCTGGCTTGAGGGCAAGTCCCGGCAAATGCTCGACTGGCCCGCATATCGCGCGCTCGGCTTCGACCCGAACGGCGAGTTCGCCGTCCCGAAGTTCGTCAACCCCGCGCTGCGCGACTATCGTCTTGCGCCCGGATCGCCCGGACTGACTCTGGCGTCGGACGGCGGTCCGGTCGGCGCGCGCGACATGCCCGGCCTCGACGGCGACCAGTCCTTGTCTCCGGCGAAATGAGCGACGCGCCAGACACGACTCTCGCCGTAGTCTCGCTCGGCAGCAACATCGAGCCGCGCGCGCAGCGGCTCGCGGATGCGCGCGCCGCGCTCGCAGCCATTCCGCAGACGCGCGTCGTGAAGGCCAGTTCCGTACGCGAAACGGAGCCGGTGGACGTGCCGGAGGAGTTTCGCTGCCAGCGGTTCCTCAACCAGGTCGTCGTGTGCGAGACGGCGCTGGAGGCGCACGACTTCCTGCACCGGTTGCAGGCGATAGAGACGGAGCAGGGACGCGTGCGCGGACCGGTGCGCAACGTGCCGCGCACGATCGACCTCGACCTTGTCGCGTTCGGCGATCTGGTGCTGGACGAAACCGCTTGCGGAGGTCCTGCCGGGCTTTGTTTTTCCCGGATGAACTACTCGTGCGCTTCGGGCGTCTGCTCGGCGGGAGCCTTCCACATCATCAGCACCACGAGGCCGCCCGCTATGGCCGCCACGAGGATCGTGGCGTAGGCGGCGTCCCATCCCCAGTGCTGCGCCATCCAGCCGAAGCCTACGCCGCTGACGATCGTGCTGAGGTAGCCGAGGATGCCGAGGATGCCGCCAGCGGCGGCGGCGGCGCGCGGCGTTGCCTGCTGCGTGGAGGAAATTCCGAGGAGCGCCTGCGGCCCGTACACGAAGAAGCCGATCATCGCGAACGGAATCAGCTTCGCCACGAGCGGCGCGGACGTGGGCACTGCCCAGAACCCCGCCACCGCGAGGGCGATGCCGAGGAAGCAGAACACGCACGTGCGGTGCGTGCGGCTGCCGAATATGTGGTCGCTTGCCCATCCCGCCGCGATCATGCCCAGGTTGCCGCCGATGATCTCGAACGTGAAGCATAGCGTCGTGGCCGTCTCGACGGTCAGTCCCTTCGACTCCATGAGCAGCGTCGGTCCCCAGTCGAGCGCCGCGAAGCGCACGGTGTTGACGAAGAAGTTGGAGGCGGCGAGAATCCAGATGTACGGGTTCTTCAGCACGTGGTCGCGCACGAACGCCTTGTATGCGGCGCTTTCCTCCTTCGTCCTG
>CACWSW010000418.1 GCA_902763655.1 uncultured bacterium
GACCAGTACATCGCCTACGCGGGCGGGGAGTGCGCGCTCACGATCGACCACGACACGTTCTTCGACGACACGGTGGAGGTGTCCGGCGACTGGGGCGCGTCCGCGAGCAACAGCTATCCCTACGGCGCCACGGTGACGATCACGGCGCGGCCCGGCGCGACGGGCATCTTCAAGAAGTGGTACGGCGACGTGCCGCGCGACGACATGGACATCCGCACGAACGCGACGCTCGCGCTCACGATGACGAACGACGTGTACCTGTACGCGCGGTTCGTCCACCCGTGGACGCTGGCGTCCGACAAGAAGACGGCGTACAACGGCAACTTCACGATCAACTGCTCGGTGGTGAACGCCTCGCAGCGGACGTTGAAGGTCGGCAAGGACAATGTCCGCTACGGCATCTACGCGGACGACGACGTGGGGCAGGGCATCCTCGACCTGGGCGGGCCCGTGCGGCTGGAAGGAGATGCTGCCGAGTGGAAATTCGTCGACATGCCGTGGAGCTATTCAACGTGGACCGCGCCGATGACGGCGAATGTCACGGGCCTCATCACGCCCGGAACGGTCACAACGGGCATGTGGGGGCAGTTCCTGCACACCTACGACGCGGCACAGTCCTATCGTCTGCTGTTCATCGACGAGCCGAAGATGGGGTCGACGATCGGCGGATGGACGACGGCCTCCCAGAACCTGGTGATGAAGTTCATCCTGGAACTGCCCCAACTGAAGAGCCTTACGGGACAGGGCGCCGTGTGGGGCATCCCGATGAAGGAGAGCAAGTTCGACTGGTGGAACGTCGACAACGTCACGCAGATCGACGTCCAGGCGTTGGGCGGCTATTCCGACGTCACCGGGACGGGCGACTGGGCCAACTACCTCCCGGGGAAGGGCACGCTGTCGCTGCCGAGCATGCGCGCCGCCAACGTGGCCGCCCTCCAGAAGATGCGTAACCTCGAAGGACTTTCCCTGGGCGGAAAGGACAAGTACACGACGGTGACGAACATCTGTGCCAACGCCTTCCAGGGCGACACGTCCCTGAAGCGCCTCACGCTGCACGGGGCGCGCGAACTCACGGTGGGCGCGACGCCGTTCTCCAGCGGCTACTCGCCGACGGAGTTCGTGTTCACAGGGCCGTCGCCAGCAAGCGAGACGTCCTTCGCGAACCTGCTCTCGCGCGCGACGGCGGCGGAGAAGAAGCCGGTGAAGGTCTACGCGTCGATCCTGCAGGACGGCTGGACGACCGACTCCTACATCGACCACAACCCCACGGCGGCGGAGCGCGCGGAGGCGCCGGGCGAGCGCGTGATCGGCGTCTATCGCGGCGGCGCGGAGGCGCCCCTCGGCAAGGCGCTCATCATCTTCCGCAAGTCGCGTTTCGACGCGCCAGGAACGGTGCTTATCTTTAAATAGGACGCAAAAATTGCGTCCGTCCCGCTGCTGCGCATGAGCCACGGGAAATGTGCTAGAATACTTGCCGTCATCCAGCCAAAGGAGATTCTAATGAAGATAGTCGTTTCCGTGTGTGCCGCGGCGGTCGCGCTCGCGGCGGTCGCGTACCTGCCGCCAGTCGAGGAGCGGTGCGGCGTGAAGGTGGAGATCGGGTCGTTCCCGCAGAAGATCGAGAAGAACAACAAGAACCCGTTCGCCTGGCCGCTCGGCGTCACCGAGGTCGAAGCCGGTGCGCCGCGCGCCTTCCCCGTGACGCTGGAGAACAGGACGGACAAGCCCGTCACCGGCAACCTTGAGGTGTGGATGAACGACGACTGGGACGTGGTTGGCTTGCAGGGCCCTCTCACGCTCGCGCCTGGCGAGAAGAAGGAGCTGTCGTACACGGGCACGTCGCGTCCGCGCGCGCTGAACGCCCTCTATCCCGTCCACGCGCGCTTCACGCCCGCAGGCGCGAAGAAGGAGGACGCCCCGCACCCGATCGCGATCTTCATGTACAAGAACCCCAACGCGCCGCGTCCCGTGCGGAAGACGGCTCCGCCCAAGCTCGGTCCCGGCGCGTTCTGCCTTGACGCCGGCTTCGCGCGCACGACATTCATCGAGGTGAAGGGCAAGGTGATGTCCGTCGATGCGGACGGCGCACCGAAGGAATGGGGCGCCCACATGTCGAAGGGGCGTCCCTCGCCGCGCGGCGAGGCGAAGGC
>CACWSW010000419.1 GCA_902763655.1 uncultured bacterium
CCTGCGATGAAGGGCGGAAGCTGCGCGCGCATCGCCAACGTGGGAAGCGCGCCGTTCATACAGAAGGGCGCGATCGAGACTGGCTCGCGCCTCGACATCAACGGCAACGTGACGCTGGCCTGCCCGTTCCGCTTCAGCGGCACCGGCGAGGCGCTGTTCGCCGATGGCATGGGCGGCCGCATCCAGCTGGCGGAAGGTTTCTCCTTCAACGGGGCAGACGGACTCGCCGCCAGCTTTGCGCGCCTGCTTGCGCCGGGCGTGCTGGGCAAATGGCAGTCGCTCGTGGCCATATCCGAGAACTGCGAGACGATCGACGAGGTCGCACGCCTGCTGCCGACAGAGTGGCGCGCACGGAGCAAGGTGTCGCGCAACGGACATCGGCTCGTCGTCAGGAACGCCGCAGCTTCGCCATCCGCGCCTTCGGAAGTCGTGCGGAAGCTGCCCGACGGCCTGCCGCCCAGCCGCGCGGTGGTGGGTGCGGACGGCACGGCGACGCTCAACATCGCCGCCTCGACGCCGATCGCGCAGATCCGCGACGCCGTGCGTGCCGCGCGCGCCGCGCATCCGGAGCGTCCGCTTGTCGTGTCGCTTGCGGAAGGCGTCTATCCAGTGACGGAGACGGTGACGCTCTCGCTCGTCGACTCGGGCACACCGTCCGCTCCTGTGACGTGGCGCGGCGAAGGGCAGGGAGCGGTGTTTGCCGGTGCGGCGGCGATCGGGCCTTGGCGGCATGCGGAGAAGGGGCCGTGGCGTGCGGCTGTGCCGAAGGAGCCAGACGGGAAACCGATGTGGGCGGCGGAGTTCTTCGTGAACGACGAACGCCGCGCGAACGCGGCCTATCCCGCGGGCGGACGTTTCATCCACGCCACGAACATCACGGAGAAGGTGCTTGCCGAGAAGTTCGCGAAGCACGACTATTCCGTGCCGGCCGAGCACACGCTGTCCCTTCGCGCAGAGGATTTCGCGCATGTTGCGGCGATCCCGGAAGGCGAACTGCCGTTCGTTCAGGTGCGCATCCACTCGAAGTGGAACGCGGCGCGTCATTTCATCGTGCGCATCGACCGCGCCGCCCATTCCGTGACGATCCGCGGCACGCGCTGGCCGCCGTGGAACCGCTACATCGCCGCCGAATGTCCGCTCCGCTTCGAGAACGTGAGCACGGAACTGGCGGCGCCGGGCGAATGGTTCTACGACCGCGCGGCGGGCGAGATTGCGTATCTTCCCAAGGACGGGGAGACGATGGATGGCGTCGATGGGACGATTCCGGTTGACGGCCTGGACGTATTCCTGCGGCTGGTCGGCGACATCAACGCCGAGGAGTACGCCGGCAACATGCGTTTCGAGAACATATCCTTCCGCCACGGTTCGACCTTGGGCAAGAAGGGACCTGCCGACGTCCCCGATTCGCTTATGCTCGGTGCGGTGGCGCGCGGAATGATTCTCGCGGACGGCGTGCGGAACGTCGTGTTTGACGGCTGCCGGTGGGAGCAGACGGGCGGCGCGTACGGCATCTGGTTCCGCGAGGGGTGCATGTCCAACGCCGTGGTGAACTGCACGTTCCGCGACCTTGGCGGCGGGGCCGTGCGCGTGGGAGTGAACGGCGGCATCCGAGCCGTGAAGGGGCTCGCTGACGAGCTTGACGTCGTGGGTCCGCATCCGCGTCCGTTCCGGGCGTACGTGCCGCATTCGACCGCGTTCATGACCGTGGAGAACTGCCTCGTGGAGCATGGCGGACGGTACATGCCGGGGGCTGGCGCGATCGTGGTGGCGGCGGCGAGCGACTGCCGCATCGTCCACAACAGGATCGACGACCTCCACTACACCGCCATCACCTGCAACTGGGACTTCGGCTACGGCGGCTCGCCGTGCCAGAGGTGCCTCGTGGCGTTCAACCACATCTCCAACGTGGGGCACGGCGACCTCTCCGACATGGCCGGCGTGTACATGGCCGGAAGCGGATTCGGGAACGTCGTCGCGCGCAACGTCATTCACGGGGTGGACGGAATGGTGTACGGAGGATGGGGGCTCTATCCTGACGAGGGCACAGAGGGGGTGCTCTACGAAAGCAACCTCGTGTACGACACGAAGGACGGCGGCATCCACCAGCACTTCGGCCGCGACAACGTCATCCGCAACAACATCTTCGCAAGGAGGAGAAGGCGATCGTCGAATGGAAGCGCAATCTCTGGTGGCGGCTGGACGGGGGGCTTGACGTGTTCAACGGAAAGACTTTCGCGGAATGGCAGGCGAAGGGGAAGGACGTGGACGGCCTGTACGCCGATCCGCTATTCGCCGACGCTTCCCGCCGCGATTTCCGTTTCCGCGACGCTTCCGCTGCCGCGAAGATCGGCTTCAAGCCGTTTGACTTCACGCGCGCCGGACTGCATGGCGAAGGCAGGGCCGCGAAACCCTCCTTCGACACGTCATACGAAAGGCAGGCCGAAAGCGAGCGGTAGCGGCGTTCAAACGCGTTCCGCCGCCTTGCGCGCCTCCGCCACCTGGTCGATGGCGCGAAGGTTCGGCGCCTCGAACTTCGGCAGCGTGAACACCCATGGCGCGGTGAGGT
>CACWSW010000420.1 GCA_902763655.1 uncultured bacterium
CGCAGGAACGGCGAGGAGCATCTGTGGAACCCGCAGCGCCTGGCGGACTTCCGCGAGGCGGTGCGGCGCAACGACGCCACGCTCTTCAAGCGCTACACCGACTCCATCGACGGCGAAAGCGGCGTGACCCTCCGCTCGCAGTTCGCCTTCAGGGCCGCACAGCCGATTCCAGTCGACGAGGTCGAGTCCGTCGACTCCATCGTGCGCCACTTCGTGGGCGGCGCGATGTCGCTCGGCTCGCTCTCTCCGGAGGCGCACGAGACCATCGCCCTCGCGCTCAACGGACTCGGCACCATGTCCAACAGCGGCGAGGGCGGAGAAAACGCAGAGCGCTTCGGCACGGGCAAGAACTGCGGCATCAAGCAGGTCGCCTCGGGACGCTTCGGCGTCACCATCAACTACCTCCGCAACGCGAAGGACCTGCAGATCAAGCTCGCCCAGGGTGCTAAGCCCGGCGAGGGCGGACAGCTCCCCGCGCACAAGGTGGACGCCTTCATCGCGAAGCTCCGCCACGCGAAGCCCGGCACCACCCTCATCTCGCCGCCGCCGCACCACGACATCTACTCCATCGAGGATCTCGCGCAGCTCATCTACGATCTCCGCTGCGCCAACCCCGATGCGCGCGTCAGCGTCAAGCTCGTCTCCGAGGCAGGAGTAGGCACCGTCGCCGCCGGCGTCGCCAAGGCGCATGCGGACGTGGTCCTCATCTCCGGCTTCGACGGCGGCACTGGCGCCGCGCCGCTCACCTCGATCAAGCATGCCGGCCTCCCGTGGGAGCTCGGCCTCGCCGAGGCGCAGCAGACGCTCGTGAAGAACGGCCTGCGCGGACGCGTGAAGCTGCAGGTGGACGGGCAGCTGCGCACCGGCCGCGACATCGTCATCGGCGCGATGCTGGGCGCGGAGGAGTTCGGCTTCGGCACCTCGATGCTCGTCGCGCTCGGGTGCGTCCAGTGCCGCACTTGCAACCTCAACACCTGCCCCGTCGGCATCGCCACGCAGGACGAAAGGCTGCGCCGCTGCTTCCGCGGCACCGTGGAGCATCTCCAGAACTACTTCCGCCTCCTCGCGCAGGACGTCCGCGAGCGGCTCGCTTCGCTCGGCCTGCACTCCCTCGACGAGGCCGTGGGCCGCGCAGACCTGCTGGACGTCTCCGCGTGCGCGTCCAGCCGCGGACTAGACTTCGCGGACATCTTCTTCTGCGACTACGGCACGGCGAAGAGGTACGACCCCTCGCACGCGAAGGAGCCCTTGAACCACTACGACGACCGCGAGCTCCTGCCCGCGATCTACGGCGAGCCAGAAGCCAAGCTGCCGGTCGTCCTCGACCGCACCATCGCCAACGTCAACCGGACCGTAGGCACGCGGCTTTCCGGCGAGATCGCCGCCCGCCACGGCGCGGAGGGCCTGCCGGACGGGTCGATAACGGTGAACTTCGCCGGC
Organism: uncultured bacterium; assembly: GCA_902763655.1. Lineage (GTDB taxonomy): Bacteria > Verrucomicrobiota > Kiritimatiellia > RFP12 > UBA1067 > RUG572. The sequence goes on from CACWSW010000420.1 coordinate 1,441, forward strand.
ACGGCCGGACAGTCCTTCGGCGCGTTCCTCGCGCACGGCGTCACGTTCAACCTGCGCGGCAGCGCGAACGACTACGTCGGCAAGGGCCTTTCCGGCGGCATCATCACTATCGGGCCCGAAGAGGGATTCACCGGTCCTGCCGAGGAGAACGTCGTCGCCGGCAACGTCATCGCCTACGGCGGCACGAGCGGAAAGATCTTCATCAACGGACAGGCCGGCGAGCGCTTCGCCATCCGCAACTCCGGCGTCACGCTGGTCGCGGAGAGCGTCGGCGATCACGGCTGCGAGTACATGACCGGCGGCGTCGCCGTGATCCTGGGCCCGGTCGGCGTCAACTTCGCTGCCGGCATGACGGGCGGCGTCGCCTACGTCTACGACGAAAAAGGCACCTTCGACCTCCACGCCAACCTCGATTCGGTCGACCTCGCGCCGGTGGAATCTGGCAGCGAAGCCGAAGCGGAGCTGCTCGCCCTCATCAACGAGCACATCGCCCGCACCGGCTCAGCGAAGGCCGCCCGCATCAAGGCCGACTGGATCAACCAGCGCCCCCGCTTCGTCCAGGTCGTCCCCGTCCGCAGCTAAGCCCCTTGCATGTAACTTGACCAAGTGTTGCCAATATCCAATGTTGCCATTATCATTTCTCAATTCCCATTGGTAATTGGCAACATTGACAATTGGCAACACTTACACATTGGCAACATTCT
>CACWSW010000421.1 GCA_902763655.1 uncultured bacterium
CAGGTGCGCGTGTGCGGCTGGAACGTGCGGTGGAACAGCCTGTCGCGCTGGGAGCAGGAGCATTTCCTCCGCACGGCCCTCGCGCAGGAAGGCCGCTGAGCGACTTGCCGTTCGCTGAGCTTGCGGTGCTGGCGGCGGTAGGCGCCGGGCGCGATGCCGCGTTCGATGACGGTGTTCGCGCCGTAGGCGTAGTGTCGCGTGTCATGCGAATAAGTCGTCCAGGACAAGTACGTTCTGTGCCTTGCGGGCGTAGGCGTTTTCAGCGAGGCCGTTTGCGGTGATGAGTATGAGGTGAAGGGACTTGACCGTATTCGAGACGGCCTTGAAAGCATCCAACTTGTTGTCGATGTTCTCGCAATCCTTTTTTGACAGCGCGTATTTTCCAGAGGAATATTTCATTTCGCAGACGTCAATGACGTTGTCGGCCCGGTCGATCAGGAGGTCGATTTGCGCGCCTTTTCCATAAGATTCGTCTGCGACATGCCGCCATGAACATACGCTTGTCCTGACGCCGCCGATTTGAAGGGCGCGTTTGATTTCGCGGACATGCATGAGGCAGACGCGCTCGAACGCGAGTCCTTCCCATGCGCCTTTCGCTTTCGATGAGATGCCGATCGCCCAGTCATTTGGGTCGGGATTCGATTCCGGTTCAATGAACCGCAGGTGAAAAAGCGAGAAGGAATCCAGAAGCTGGTAAAGCGCGTCTCTCCGCTTCTTCCCGAATGCGGTGTATCTTCGCACGAAGCCGCATTTTTCAAGTGAATCGAGAATCTGGCAGAAAACCCGTCCGTCTGGAAGGCCTGTTTTCTTTAGCAGTTCCTCCCTGGTCATGCCGACTCCTTTGGCCGCCAGCGCGGTGAAGACCTTGCGGTATCCGGCGTCCTTCTTGAAGAGTGACGCAACCATTGAGTCAAACTCCCCCCGGAGCTTTCCGTTTGGAGAGAACAGCAAGCGGTCGACACTTTGTGCCACACTTTCTCCCTTCCGCAAGAATCCCCAATAATAGGCGACGCCCCCGAAGATCATGTAGAGCGAGCAAATTTCTTGCCGCGACATCGAAAGCCCGGAGTCGCGAACAAGCTCTTCGCATTCCCGAAGCGTAAAAGGCATCAGATGAATCTGGTCGGTAATGCGGTTGTGCAGTCCGCCGCGATTCTTGAGGATGTTCTTGATGATCCACGTGGAAGCGGAACCGCAGATGATCATCACGAGGTCTTGTCGAGACGACCCCCACGAATTCCAGAAATGCTCGAGTGCCGGTAAAAATTTCGAGCGGGGCGTATCCATCCATGGCATTTCGTCGATGAATACGACCTTCTTCTCGTCAGGACTTGCCTCGATGAGCGAGCGCAATTCTCGGAACGCTTCGCGCCAAGTTCGCGGCAGAGGGCATTGGTGCCCGTAGTCCCGAAGCGAATCCCGGAAGCCAAGTAGCTGATCACGGAAGCCGACATTTGCTTCGCCTGTATGGTAAAACGTGAATGTGTCCTTAAAATATTGCCGGATCAGGTAGGTTTTTCCGATGCGGCGGCGCCCATATACGGCCACGAGCTGTCCTTCCTTACGGGACATGACTTCGTCAAGTGTCTTGATTTCTTCAGTTCTTCCAACCATCTTTTTTCTCCAAAGTGGAGACATTGTACTAAAATGATGGCTTGTCAGTCAAGTATGATAAATCAAAGCGGAGATAAGTCCGTTTTCGGACGGGATATCTCCACTTACGAGCCTGTGAGCTTGCCGAGTTTTCGTGCAAGGCGCTCAGCGGATTTTGCGGTGCTGGCGGCGATAGGCGCCGGGCGCGATGCCGCGTTCGTGGATGAACGCCCGCGTGAAGTGGCTCTGGTCGTAGAAGCCGCAGGCGGTGGCGATGTCCGCGACGAGCATGTTCGAGGTCTCGAGCAGCTGGCGGGCGGCGTTGATGCGGGCCGTGAGGATGTAGCGTCCGGGCGGCATGTCGAACGTGGCCGCGAACGCCTTCTTGAACGAGCTGGGGGACATGTGCGCCAGGCCCGCCAGCCCGGCGATCGTGAGGCGCGTGGCGAGGTGCGACATGATGTAGTCCGCCGCGTCGCGCATGGTGTGGAAGGGGAAGCCCTTGGCGTCGCGCTTGGACGTGACCGTGTAGACATGGGCCGT
>CACWSW010000422.1 GCA_902763655.1 uncultured bacterium
CGTAGACGAACGGCACGAACATGAACGTGTCCACGCCGCCCTTCAGGATGTGCGCCCGCGCCCAGGCCGAGCCGTCTGGATTGACATGGTGCTCCGCCTTCACGTCGCGCGCACGCGAGGGCGCGCCAACCTCCTTCACGGGCGCGCCGAGCGGCATCATCGTCGGCTGGAATTTCTTCTCGTCGAAATCCCGACGCGCCTGCACGAGCGACCGGGGCGTCGTGAGGAGCACGGCGCCGAACGGCGGCAGGTCGAGCGGGATGTCGGCGGTCGCAGCAAGCTGCGACCCTCCCGGGCCATGTGTGCCCATGCGCGGATCCCACAGCTCGCACGACGCGTTGCCGGCAAGACGCACCGTCCCGCGCCACGCGTCGGGCGAATCGTTCAGCACGAGCACGACGTCTCCTTCCGCCGTCCGCCGGCGCGCCACGCGGATCGCCGCCTTCTCCGCGTTCGCCGTGACGGTCACGGGCGGCTCGAGGAGCGCGTCCACGATTTCGCAAAGCGCCGCGCCCTGCTGCGCGGAAAGGAACACGCCGATGCCGCCGGACGCGTTGCGCGCCACGCTGAAGGAACGGCGCAAGTAGCCCTCCCCGAACATCTCCGCGCAGAGACGTGCCGCCGCCGCGTCAGGGAACGCCGCCTCGCTGTTCGCGGGGCAGGCGCCCACCGCCACCACCGCGCCGCCGGCCTTCCAGAAGGCGTATACGTTGCGTAGGGTTGCCGACGAGAGCGTCGTCGCCTGCGGCAGCACCACCACGCGCCAGCGCAGATCGCCGCGCACGAGCGCGTCGCCCGCCACCTTCGCCTCCGCGAGCGACGGTGCGTCCACGAACATGAACGCGCGGTGTCCGTCGAAGAGCGTCGCGCCGCAGCTGCGGAAACACGAGGCCACGCGCATGTTGTCCGGTCCGCCGCCGCCGTGCAGGCCCGGGCGATATGTGGACATCAGCGCCTCCGCCGGGTAGAGCAGCGCCACCTCGGCGCCGTTTTGCCCTTCAGCCATCAGCGTGATCGTGCGGCCGATCGTCGTGTTGATGCGGTTGATCTGCTCGCGCTTGAACGGCCCCCAGCGGTAGTAGCTCGTGAACGTGTTCACGCCGCCCCACACGAGGCGGTTGAGCGAACCCATGATCTCGTCCTCGCTCACCTGGTAGATCGGACGTGTGTCGCCCGGCCGGCGCCATCTCTGGGAATGATCGGACGCCTCGCACATCACGTAGCGGCTGCCGTTGAGCGCGCCCGCGCTGCCGCCGAACTGCGCGGTGATCCACGGCACGGTGGAGGGGATGCTCGTGAGGCAGTCGATGCCCGGCGCGCTCAGCGCGCGCAGGCAGCGGAAGAAATCGCCGTAGTACGGCACGTGGGAGCAAAGCCCCTCCTCGGCAAGGAGATGCCCGCCCGAGAGGATGTCGTGCTTCGTGGCCCATTCGGTGAGCTGTCCCATGAAGTTCTTTGACACGCGGTCGCCCACCAGGTTCCAGAAGCCGTAGCGGAGCTTCGGCGTGGTGCCGGACGCGTTCTCGAAGACGATGGCCGGCACGTCGGCGAGCAGGTCGCGCCCCGTGCGCGCGCGGTAGTCGGCGGGCAGGTCGGGGCACCACGGCAGCACGTAGTACGGCATCGGACGCAACCAGCTGCTCATGAGCGACGGCTCGTCCGTAAACGTGGAGGTGAACACCTTCAGGTCCGCGCCCAGCTCCTTCGCGTAGCGGTCGTGCGTAAGCTCGATGAAGCGGGCGGTCGGCTCGCGCATGAGCAGGTTGATGTAGGGCTGCTTGAGGGCAAGGCTCAACGCGGCGTGCGTGGATTCGTAGATGTAGTCCTCCGTGACGCCGATCACGCGCCACTGGGCGGGTCCCTGCGCGGGGGCGCTCCACGTCACTTTGCCGCCGATGGCGAATGCGTCAAGGTTCACGGCGGCGTCCGTATCCGGCCGGCCGCCCTTCATCGGGCACGCCACCGCGAGGCGGAACGTGCCGGGCGGCAGGGTCAGCTCCGCCCGCGCGCCGGCGGCGACGTTCGTGACGGCGACCAGCACGCCGCGCGCCTGCCATTCGGGGTGGCCCTTCAGCGTCTTGTCGCGCGCCGTGCCGGAGGGATAGCCGTTCTCGTCGTAGAGCCAGAGCGTCAT
>CACWSW010000423.1 GCA_902763655.1 uncultured bacterium
ATCGCGCAGGTGGCGTCCAACCAGTACGGCGGGCAGTCCATCTCGCTCACGCACCTCGCGCCGTTCGTGCAGGTGAGCCGCGAGAAGATCACGCAGGAGGTGGACGAGGAGCTGGCGCTCGTGGGCGCGGCGGTCGACCCGGCGAAGAAGGCCGAGATCGTGGAGAAGCGCGTGCGCGACGAGATCGTGCGCGGCGTGCAGACGATCCAGTACCAGGTGGTGACGCTCATGACGACGAACGGCCAGGCGCCGTTCATCACCGTGTACATGTACCTCAACGAGGCGCGCAACGAGCAGGAGAAGAAGGACCTCGCGGTCATCATCGAGGAGATGCTCAACCAGCGCATCCAGGGCGTCAAGAACGAGGTCGGGGTGTACGTCACGCCGGCGTTCCCGAAGCTCATCTACGTGCTGGAGGAGGACAACGTCAAGGAGGGCACGCCCTACTTCTACCTCACCGAGCTCGCGGCGAAGTGCACCGCGAAGCGCATGGTGCCCGACTACATCAGCGAGAAGATGATGCTAGAGCTGAAGGGCGACGTGTACACCTGCATGGGCTGCCGCTCGTTCCTCACGCCGGACCGCTTCACCGACGCGGGCATCGGCAACATCTCGAAGGCCAAGAACTACCAGGAGGGCAAGCATCGCTACTACGGGCGCTTCAACCAGGGCGTGGTGACGATCAACCTCGTGGACGTGGCGCTCTCGGCCGTGAAGGCCGCCGGGGCGGACGCGTCCGAGGACGCGCGCATGGCCGAGTTCTGGAAGATCTTCGACGAGCGCATGGAGCTCTGCCACCGCGCGCTCAACTGCCGGCACGACCGCCTGATGGGCACGCTCTCCGACGCGGCGCCGATCCTGTGGCAGTACGGCGCGCTCGCGCGCCTCGAGAAGGGCGAGAAGATCGACGACCTGCTGTTCCACGGCTACTCGACGATCTCGCTCGGCTACGCCGGCCTGTGGGAGTGCGTCTACGCGCTCATCGGCAAGAAGCTCACCGAGTTCGAGGGCGAGGCGCTGGGCCTCGACATCATGAAGAAGCTCAACGAGTACACGGCGAAGTGGAAGAAGGCGTCCGACATCGACTTCTCGATCTACGGCACGCCGCTCGAGTCAACCACCTACCGCTTCGCGAAGTGCCTGCAGGAGCGCTTCGGCATCGTGAAGGGCGTGACCGACAAGAACTACATCACGAACTCCTACCACGTGCACGTGACGGAGCCGATCGACGCGTTCGACAAGCTCGCCCTGGAAGCGAAGTTCCAGAAGCTCTCGCCCGGAGGCGCCATCTCCTACGTGGAGGTTCCGGACATGCAGCACAACATCCCGGCCGTCATCGCGATCATGCAGTTCATCTACGACCACATCATGTACGCCGAGCTGAACACGAAGAGCGACTACTGCCAGGTGTGCGGCTTCGACGGCGAGATCCAGGTGGTGAAGGACGACAACGGCAAGCTCATCTGGAAGTGCCCGAACTGCGGCAACACCGACCAGAACAAGATGAACGTCGCGCGCCGCACCTGCGGATACATCGGTTCCCAGTACTGGAACCAGGGCCGCACGCAGGAGATCAAGGAACGCGTCCTGCACGTGTCGTGAGCCGATGAACTATTCGGCGATCAGAACGTGTGATGTGGCGAACGGGCCCGGTGTGCGGGTGTCGCTCTTCGTGAGCGGCTGTCGCCACCGGTGCAAGGGCTGCTTCAATCCCGACACGTGGGACTTCGCGGCTGGCGAGCCGTGGACGGAGGCCGAGCAGGAGAAGGTGCTGGCCGCGTGCGAGCCGAACTGGATACAGGGCCTGTCCCTTCTGGGCGGCGAGCCGTTCGAGCCGCCGAACCAGCGCGCTCTCCTGCCGCTCCTGCGCGCGTTCAGGAAGCGTCTCCCGCAGAAGGACGTATGGGCCTGGACCGGTTGCGTGTACGAGCGCGAGCTGCTGAACGAGAGCCCGTGGCGGTGCGAGGCGACCGACGAGATGCTATCGCTTATCGACACGCTCGTTGACGGTCCGTTCATCGAGGCGCAGAAGAACATCACGCTGCGCTTCCGCGGGTCCTCCAACCAGCGCATCCTTGACCTCAAGGCAAAACGATGATAACCTAATGGGCCATGGGCAACATGGCATCAG
>CACWSW010000424.1 GCA_902763655.1 uncultured bacterium
ATGGCGTTCTGGGACTTCGACGGCACGATCATCAAGGGCGACGTGAGCGAAGGGCTCGACGAGGACGGCGTGCAGAAGTTCAAGGGCCTCATCGAGGAGACGATCCTCGCGGGCCTCTCGACGACGTACAAGGGGCCCGAGGGCTGGATCCGCTACCGCGACCGCGACTATCCCCGCATGAAGGAGATCGGGCGCTGGCTCGCGTGGCCGTACAACGGGCAGATCTACAAGGGCGTGTCGGCGGCGAAGCTGGACGACTTCTGCCATCGCAAGTACGACGAGGTTTACCGCCACTGGTACTTCGCCTCCTCCATCAAGATAATGCAGGCGCTCGAGAAGGCCGGCGTCGAGAACTACGTGGTGAGCGCGAGCCCGGAGATCTTCGTGCGCAACTCCGACAGGACGCTCGGCCTGCCGCGCGAGCGCCTGCGGGCGATCCGCATCGCGATCGACGCCGGCTACATGACGACGAAGATCATCTATCCCGTGCCGTACGATCACGGGAAGGTGGAGAACGTGCGCGAGCTCGTGCTGGCGCGTCCGCACGGCGTGGCTGTTGCCGGCTTCGGCAACAGCTACTCGACGGACGGCGAGTTCCTGAAGTACATCGTCACCCAGTCGCTGCCCGGCGGCGCCAAGGGATTCGCGCTCATGATCAACGGCGGCGCGGAGCGCGAGGGCTACAAGGGCCTCTTCCGCCTGGTCAACCAGGACGAGACCACCGGCTCGGCAGCCCATCGGTAGTCGACGCCGGGGGCATCCGCGCCCCGCACAAAGCGCCAAGCACCAATCCCGGAATTGTGCTATAATTCCCGCATGAAAATTAGACACCTCCTTGCAGTGGCGGCCTTTTGCGCCGCTTTGGTCGCGTCCGGAGCGCCGGAGAAGATCATCTTCGACACGGACATGTACACGGACTTCGACGACGTCGGCGCGCTCGCCACGCTGCACGCGCTTGCCGACGCAGGCGAATGCGAGATATTAGGCACGGTGGCCTGCACGCGCGGCGCGCCTTCGGTCGGCATGGTCGAGATCATCAACGCCTTCTACGGACGGCCTGGCATCCCCGTGGGCGTAAACAAGGAGCTCGGCATCGGGCCGCTCGGCAGGAGCCATGCCATCTACGACATCTACGCGGACATGGTCAAGGCCCGCAAGGACGTGGTGAAGCATCCTTCGAGCGAGACGGCGCCCGACGCGAACGAGACGTACCGCAAGATCCTCGCCGCGCAGCCGGACGGAAGCGTGACCATCTGCTCCGTGGGCTTCACCACCAACCTCCGCCGCCTGCTGGAGACGAAGGGCGACGCCATCTCGCCGCTCGACGGGCGCGCGCTCGTGGCGAAGAAGGTTAAGGCGTGGTACGCGATGGCCTGCCGCTACCCGGACGGCTACGAGTACAACTCCAAGGAGGACGGCGAGTCCTCGAAGATCGCGTTCCGCGACTGGCCCACGCCCATCTACTTCCTCGACTGGTGCTACGGCGTGGAGGTGAAGTGCGGAGTGCCCGTCTCGAAGGTCGGCGCCGCCGTCAATCCCGTCCGCGACGTCTTCAAGCGCGCTCTCACGGCGTACAAGGAGACAGAGAAGGGGCATGCTGCGTGGGACGAGGTGACCGTCCTCGCGGCCGTGCGTGGCTGGCAGCGCTACTTCGGCACTGTGCGCGGCAAGTTCGACATCGTGGACGCCAAGGGCAAGAACGCCTGGACGCCCGACCCGAAGGGCAACCACTACGTGCTCACCGTCAAGACGCCCAAGGCGGAGGTCGGCAAGATCGTCGACGAGCTGATGGCGCGCGGGCCGATGGACTGGATCGACGGGCAGAACCTGCCGCTCGAGGGCAAGCCGTTCACGGACGTAAAGCGTTTCTACGACCGCATGCCAGCCTCGCTGGAAGGGAACAAGAATGTGAACCGTGGCGTGTGGAGCCAGTGCTTCCACACGTCTGGCGAGTGCTTCCGCTTCACGACGGACGCCACGCGGATGCGCCTGCAGTGGAGCCTCATCAGGTCGGGCCTGGCGATGGAGCACATGCCGGCGACGGGCGTGAGCGGCATCGACGTGTACGGCTGGACCGAAGGGAAGGGCTGGGTGTTCGTCAAGAACGGACGTCCTCACCAGCAGGAC
>CACWSW010000425.1 GCA_902763655.1 uncultured bacterium
GAGTGCCTGGTCGATGCCCGAGAGCGCGCTCATCATCACGCCGCCGCCGCGGTAGAAGCCCGCGCGGTAGATCGTGCTCCAGATGTCCTCGATGCGCGATGGGTCCTTGCCGACGAGATAGTCGCGGTACTCCTCCACGCACGCCAGCACGGCCTTTGCGTGGCCTTCCAGGACCGCTTCGCCCCACCCGACGAGACCGGAGTCGGTAACGATTTCAACGAATCCCCAGCGGGGACGAACGAAGTAGACATTGACCGCAGTAATTTTCATGCGGCTAGTATATCATGCGGGAGGACAAAAGACAAAGGACAAAAGACAAAACCGGCAACGTCCTTTGCTCCGAATGTCATTTTGTTTGCTTGCTATATCTTGATTTGTCGTTACCTCGTCCATTCGCCCAACTTGTCCGTGAGCGCGCGCCAACGCGCATAGCGGCGAACGTAGTCGCCGGCGGCTTCAGCATTCGGCGTGGCGTCGGCGTCGGCGCGAGAGATCGAATCGAGAATCGAAAAGTCGTCCCACACGCCTGCGCCCACGCCGGCCACGAGCGCGGCGCCGAGCGCCGCCGCCTGCTGGCCGATGGTGGCGCGCGCGACGCAACGGCCGAAGACGTCCGCATAGATCTGCCGCCACAATGGCGAGTTCGCGCCGCCGCCCACGAGCGTGAGCGGCTCCGCCACGGGCGCGAGACGTGCCAGCTCGTCAAGCACGCGCCTGAGCCCGAACGCCACCCCTTCCATCACGGCGCGGATCACGTCGCCGCGCGTGTGGCGCAGATCAAGGTTCGCGAATGCGCCGCGCAGGGACGGCGTCGGGTCGAGCGAACTGCCGCCCGCGAGCGACGGGTTAAAGTAGAGGTCATGCGCGCCGCATCCCGCCTTTTCCGCCTCGGCGTCCATCGCCGCATAATCCATCCCGCCGCAGAGGACGTCGCGGCACCACGTGTGCGCCGTACCCGCCGAGAAGATAGCGAGCGCGGAGGCGTACTGCCCCGGCACCACGTGGTCGAACACGTACGGCCGCGTGGTAACGTCGAGTAGCGGCTTTGCAGAGGACACGGCGATCCATGCCGAGGAGCCGAGCGAGCAGTACGCCCGCCCCTCTCGCCACGCGCCCGCCCCCAGCGCCATGCAGGAGTTGTCCACGCCGCCCGCGACAACTTTCACGTCTTGCGGCAGGCCCAGCTCGCGCGCCGCGTCGGGCGTGAGCGAGCCCAGCACCTGCGTGGCGGGGACGATTTCGGGGAAAAGCGCGCGCGACAGGTCGGAGGCGGCGATCAGGCCGTCGTCATACCGGCGCGCCGCAAGATCGTAGACGCCCGTGCCTGACGCGTACGAGAAGTCGGTCGCCCGCACGCCGCAGAGACGGTAGTTGATGTAGTCCTTCGTGCCGAGGATCGTCGCGGCGCGTCCGAACCAGTCCGGTTCGTGCGCGCGGAACCATATCAGCTTAAACACCGAATAGAGCGCGGGCGGGAAGCCGTTGCCGGTCTTCATGTACCACATCTCCTCCGGCACCGCGCGGAAGAACGCCTGCGCCTCGGCACCGGCGCGCGAATCGCTCCAGATCGGCACGGTCGGACGCAGCAGGCTGCCCGCCGCGTCGAGCGGCACCACGCCGAGCGAGTGTCCGGAGATGCCGAGCGCGCGCACGCGCTTCAACGCCTCTTCGCCCGCCTGCGCGGCGAGGAGGCGCGTGGAGCGCACCGTCGCGCGCCACCAGTTCTCCGGCGCCTGTTCGTGGAAACCGCTGGCGGGATAAGACGTCTCGTATGCGTCGAAACCCGACGCCACGCACGCGCCGTCGGCACCATACAACGAAGCCTTGATGCCGCCCGTTCCGAAATCGTATGCGAGGATGTACATGGTGTTAGCTTCTAGCTTTTAGGTGTTAGCTTTTAGGTCGTTGCATTGGTTTTGGTCACGATGGCAAGAATTGGAGGAGAGCGGTGCATCCAGAGATTATATCGGCGTAGGTTTCGTCGAAATTGCCGGTGTACCACGGGTCTGCCACGTCGCGGTTGACGCCCGCGAAGTCAAGGAGCCGACGCACCTTCGGGAGGTCGGCGGGATAGACGAGCCGACGCAGGTCTGCCATGTTGTAGGCGTCCATGCCGATGATGAGATC
>CACWSW010000426.1 GCA_902763655.1 uncultured bacterium
TCGGAGCATGACGCTTCGCGGCACGATTGATCTCAAGAACCTCTGAAAGGAAATAGAGAAGATGAACCTCAACCGCAGGAACTTCCTGTTCGGATCGGCGGCCGCGACGGCGCTCGCCGGCTGCTCCACCGACAAGATCGGTACGCGCACGCTCAAGCCCGGCGAAAAGGCAAACGTGGCCATCATCGGCTTCGGCATCCAGGGGCGCTCGGCGCTCATGCCGCAGTTCGTCGACCAGTACAAGCTCGGGGCCCAGGTCGTGGTCGTGTGCGACTGCGACAAGGAACGCCGCGAGGCCGGCGCCAAGATGGTGGACGAGCGCTATGCGAAGAAGGGCATCAAGGACGTGCCGAAGTGCCGCGCCGTGGCCGATTTCCGCGACGTGCTCAAGGATCCTTCGATCGACATGGTGTGCATCGCCACGCCCGACCACTGGCACGCCTACATTGCCGTCGAGGCGATGAAGGCCGGCAAGGACGTGTACTGCGAGAAGCCCCTCACGTACAACGTGGACGAGGCGCGCAAGGTGATCGCCGCGCAGGCCAAGTACGGCCGCGTGTTCCAGACCGGCTCGATGCAGCGCAGCTGGGACGTGTTCCGCACGGCGGTGATGATCGTGCGCAACGGCTTCATCGGCGACGTGAAGTACGTCGACGCCAACTACGGCCGCGGCGGCCAGAAGCTCGGCGGCCCGTCGCACCCGATCCGCTTCTTCGACGAGCCCAAGAACGCCGCGACGGAAGGCGCGCCCAACCCGAGCGTCGACTGGGACATGTGGCTCGGCCCCTGCAAGTGGCGTCCGTACTCCGACCAGCTCGCGCCGCGCGGCGTGAACAAGTTCTATCCGATGTTCTGGCGCTTCGACGACGACATCGGCACGGGCTACAACGGCGACTGGGGCGCGCATCACCTCGACATCGCGCAGTGGGGCCTCGACATGGACAAGAGCGGCCCGTACAAGATCATCCGCTCCGACGAGCCGTACTCGACCGACCTGTTCCACGGCGGCCGCCGCCAGTTCGGCATGAAGATGCTCTTCCACACCCCCACGGGCGACGTGGAGCTCTACCACGGGCCGTTCGGCGTGTGGGGCACGGTGTTCTACGGCACCAAGGGCATCGTGGCCGTCAACCGCGGCAAGATCGCGGTGTGGCAGGGCACGGGCGCGGTGAAGCCTAACGCCGAGATCCGCCAGAAGCTGCAGGACGTCACCTTCATGAAGGACAAGATCGTCGCGGAGTCCGTCGGCAAGGACTACGGCACCGACTCTGCCGTCAAGAAGGACAACCGCCTGGAGGCCGTGCTGAAGAAGCTCAACGCCACGTTCAAACTCGATTCGGCGCCCGTCCAGCTCTACAAGAGTCCGAACCAGGTGCAGAACTTCGTGGAGTGCTACTTCTCCCGCAAGCCCACGATCTCCCCGGCGGAGGTCGGCGGCCGCGGCGCGGTGCTCTGCCAGCTCTGCAACATGAGCTACGTGTACGACACCGGCTTCGACTGGGATCCCGTGAAGCTCGACTTCGCGAACGGCACCGGAAAGGGCATCCCGCTCACGCGCGACTACTGCCGCAACGGCTGGGAAGTGCGGGTCTGATCAGGGACTTGAGATGGAATTGAACAGACGTTCGTTCCTCGCCGGCGGCACGCTGTTTGCCGCCGGCGCCCTTGCCCGCACCGCCGCGGCCGCACGTGCCAGGGGCGAGGAGACGTACACGCCGCCGCCCGTCGTCAAGGGCGTGCGGCGCGTCAAGGCCGAGCCTGTGCTCCAGTGCCCCGCGCCCGACTCGATGGGCGTCGCCTGGGCCGTGGACGGCCTGGCCAACGGCGCCGTCGAGTTCTCCGACAACCCTCAGCTCCAGAACGCGAAGACCGTGCGGTGCGGCGGTTTCGGCATGACGTCGTTCGACGACCAGGCGCTCCAGGTTCGCCTCGTGGGCCTGAAGCCTGGGACGCGCTACTGGTACCGCACCATCACCACGCCGATCGCCGTCTACAAGAGCGCCTACACGATCCAGCTCGGCGAGCCCGAGGTCGGCAACGTCCACTCCTTCGTCACTCCCGGCGAGAGCGTCCCCGCGCGCTTCTGCGTGATGAACGA
>CACWSW010000427.1 GCA_902763655.1 uncultured bacterium
CATCCGTTGGCTCGCGCCTCGTAGCGACGGTAGTGACCGTTCCGGTTGCCATACACGAGGCCGGTGTCGGCAATCGCACCGTTCGCCTCGTAGCGGCATGTCCAGCCGTCCAGCGACACGTCAACCGTCTTCTCCCCCGCGCGCACATCCGTCTTCCGCTCCCCGTCGAACTCGAAGACCGGCAGGACGAGAGCGAGCTCCCCTTCGCCGACGAGAACGATTTCGACGCCGTCGGCCGTCACCTCGCACGAGAGGAGCAGCGGCGACGCTTCGCGCACCACTTCCACGTCCATCCTCGCCCTGCCGCGGGCGGCGGATGCCGTCAAGTTCCTATACAGCCCCTCGTAGGAATACCTCCACTTGCCGTCGTGCAGCCAGCCGGGCATGACGGCAAGCGTGGTCGCGTTCGTCAGGTCCAGCCCGTACTGCGGTTTCTTGGCGAACGGCACCGAGAGCGCAAGCGGCGGCGGCGCGCCGCGGCGCTGGATGCGGCCGATGCCGCTGCCGTCGTAGTGGCCGTCGGCCGGCGCGTCGAACTGCGCGCAGTATTCGCCCGCCTTCAAGAAGGCCATGTGGAAGTCGGGCGTGGTGACGAACGTCGCCGCCTCTGAGTCCTCCGGCAGGTCGGCGTCGGGGATGGACTCGTCGGCGAACAAGTACGCCATCGAGGCCCACGAGCCAAGCGTGACCATGTACTTGTCGAAGTAGCCGTATCCCTCGCACCCGTAGCGGGAGTCGCGCGGAAAGCGGTTCTTCACGTGGTGGAGCGGCTTGGCCTTCGCCCAGTAGGCGAGGCTCTCCACCGCGCGCCGCGCCGCCGCGCGGAACCGTTGCGCCATGCGCATGTCGCCGCGATCCCTGAACCATCCTGCGTACCACTCGCAAACGGCGGCGACGAATCCCTCGTTGTGCAGGAACTGGTTGCTGCGTCCGCCGAAAGGCAGCTCGCCGGTTGTCGACTGCATCAGGAGCGTCGGCTCGGCGGACTTCAGGAACTGACTCTCCAGGAATTCGCGCGACGGTCCGTCGTAGCCGTAGCGCAGCGCCAGCATGAACTGGAGGCGCGTCACGCCGTCATACACGAGCGGCTGGTTCGGATCCTTGTACATGCCGTTAGCGTCGAAGAAGCGCAGCTGTCCGGCGAACTGGCGCTCCACGAACGCCGGGTCGCCGCCAAGCCCCGCGTGGCAGCGCAGCTGCTCGCTGGCGCCGGCGAAGATCGCCCAGTTGTGGGCCACCGGGTCGTCCGGCTTCGGGATGCACGTGTACGTGGACTTCGGCACGCAGCGCGCGATGCCGGCGCGCCAGGCGTCGGTCGTCTCCTTCGGGAAGATGCGCGCGCGCTCCACCTCGTAGAGGCAGAGTATAACCTCCTTCACCGTGAAGTCGTTGCCCACGCGCCCGCCGTTGCGCTTCTTCGCGGTCGCCATCTGCCCGCAGCACTCGTCCATCATCGCCTTGAATGTCGCCTTGTCCTCGGGCGAGGTCCGACGGCCGGCGGCAACAAGCAGGCCGAGGTTCGACGTGAGACGCGGGAACCCGTGCTCCTGGATGCCCTTCTCGCGAATGTCCTTAAGGTAGGAGGCGATGTGGCCGGGAGAATAGGCGCCAACGGCCATCTCCACGACGTCGAGGTACTTCGACTTTGTGACCGCAGCCGCTGTCATTGCCATGGAAAAGGCGGCGACGACGAGGATAGTCTTGCTTGTTGTGCGTTTCATTTGCCCGCTAGTATGCCTAAAATTGGGCCGATTGTAAAGACCGCGCCCAACTTCTCCTTGAAATCGCGGGGACGGTTTGGTATTCTTTCCGCCCGCAATCAGAGGTAAAGAAGATGGCACAGGAAACAAACGAGTATCGCCAAAACCGCCTGGCGTCGATGGACGCGCTCAAGGCGCTCGGCTTCACGCCCTACGGGCACGCCTTCCCGCACACGGACCTCAAGGTCATCCGCGCGGAGTTCGAGGAGGGCAAGGAGGTGACGGCGGCAGGCCGCCTGCTGATGATCCGCCGCATGGGCAAGATGAACTTCTGCACGCTCAACGACGGCACGGACCGCTTCCAGCTCATCTTCAAGCGCGACGAGCTG
>CACWSW010000428.1 GCA_902763655.1 uncultured bacterium
CGACCGCAAGGGCTACATCACAGGCGGCGTGGGCGGGCAATGGGCAGGCGAGGCGTTCGGACCTGACTACTCGCTCCCCAACGCGCGTGCCTACCTGGAAGGTTGCGCTGGATGCGGCATGTACGACTGGTGCACGGAGATGGCGAGGCTGGACGGCCTAGACCGCTTCGAGGACGTGCGCGAGCGCGCGGTCTACAACAATCTGCTCGGCACTTTCTCCGAGGACTGCGCCTGCTACGCCTACCAGAACCCGCCCGCGAGCGCCAACCCTCGCTATCCGTGGCATACTCTGCCGTGCTGCGTGGGGAACGTGCCGCGCGTGCTGGAGGACTTCAAGAACCGCATGTATGCCGTCTCGCCGGACGGGCGCACGCTCTATCTCAACCACTTCATCGCCTCCACTGGCGGCGAGGCGACGGTCTGCGGCGTGAAAGTGCGGCTAGATATGGCTACGGACTACCCGGAGGGCGGGAAGGTGTCGCTGACGGTGACGGCGGAGAGGCCTGTGTCGTTCGCGCTGCGCGTACGCTGGCCGAACCGCGCGGAATCGGGGCTGTATTCGGCCGAGCCCGCCGTGCCCCACGGCTACAGGACGTTCGACGTCGCAACGCCGACAACCATCAACTTCGAGCTGCCGATGCCGCTGCAGCGCGTGACATGCGACGCGCGCGTGAAGGATAACCGCGGGCTGGTGGCGTGGCAGCGGGGACCGATAGCCTATTCGTGGGAAGGGGACGGGTTCAGGACGCGCGTGCCGTATTGGCGACGGCTCAACAGCGGAGGCCCCAGCCGCGTGTGGCTGCCTGCCGACGGATCGGCGCCTACGGCGGAGACAGAGCATGGCGACTGGTTCCGCAACACGGGCTGTCCGCTCGACGCTGACAACCGCAAGGTGACCACGTCATGCTTCCTCAAGGAACGCTGAACCGCTTGCCGTATCGTCCGAACTAGATTATAATCTGCACATGAAAAAGCTAATTCTTTCTTTGCTGGCGACTGGTGTCGCCATGGCCGGAGAATGGCCGTTCGTGGTGATTCGCCATACGGGCGCGATCAACAACGCTCCGGAGGTGTTCGAGCGTCTGATGGAGAGCCATAGGCGCTACCCGGGCGCGTGCGACGAGTTCTGGTTCGCTGGCGGCGGGCGGAAGACGAACGAGCTCATCGCGGAAGAGGCCGCAAAGTTCGCTGCGTTCCGTCCGCTCTGCGAGAAGACGGGCATCCGGCTTTCGTACCAGCAGGGTCTGACGCTCGGCCACGGCGCGTCGCACGACGGTCCGCCAAAGCCTGGCGACAGGATATTCCCCGAGGATGCTTGGCAGGTGGGGCGAGACGGGAAACGCATGCACTTCTTCTGCCCCCGCTCGCCCGCCGTGCTCGCTTTCCAGCGCGATTTCACGAAGACGATCCTGACTGTCGCCAAGCCAGACTCGTACTGGCTGGACGACGACTTGCGCATGGGCGTCAGCAAGCCTGACGGATGCTTCTGCCCCCGCTGCATCGCAGCCTTCAACGCGAAGACGGGCGGCAGCTGGACGCGCGAGACGCTCGTGGCGAAGCTCTACTCGGAGGCCGCGCGCGAGCCGGTGCGCGCCGCGTGGATCGCGTTCAACGCCGAGTCGCTCGGCGTCTTCGCGGCGGCAACGCGGCAGGCGGCGGACGAGATCGGTAGCCCGTGCCGCCTAGCCTACCAGGCCGTGTGGTCGGACACGATCTACACGGGCTACGACACGAAGCCGATCCTGGAGGCGCTGTCCGGACCGGACCGCAAGCCTGTCGGCATCCGTCCTGGCGCGGGCTTCTACGTCGAGGCGGAGCCGCGCGGGATGGTGAAGAAGTGCATGAGCGTCGCTCGCGAGGCCGAGCGTTGCCGCGACTGGGGACCGCTCGTGGCGAGCGTCTGCTACGAGCAGGAGACGTATCCGCGCCACGTCCTCCACAAGTCGCCTGGCGCGATCATGACCGAGAGCGCGCTTGCGATCGCCTCCGGCTGCGATTCGATCTCGCTCTACTGGTATGCGCATACGGCGCCCGAGCCGGTGGAGGAGTACGACAGGTTCGTGCGCACGCTCGCGCGCTCGCGGCGGCGCGTCCGTACTTCGAGCGGCTGGCGGCCTCGACGCGCCGCACCCGCCTGGGCGGCGTGGCGCGGTTTGTCGGTTCTGCGGCTGCGGAGACGGCCGGCTTCGACCTGCGCGAACCGAAGGACTTCGACCTTGCGTGCGCTGGCATTCCCGTGACGGTGGCGGAGAGCGGAACGAAGACTTGGTACCTGACGGAGAAGTCGCGGGCCGAGATGACGGACGACGACAAGGCGACGCTTGCGGCAGGTGCCGTGGTGAAGGTGGACGACATCGAAAAGTATCCTATCGCGAACCGGCGGACCAAGCTTCTGGACGATCTGGACGCCGCGACGAAGGGCGCGTTCCCGGTGCGCATCGACGCCTGCCGTCCTCTCCGTATTCTGCCGCGTGTCCGTTCCGACGGCACGCTCGACAGCGTGACGATCCTCAACCTGTCGATCGGCGACACGGACGAACTGAAGGTGCGCGTGCGCAACCCTGCCGGCAGGCGAGCCGTGTGGCAGGACGCGAAACTTGCCGCGCCGAAACCGCTGCCGTGCGCGCAGGGTGCGGCGGCGAACGAGCAGGTCGTCACGATCGCCAACATTGCCGGCTGGCAGATCGGCACTGTCTTCTTCGAGTAGCGGAATCTCGCTAGGCGAGCGGCAGCGACAGCTCGAAGCGGCAACCACCGCCGGCGACCGGCTCGAGCGTGGCCGCGCCGTGGTGGAGCTGTGCGATGTGCTTCACGATGGCGAGCCCGAGGCCAGTGCCTCCCTGCTCGCGGCTACGGTCCTTGTCCACGCGGTAGAACCGCTCGAAGATGCGGCCGCGATGTTCTGGCGGGATGCCGACTCCGTGATCCTCTACGGCGAGGACGGCCTTCCCGTCGCGGACTGCGAGGGATAGTGCGATGTCGGGAGAACCGCTGTAGCGCAGGGCGTTCTCCACGAGGTTGGCTACGGCGTGCTCCACGAGCCGCGCGTCGCAGGGGACGGTGACTGACGGAAGGTCTCCTGCGACGAGGCGGACGTTCGCGGCGTCCGCCTTCGGCTGTAGGCGCATCTGGACGCTGCGGACGATGTCGGCGAGATCGGCCGGGGCGAAGTCGTGGCTTTCGTCCCGCTGCTGCTCCTCGAGGTGCGCCAGCTCGAGG
>CACWSW010000429.1 GCA_902763655.1 uncultured bacterium
CTTCCCGCGCGGAATCTCCGTGAGGAGAAGCGCCAGCACGACGGGCGTCACGAATCCGAGAGCGAGCGTGATGCCGACGTACTGCAGCGTGCGGCCCCAAGCCTTCCAGAAGCCGGGATCAGACGCCACGCGGATGAAGTTGTCCAGCCCCTGCCACTCTCCGCTCCCCACGATTCGGTAGTCCTGGAACGCCATCACCGCGCCGCGCATGAGCGGCCAGTAGCTCCATAGTGCGATGGACGCAATCGCAGGCAAAAGAAAGAGCCAGGGAGCGATTTTGAGATTTGAGGATTGGGGATTGAAGATTGAAGATTGCCTTCCTGCCGCCTTTCTCCTTTGTCCTCCATCCCCTGCCTTCTGTCCCTGCTCATCCGTCGCGACATTCGACAGCCGACGCCCGACACCACCGCCGAAGGCCAGCCAGCCGCATGCTATGGCTATGATCGCCACGATGCCAAGGATGACGCGGGCGAGAGGGCGCTTTTGCTCTATCCCGCGCTTGTCGGCGTCGAACATCAGGCCGCGGTTCGCGTCGTCCGTGATCGACTTCAGCGCCGCCCGGTAGTCGAAGTCCTTCCCCGCGTCGCTCAGAAGTATGCCTAGGAAGCGACGGCTCACGAGATCGCTTGCCGCCTGCCAGAATCCTACGGACGGTTCCGTGACGGCGCGTATCCGACCCGCCTCCAGGTCGTCGTACATCGCGCACGTCCCTCGGCCACGTTCTTGCGTACCGTCTCGTCGTAGACCGCGGCGGACGTCAGCTCGTTCACGCACGCCCACACGTCGTCGCGTTCCTCTTTCGGACGCCGCCCCACGCCTTCCGTGATGGCGTAGAAATGCTTGTGCGCCTGCAGCACGGGGCGGCAATTCTCGTCCGCCGCCGGGAATGGCATGAGCCCGATCTGCTCCGCCGGGAAGTTGAGGCTCTCGGTGAGGTACGTCACCAGGTCCTCGCCGCCGAACACGCTCACTATCTCGCCCTGCACGAAGAGGTCCGCGATCTCGTTCGAGAGCGAGAGCTGCGGCAGCGCCCGCACCACGCCGTTCGTGATGAGCGAGTGGAGGAAGTCCGCCGCCCTTAAGCACTCCGGTGAATCGAAGCACGCCTCCCATCCCCCATTCCCCATTCCCCATTCCCCACTCTTAACTCTTAACTCTTCACTCTTAACCCTTATGACGTCTCCGCCGGCCGCGCCCACCCACGGCAGGAAGCCCCACGGGCGGTTCTCGATGCCGAACGCGCGTTGGCCGCGCTGGAGCTTGGCGCCTGCGATCGCCTTGTCGCGGAAGGTGAGGCGTTCGCACCAGCCGGCGAACTCGTTCCACGTGCGCGGCGGCGCCTCGGGGTCGAGTCCTGCGGCCTTCACGAGATCCTTCCTGTAGACGATGCCGTAGTAGGCGAATCCAGGCGTGGGAACCGCGTACACCTTGCCGTCCTTCGTCGCGACGTCTCGCCAGAGCTGCGGCACGTCCTTCCAGCCGGACCACTTCGCCTCGGCGTCGGAGAGCCTGCCGTCTCCGTCCGCGTCCTCGCCGAGCCATTCGTTGAGCGGGTAGCAGAAGCCCTCTTCCACGTCGTGCCTAAGAATGTGGAACCATGCCTTGTAGACGTCCGGCGCCGTGCCGCCGGCGAGCGCGAGCATGAACGTGGCGCGTCCGCCCGCGCCAGGGAGCGTGAGTCCGCCCCACTGGAACGGACGTATCTCGGGCCGCCGGGCGGTGAACGAGAGAATCTGCTTTGTGGCCGGGTCCTCGGGGTGGTCGGGGCGGTAGCACATCAGGAACGTCACGTCCGTGGCGGCGCACGCCATGCAGACGGACGTTGCGGCCAGCGCCAGCGCTTTCTTGCCGGGGAACATCGTCATTTTGCCACTGCGGTGTGGTGCAACACGAGCGGGGCGTCGCCTGGACGGGCGAGCGCGAGGCGGAAGTCGTACCGGCCTTTCGGGTTTGGCGGGCGGCGGAACTTCACCTCGCGCGTCCAGCGTCCTCCGGGCTGTAGGTCGATCGCCTGCGGCTGCAGGTCAACGCTCCACTTGTCCGGCAGGCCGTCGAAGGTGAGCGTGCCCTTGAGCGGCTTGTCCAGCGGTGCGACGACGTCGAGCCGGCAGGAGCGGAAGTTTGGCGCCACGCGGATCGAGATGTTCGGCGCCTTTGCGGACGGCACGTACGTGAGGATCGGCTGTTGGTTGTAGCCTGACGTCGCCATCGTGATGCGCGAGCGGTAGGCCGGATCGCGCATGAACGTGACGCGGCGGTCCATCGCGGGGATGTCGGTCGTGTAGATGCGGAACTCGCCCTTGTGCCCAGTGATGAACTCCTCGCGCCAGTCGCCGAAGATGTCGGCCACGAGCCGCGCCGAGGGAACTGTGCCCGAGACGAGCGAGCCGTCGTGGTCCTTGATTCCTCCAGCGAAAATCTCGCGCTGGAGGTCGCCGTCCCAGTAGAGGTTCGGGCGCGAATTGCTGTAGCGGAAGCAGTTCGTGTAGGCGCAGAGCAGCGTGCCGGACGCGGTGTAGAGCCAGCGGTTGTCGCTCTGCGGGTGCGTGTTGGTGGCGGAGTGTCCGGTCTGGTCCACCTCCTGCCCGTAGAACTCCAG
>CACWSW010000430.1 GCA_902763655.1 uncultured bacterium
TCCTTTCGCATATAAGATTGCAGCACGTTCCTACTTCAGCAGCACGCCCTTCTGCGGCGCGACGGTCTCGGCGAGCTGACGAACCGTCGAACGGACGCGTCCCTCGGCGTCTTTCTCCTCAAGGCGCATCTCGCCGCCGACCTTGCCCGTGCGGTTGAAGCGCAGGGTTATCCTGCGCGTCACCGGCTTGTCGCCCGGCGCCATGGCGGGGAAGACGAGCTCCACTCCGTCACGGTCCGCCTCCTCCACGAGACGCGTCGCCACGCCGCGCCGCGTCTTGACGTCCGCCGCCGTGAGCACGTGCAGGAACCGGTCGTCCGCGCGCGGCGCGCCCGGATGCGTCTCGGCGCGCCACTCTCCCCAGTACGGGCCGCGGCCGTCCTTCGCGCAGGTACGGCGCTCGCGTTCCAGCCACTTGTCGTAGATTTCCCAGTTCTTCCCGTTGGCCCAGAACTCCTTGCCGGGACCGCCCACCAGCTCGATGGTGGCGTCCTTCGGCAGCAGCGCCTCGCAGAAGAGGCGCCCGTCGCGCGAATCCACGCGCACGGTGCGTCCCTCCACCTCCGGCTTGTTCTGCGTGTGCAGGAGCCACTGCTTCGCGTAGGCGGGGTCGGACGCCCCCACGCGGTCGTACACCACGAAGTAGTCTGGCTGCACGTGCACGAACTGGCGGACATTCTCCGTGCACTTCTCACCGTAGAGCGCGCCCGTGTCGACGGCGGCGTAGGAGTAGCGGCTGTTCGTCTCGAAGGCGAGCACCTTCGCCGTGCGGCCGTACATGCCGCCGTAGTTGTTCTTGCCCTCGGGCCCCTTGTAGATGGGGCCCCAGTGCGAGGGCAGCGGCTCGCCGGGCTTCTGGATCAGCACCACGTTGTGCGCCACGGACTGCCCGTAGTAGTACTTCAGGTTCCAGTCCGTCTGCGACGCACGCGAGCCGGTGTCGAGCGCGAGGAAGTCGTGCTTGTAGATCGTGAAGCTCCCCTCGTCGAGGTGCTTGTGCATGGGCACGAGCGTGCCGCCAACGAGGAGCGCATAGGTGGAATCGGGCTCCCAGCCGCTCCGCATGAAGATCTGCCCCAGCTGCTCGAACTGACGCGCCTTCACGGGCGAGGCGGAGAGCACCTCGCGCGTGAACGGCTTCACCGTCTCGTCCTTTCCGAAGAGGAACGGATACGCGGGGAACCCGGACCCGCCGCGCCACGCGCCGCCGATCGTGTGGTTCGGGCACATCTCCGCAAGCGTCGCCGCGAGGCGCGCCGCGTCGGGATCGTACTCCTTGAAGAAGTGGATGTACTGGAGCAGGTGCTCGTACATGCCGCCGATCGGAAGTCGGTTGTTCGAGTGGAACGCGTCGCCGTAGCCGTGGAAAAGTGGCGCGTCGGGCTTTGCGGCGTCGGGAATCCACATCCACCACACCCAGTTGGGGTAGAGCGCCATCGGGCGGTAGCGCCCGGCGAGGTTCTCGCCCGTCGCGGAGAGCCACGTGTGGAAGATGTTGAAGTGCCCTACGGGGTA
Source organism: uncultured bacterium (assembly GCA_902763655.1). Taxonomy (GTDB): domain Bacteria; phylum Verrucomicrobiota; class Kiritimatiellia; order RFP12; family UBA1067; genus RUG572. The sequence goes on from CACWSW010000430.1 coordinate 1,516, forward strand.
GACGCCCATCGCGTAGCCGGGCGTGCCCGTGCCGAGCGCGCCATCATCGCCCGCGCTGTCGCTGCGGAACTTCAGCACCTCCCGGTGGAAAGCGTGGCCCTCGACGATGAGGCTTTCCGCCAGTTCGTCGCAATAGCCGTCGCCCAGCGCGGCGAGTCCAGCGTACCACATCAGGTTCTTCACGCCGTAGCAGCCGGCCGTCACGCCGCCCGTGTTGCGGCGGCGGATCGCGGGACGCCCCTTGCGCGGCTGGACGTCCTCGCAGTGCCGCACGAGCGGCACGATGATCGCGCGCCGCTCGTCGTCGGTGAGTGCCTCGAAGATCCAGTCGTACGCGCAGAGCGAGTTGACGCGCGTTGTCGAGTACCAGTTCACCGCGCGGCGGTTCGCGTACGCCTCGTTGTAGCCCTTCACGTTCGCGAGCAGCATGGCCTTCGCCTTCGCGAGGTACTTCGCCTCGCCCGTGAACCGCCACGCGAGCGCGCATTCCGCGCTTTGGGTGCCCCATTCGTTGATGCTCGGGATGCCCGTGTGGACGGGATCCACGGTAAGTCCG
>CACWSW010000431.1 GCA_902763655.1 uncultured bacterium
CGCGAAGAGGGTGACGATCTACTGGGACGGCGTGAAGGTGGGCGCGCACACGTTGACGACCTGCGATGTCGGCAACGACACGCGTCTGCTCATCGGCTCATACGAGAAGAGCAACGGCTTCAGCGGCGACTACGACGAGATCAAGTTCTACGACCGGACGCTTTCCGACGCGGAGATCGTCGCCGAAGCCGGCAGTTCACCGCTCACGCTGGACGCGGGAGGAAACTACGTCTTCGACGTTCCCGATGACACGGTGCAGACCAACAAGACCATCTTTGGCGGCGTGGATGGCTGGATCAAGAGCGGCGGAGGCTCTTTGCTGGAAAGCGCGTGGCTCTTGTCCTTCAAGGGTACGGGCGTGGTCGAGACCGGTTCGTTCCGGACGACGGTTTCGGGTCCCTTGTCGGGTCCCTTGTCGTCCATGAGCGGATTGAGCGTCGCGTCCGGCGCAACATTTGAATTTGGCTCCAGCGCGAACTACTCCGGGGCGCTTTCGGGTGCGGGGACGATGCGGTTCTCGGGGTTTGGCCTGGACGCCTTGTCGGGGGCCGGATGGCCGTCCTTCACCGGCACCTACCAGCTCTACGCCGCGAACGTCGATTTCGGCACGGCTGCGTCGCCTCTCGCGATCGCGTCGGGCGCGGCGCTCGATGTCGCGAACGGCGGCGCGCTGAACTTCCACGACGACGTGACCGTGCGCAAGCTCGGCGGCGTGGGACTGATGGGCGCCGTGAACGTGCCGGCGGGCGGCACGGTGACCGTGAACGGAAGCGACGATTCCTCGTTCTCGGGCATCGTCAACGCCGACCTCGTGAAATCCGGTTCGGGCACGCTCACGCTCGCGGGGGCATCGATCACGGGCAGCGTCGCCGTCACGGGCGGCACGCTCGCGCTCGACCGCCTGGGGCCGGTCGTCCGACCGAACCTGTACTCCATCTGGCAGTTCAATGATGCGGACAATCTCGGCCTCGACAGCGGGGACGGCGGCCTTGACTTCGAGGAGAGAATCGCCAATGCGGATTCCCCAGCGCCCATGCTCGTTGCGGACGGCGTGTCGGGCAAGGCGCTCCGCATCGCCCGCTCGTCCGCTGTGGGAAATGCAATGTTGTGCGGAACCGGGCTGCCGAGCGGTGACACGCCGTTCACGATGAGCGCGTGGATTCGTCCGGACGCCAACTGCAATGGCAACGCCTACATCATCCTGCGCATGACGCTGGAGGGCGTGCCAGACAACTGGACGACGAAGTCCTGGAACGGCTGGCTGCTGCGCTTCTCCAATTCGGGCGCTTCGCTGGCGTTGCGCTTTAAAAATTGGGCTTCGGCGACGGCAAGCGACGAGTATACGGTCTGTGGCTCGATTCCGACTGGCGAGTACCATGACGGCCTGTGGCACCACATCGTGGCGACGCGTGACGCCTCCAAAATGGCGCGCGTCTACTGGGACGGCGTGAAAGTGGGCGAACAGCAGCTCTCCTACGGCACTGTGGCGGCAACGTCAAAATTGCTCCTCGGTTCCTACGAGAAGGGCAACGGTTACAGCGGCGACTACGACGAAATCCAGTACCTGGACACGGTGTGGACGGACGAGCAGGTGGCGGCGGAATACGCCGCGCGCGTGCCGGCGGAGGTGCAGCCGAAGGATTCCCTGCCGACTCCGGTGGCGCACTGGACATTCGACGAGATCGAAGACGTCGGCGACGTGAAGCTGTTCCGCGATTCGGGTCCGAACGGCTGGGACCTGCGGAACATGTCGAACGGAAATTCCTACGTGGAGTGCGTGACGGGCGACGGCATCAATGGCGGCGCGGCGTACGTGCGCACGGCGGGGACGTTCCTGCAGCTCAACGACGGCGTGGATCCGACGGCGACGTTCGGCGCCAGGCAGACGAACTTCACGTTCTCCGCGCGCTTCAAGAACGTCAGCTACACCGGGTCGAGCCGCTGGCCCTTCATCTGCCTCGGAGACGCCCACGGCGCGAACACGTGCCTGCGCTATTCCTTCGAGCAAAGTCCGCAGTATCTCCGTATCTTGCCCGGTAGTGCGAATGGCAGAGAGGGGTACGACATTACAGATACATACGTGACGGCCGGTGCCGATGCGCCCTGGACGACCGTGACGTGCGTGGAGAACTGCTCCACGCACGTGATGAAGGTGTATCGCGACGGGACGCTCGTGCAGACGCTCTCCACGTCGGGCGGCTACAGCGGCAGCGCGTTCTACCTCGACCTTTCGCGCATCGACGTGGGCTACAACACCTACAACAAGTACCACGGCTTCATGGTGGACGACATGCGCCTCTACGCGGGGTGCCTGAGCGAGGGACAGATCCGGGCTCTCGCGCGCGAGCAGTCGGGCATGGCGCTGGACTCGCCGCTCGCGGAATCG
>CACWSW010000432.1 GCA_902763655.1 uncultured bacterium
GCCGCCTGGGCCACGCCGGCGAGGAGCGCCATTCCAACAAATCCTGTCATTTTATTCATGCAGTGTCCTCACTTGTGTCGCCGTAAGTATATCATAATCCTCGCGCCGCGTCCGCAATAGACCGAGCGGCGGGCACGGGACCTCGTCAGCCAGCGGTAATGCGGATTACTTTACCTTGTGCAAATAAACCGCGAAATCGTGGAAGGTCAGTTCCTTCCCGAATTTCGGATCGACGGTGACGGAGAATTCATTGTATCCCTTCCTAAGCTCGCCGGGCTGGAGCGGGAACGCGTGGACACCGTCCTTGAACGCGCCGGGGGCGATCGTCTTGCCGTTGACCTTCAGCTCGGTGATGACTTCCTGTCCTCCGGCGAGCGCCGCCTTTGCAACCATGTCGAAGCGCTCCCAGTCCTCGTCGCCGAACTCGATGCCGAACACGTAGGGCTTGCCCGCGGGAATCTTGAAGAGCGTCCCCGGGTCGATCCGCGGGCGCACATAGAAGCGGCCGCCGTCCTTGACCCAGCTTTCGGGACGGTACCCGCCTGATCCGCGCACGAGGGCGAAATAGACCTTGTCGAGGTCTTTCGTCCGGCGCGGATCGACGTCGAGGAGGCCGCGCTTGTTGATGCCGCCCGTGCAGCTCAGGTTGAAGGACGAGATGCCGTCGCACCCCGCGGCCATCGCCGCCGCATACTCCGCCGCATAGCTCGCGATCGTGTTGCGCCCCGGCAGCATGATCGCCTTCGCGAAGCGCTTGTTGGAATTCTTCAGCCGCTGGAAGGCCCTGGGAACGCGCGACTCGGCGAGGGCCGAATTGAACTTCACCCCGAACTTGTGCGCGAGTTCGGCGTTCGGCTTGAGATAGTCGAGCTGGAAGTAGTCCGAAACCGACCAGATGTCCATCACCCCGCGACGGAGCCACGCCTCCACGTCGATGCCCTGAGCCTTCGCGTAGGCGAGCGAGTCGGACGTGCGGACGAGAACGAGGATCGGCTTGCCCTTCTTCCGTCCCGCGGCCTCGGTGATTGTCCTCAGTTCCATCATGAAGTCGGTCATGAGCTTCAGCTGCGCCTCGGTCGCGTATGCGCCCCAGCCGACGGTCTTGAACAGCTGTCCGTGCCGGAAGAAGTCGTACTCGATGCCGTCCACGTTGTAGTTCTCCACGAAATCCTTCACGAATTTCTTCATGTAGGCGCGCGTCGTCGGGTTCTCGAAGTCGACCGCCGACCAAGCGCAGAACGGCGGCTTGTTCGAATAGCTGCCGAACAGGCATTCCGGATGCGCGTCCTTCCATTTCGGGAAGAGATAGCTGCGCGGCGGATTCGTGCCCGGGATGAAGTAGCTGACGTCGTGCGTGTCGTTCACCCGGATCGACACGAACACCTCCATGCCGTTCGTGCGGCAGTAGTCGGCGGTCAGGTCGAGGCAGTCGAGCCCCATCGCCTTTAGGAGCGGCGCGGCGTTGTGGCAGGCGGGCTGCAGCTCGGGGATGCACCGCGGCATATCGAGGAACTCGCCCGCCCGCGTGGTCGTCATCAGCCCGAAGCCGGAGCTCCACGGACAGTACGCGACGGTCGAGACCTGGCTGCCGCGGTACGTCTGGAGCCGTTGCGCGGTGAAGTTCCCCACCGTGACCGGCAGGTTGGTCTTCCAGTAGACGACCTCGTTGCCGTCTGAATTGAGGATCAGCGGCCGCGGACGGTTCTTGAGCGCCGCGCGCTTCGCCTCCCAACCGTCATCCGCCTGCGCAGATGACTCCGTCAGACAGGCCGCCAGACAGGCCATGGCACAGAGTGCCATTCCCGCTACAATGATTTTTCCAATCTTCATATTCTCCTTCCTTGCCGTTTACTTGTTTGTGAGCTATCTTATTTGCTTTCGCTGCGGCGAACGACCTTCAACGGCCGAGGCCGTCGAGTTCGTCGAAGCCGATCACGGGGAGGTTGAGCTCGGCGGCGAGAGAGAGAATCGCCTCGAGCTGGCCCAGCGTAATGTTGTGCGGGTCATTCTTCGCGTC
>CACWSW010000433.1 GCA_902763655.1 uncultured bacterium
TGCCGTCCGGCTTCGCGCCGTAGTCCGTGACCGGGAAGTCGCGCGCGGGCGGCGTCCACTCCGCGACGGTCAGCGGGAACGGCGCGCCCTCCACGACCAGCGGACGGACCTCCGCCTCAAGGGCAAAGCCGACAACGGCGGCGAGCGCCAGGCCCGCCGCGCGAACATGAATATATTTCATCTTGGCTCCTCGTGTTAGCGGAAGATGATCTGCAAACCGCCTTGACGCACGTAGACGACGCCGTTGTGCGGGAAGTGCGCGGCGTAGCGCGTACGGGAGGCCCCGGACGCCGCGTTGCCGTAGAATCCGCCCGGCAGCTGCTTTCCGGTCGCGTCGAAAGCGGCGTCGAACCTCTGCGTCTGGCCGGCGGGGATGTCGATCTGCCAGCTGTCCGCGTCCGCCCCGAGGTGCAGGACGGCCTTCTTGCCGTCGAAGCGATCGCCCGCGTTGAGCTTCAGCGTGCCCGATCCCGTCACGGTCACGTTCGTGCCGTTGAGCCAGGTCGCGTTGTGGGCGAACTCCATCACGCCCTTCGAGACGACCAGGTCGCCGCAGGAGGTGAACGCCCGGTTCGTGAGCGTGAGCGTGCCCGCGCCGCACAGATGGAACCCGACGCCGCCCTCCACCTTGCCGCGGATGACGTAATTGGCCTTCGCCGGGTTGTCCGGCCGCCCTTCGTACACCTCCAGCATCGCCGGATATTCGCCCGTCAGCACGCCGCGCGGGCACACGGCGACGGTGGCGCAGCGCTGCGTGGTGCAGTGGATGTCAAGCGTATGCGTACCGTTGCCGATGTCATTTGCATTCCCTGCCGATGAGCCGTTGCCGCCCACTTCCACGGCGCCGTTGGTCATCACGTTGTCCACCAGCATCTCCACCGTCGTGCTACCGTTGTTGTAGCCCAGCAACATGTAGGAGAACGCGTTTCCGGGCACCTCGAAGATCGCCTTGCCGTTGCTGGGGTTGAAGCCCGCCGAGCAGAGGCAGGTGACCGGCTTCTCGCGGATGCGCAGCGTGCCGCCGTTGTAGATGCGGAACGAATGGGAGGCGAAGAGGCCGCCGGAGAGCGTCGTCACCGAACCCTGCATGAGAGCCATGCCGTGGTGGTTGGAGGTCGCCGGATTGAAGCAGACGAATCCGGAGATGTCGTTCGTCGTGTTCTTGAGCGCCGTAAACGAATGAATGCCCATCACGTTGTCGACAAGCACCGACTTGCCGATCGTGGCGTTGTCGAGCTCGATGCCGTAGCTCAACGACGAGCTGGTAAAGCCCCCTTTGTTCAAGCGAAGGCGGATCGCCTCCGAATCGTCGGCCAGGGGATTTCCCGTGTAGGCGTCGCCCGGGTTCGCGAGCTTGCCCGACACGCGCCACAGGCCCGTCGTGGAGACGATCGCGCCGCCAACCACGTTCGTCCCGGCAAAGACGACCTTGCCGTAGGCCGCGTTGCCGCTCACGCCACCTCCGTCAATCGTCAGGACGCGTCCCTGGACCTGCTCCGTGTCGTGGAAGGCGTTGCGGAGAACGAGCGTCTGGTTGGTGTCCGCATGGAACGTCACCGGCCCCTCGAGCGCGAGCGGCGCGTCGACCGTGTAGGTGTGCGCCGAGCAGGCCGCGTCGTTCGTGTAGGCGCCGACGGGCCCGCGGAAGACGGTCAGTCCGTGCGGCGGCGTCGCGGCGTCGCGCGCGCCCGCGAACATCGCGTCCGCATCCACCGTCGCGCGCGCGCCCGACGACGCGAACGTCGGAATCAGCGAGCCGAACGTCAGGTCGTCCGCGGACCCCAGCGCCGGATCCCAGTTCCCGACCGTCGAGAACGACTCCGAGACGGCGCCCGTCCAGTTCACCGCTTCCCCGTTGCCCACCACGACCGTGATGCCGGACACGGTCGCGCCCGAGAGCGCCGCCAGCCGGTCCGCCGTCAGGTGCCCGGACGTGAACGTCTGCCCGCCGAGCGTGACGGACTGCGCGTTGACGAGGCTCCCCTCCGGCAGCTTGAGCGTCGCGCCCGACGCGATCTCAAGGTTCTTGAGCGTCTTGACGAAGGGATTGAGCGTCGCCGTCGAGGCGTCGAACGTGCCGCGCACCACGAGGTTCGTCACGTTCGCCAGCGACGGCTGCGTGTTGGTGGAGGCGTTCACGAACGCGGCGCCCGGTTCGACCGTGATCGACGGCGTGCCCGTGAAACGGGCCTTGCCGGTGATGCGGAGCGTGCCCTTGCGGACGGTCGTCGTGCCGGTGAACGCGCTTTTGAAATGGGTGAACGTCTGGGTGAAGGACGGATAGTCCTGCGCGTCGAGGACGAGCGAGACCGCGCCGCGCACCATCGTGCAGGCCTCTTTGTCGTCCGCCATGCCCGTGATGGTCAACGTGGCCGGCTGGTCGGATTTCACGCTGATGCCCTTTCTGTTGTCTTCCGCCTCCCACCGCGTCTTGTTCCAGCCGGCGGTGGCCGAACCGCCGAAGATATACTGGCGGAGGGCGGCGACCGTCTGGTTGTGGCCGCACAGGTCGACCCAGGCGCAGTCGGTGGCGCCGAGGCCTTCGCAGGTCACGCGCCAGACGAGTTCCGCGCCGCCTAGGACGTTCGTGTCGCCGCAGCGGACGCGGTCCGAGGCCACGTACATGCGCCCGATCCGATTGGCGGGGTTGTTCAGGTCGAGGTAGCCGCCGCCGGACCACGCCTCGCCGCCGCTGAGGATGGTCGCGGTGATCGGCCCGTTGATCGTCATCGTGCCGTAGACGTTGAGGAAGATGCCCTTCCCCTCCGCCACGGAGAGCGGTCCGTCGAAGATGGTCGAGGGGCCGCCGTTGAGCGGGCCGCTGGTGTTCTTCGCGTTGTGCCGGAGGCGGTAGCTGCGCGTGCCGGAGATGCTGTTCGTGAGGCGCGTGTTCTGGAAGAAGATCGCGTTCCGCGCGCCGTCGCCCGAGGAGTCGCCGAGGCGGTCGACGCCGAGGGCCGCGCCGCCGAAGGAGCAATCCTCCGTGCCGGTGAACGTGAGCGCGTTGCCGAAAAGCGTGTAGCCGCCCGTCGTGGCCGGCGCCACGTTGAACCAGACACCCGCCGTCTTGGCCGCCACCTCCACCGCGCCGGAGCCCAGCGCGTCGAGCGCGCTCGCCTGCACGGCGCCGACGTTGACCTTGGTTCCGCCCGTGAAGTCATTGCCCGCGCCCGTGAGGTTCAGCGCGCCGCTCCCGGTTTTCAGGATGGAGCCGCTGCCGGTCAGCGTGTCCGACACGGTGTTCGTGCCGCTCGCGACGTTGTAAGTCGTCTCCCCGTTCAGCGTGACGGTCGCCGCGAGCGCCGCGGCCGAAACCGCGCAGCACGCGACAAGCACGATTCCCTTCCCGCATGTCCCCATGCGCGAAGTCCCAGCCTTTTTTCCCCCATCAGATTCCGCCGCCATGTCTTGCTCCTTTCGCAGTTGGTTGGCATATCATACAAAAAGCCCCCCTCCCTGTCAACAACCCACCTGCCTTAAACCCCGGGAGCCCGGGAGGGTCGCAACTTGTTGCGACCGAATCGGCGGTCGCAGTGAACTGCGACGCTCCCCAT
>CACWSW010000434.1:0-1970 GCA_902763655.1 uncultured bacterium
ATGCGCGGAATAGTCGAGGCGGGGAACGTCTGCGCGAAGGACTGCTACTACTGCGGCATCCGCAGGTCGAACGGGAACTTGCAGCGCTACCAGCTTTCGGCGGACGATATCGTGCGCCTGGCGGAGCTGGACGCGAAACAGGACTACGCCTCGCTCGTCATACAGTCCGGGGAGATCGAGAGCGAGGCGCACACGCGCTTCATCGAGGACGTGCTGCTGCGCATCGCGCCGCTCGACCTGGGCGTGACTCTCTCGCTCGGCGAGCAGACCGAGGAGACTTACAGCAGGTGGAGGGAAGCGGGCGCGGCGCGCTATCTGCTGCGCATCGAGACCTCGAACCCGGAGCTCTACGCCACGCTGCATCCGGCAGGGCACAGCTGGGAACGCCGGGTCGAGTGCCTGCGCGCGCTCCGCCGCTGCGGATACCAGGTTGGGACGGGCGTGATGTGCGGCCTGCCTGGGCAGACGTACGACGACCTTGCGCGCGACATAGAGTTCTTCGCCGAGATGGACGTGGACATGATCGGCATGGGCCCGTACATCCCGCACCCCGATACGCCGTTGGGCACTAGCCACCAGCCACCAGCCACTAGCCACCAGGCACTGACCCTTGGCCTCAAGATGATCGCCGTCACGCGGCTTTACCTGCATGACGTGAACATCGCCGCCGCAACGGCGCTCCAGGCGCTCGCGCCGGATGGCCGCGAACGCGGCATCCGCGCAGGCGCGAACGTCATAATGCCGAACATCACGGACACGAAGTACCGCCGCAGCTACCAGCTCTACGCCGGCAAGCCGTGCCTCGACGAGAACGCGGGCCTCTGCAAGGGCTGCCTCGAGCGTCGGCTGGCGGCGATCGGTGAGACTGTGGACTACGGCCATCGCGGCGACAGCCTTCATTTTAGGAAGCGGACGCGCGGGAGCGCGTCCATCCCGGAAGGTGGTGCCGAATGAAGGTGGCGGTTGGGCTTTCCGGCGGCGTCGATTCAAGCGTGGCCGCGCTGCTCCTCAAGCGCGCCGGGCACGATGTGGTGGGCATAACGATGAGGCTCTGGCAGGAAGGGCGCTACGCCGGCGGCGCGAACGACGCCTGCTTCGGCCCTGGCGAGGTGGAGGACATCGCCGCCGCCGCCGCGTTCGCCGAGCGGATCGGGATTCCCTATCGCGTGTTCGACTGCGCGAGTGCCTACGAGAAAGAGATTCTCGCCTACTTCCGCAGCACATACCTCGATGGCAAGACGCCCAACCCATGCGTGTTCTGCAACGCGAAGATGAAGTTCGGGCTTCTGCCTAACCTGGCGGCGGCGCAGGGCCTGGCGTTCGACAAGTTTGCAACCGGCCACTACGCGCGCGTCGAGGAACGCGACGGACGCTTCGCGCTCCTGCGCGCCAAGGATGCGCGCAAGGACCAGAGCTACTTCCTCTACCGCCTTTCGCAGAGCCAGCTCGCGCGCCAGCTATTTCCGCTCGGTGAGCTAACGAAGGAAGAGGTGCGGAAGATCGCCGCCGAGGCGGGTCTCGCGGCGGCAGACAAGCCTGATTCGCAGGACTTCTACTCGGGCGACCGGAACGAGCTTCTAGGCGCGCCCCCGCGCGAAGGGAACATCGTCTCCACCGACGGGCGCGTGCTCAAGCGCCACAACGGTTTCTGGAACTACACGATCGGCCAGAGGAAGGGATTGGGGATAGCGGCGCGCGAGCCTCTGTACGTGGTCCGCCTCGATGCCTGCCGCAACGAGGTCGTCGTAGGGACGAAGGACGAGCTCACCCGCACCGAATTCCGCGTGACGGACATGCAGTGGGGAGTGTTAGCGCCACGGGAGGGTCGCGCTCCTGCGCGACCGCAACCCATCCCCTGCCGCGTGAAGATTCGCTCCACCGGCGAACCGCGCGGCCCGGCGACGTTCGAGACGGATCCTTCTGGCGAGGTCGTCTGCCGCATGCCATCCGGCCTCACGGGCGTGACGCCT
>CACWSW010000434.1:2003-2477 GCA_902763655.1 uncultured bacterium
GGCGTTTAGGGGGGCGGGAAGCTCGGCGTTGATCTTCTCCGACGGCCATCCGCGGTACTTGTCGCCGAGGCCAAGGTGGGTGAGGTACACATGCTGGCCAGGCGGCAGCTTGAGGCGATCGTTCTTGATCAGCATGTTGACGATGCGCGAGACGGTCTGGACGCTGGAGTGGACGAAGATGCGGAAGTCCTCGTCGAGATCCGTGTTGGTCGCCTCCATGATGAAGGCGGTGAGCGCCTGCGGCGCATGGACGAAGGAACCCGATTTCGCATACCGGCCGAAGGACTTGTCGCTGACGTGCGGGTCGATGCCGATCATCCGCGCGGCGTCGCCCAGGATGCCGCCGGTGTCGGTGGCGTAGAGGAGGCGCGAGGAACCTTTCTCGACGAGGTAGAGCGAGGTGCGCTCCAGCACGCCGTTGGTGACGCGGGACGTGCTGTGGTTCGCCGGCACGCCCGTGAAGCGCATGCCGCA
>CACWSW010000435.1 GCA_902763655.1 uncultured bacterium
GTTGGCCCACCAGTAGTCGCCAAAGATGCCCGGATCGCGGTTCCGGATCTCGCCCTTCGCGCGCAGCTCCATCCGTGCTACGGGCGTCGTTTCGACCGTTCCCGACACGGCACCCAAGGCCACCATGCCGCACAATGCGGTCACGGCAACGTACCGCCAGGCAATTAGTCCAGTCTTCATTTCGCATTCCTTTGGTTTGCAGGTTGACATCAGCCCGCATGCGTCAGGCGCTCGGCGGCGTCACGCGCGGCGGAAACGATTTCTTCCTCGCCGGGAATCATTCCGTGCTCCATCAGCACGCGCCCCGCGCAGACGACCGTGTCCACGCACGACGGATCCGCCGCGTACACGAGGTCGCTCGCGCAGTTGAAGCCCGGCACAAGCGGCACGGCGTCTGGACGCAGTATGACGAAATCGGCCGCCGCCCCAACGCGGATCTCGCCAGCGTCCAGCCCGAACGCCTGGGCGCCGCCGCGCGTGGCCGCGCGATAGACGTCCACAGCAGGCGCGCAGGTAGGGTCGCCGCTCTCGATTTTTGCGCAGAGCGCCGCCGCCTTCATCTCCGCGAACATGGAGAGGGAATTGTTGGACGAGGCGCCGTCCGTGCCAATGGCCATGCGGCACTTCCCCTTCTCGATCGCGCGCCTGTACGGGAAGAGCCCGCTTACGAGCTTCATGTTCGACTGCTGGTTCTCGACAATTACGGCTCCGGTATCTGCGATGATCTTGATGTCGTCGTCCGTCAGGTGCACGCAGTGCGCCATGACCGTCTTCGGCCCCAGCAGGCCGAGGTCGTTCAGGTAGGCGACCGGCGTGCGCCCCCCGTGTTCCTTCTTGCAGGTCTCGACCTCGAACTGCGTCTCGGCGACATGCATGTGAAGGAAGGTGTTCTCGTCTCTGGCCTGCGCCGCGATGTCGCGCAGCGACTGCTCGCACACGGTATATATCGCGTGCGGCGCGTACGTTGCGAATACGCGGGCGGAGGCGTCGCGCGGCAGTCCTGCAAGCGTCTTGTTGGCCGCGATGTTCTTCGGATCGTTGTGGCCTGGTCCGCCCGTCTCGATGGTCTGCATCGAGACGGCGCAGCGGATACCCATCTCCTCGGCGGCGCGTGCGACGGCAGGCGCATACCAGTACATGTCGTTCGCGAACACCGTCCCGCAGCGGATCATCTCCAGAATGGCGAGGCGTGTGCCCGCGTACACGATATCGTCGGTGAGGTGGGCTTCCGCAGGCCATATGTGCTCCTGAAGCCATGGCATCAGCTCAAGGTCGTCCGCATACCCGCGCAGCAGGTTCATAGCCAGGTGAGTATGGCAGTTGTAGAACGCGGGCACGACAGGCCGAGGCACATCGCCCCCGGCGGCACCTGCCGACGGAACGATCGATGCGATCGTCCCGTTCTCGACGGAGATATCGACCGTTTCCGAACCCAAGAGAAGATTGCTGAACACGCATGCCATGGCAGACCTCGCCTTCCGTTACTTCTTCAGGTGCGGCAGGATGGCATCCATCCAGAAGTCGTAGCCGGCGTCGGTGGGATGGATCTCGTCAGCCATGATCGTGCGCGGCACCCAGCCCGTGGAATCCACCATCTTGTCGTTGAAGTCGATCCATTTGATTTCAGGGTGCGCGTCGGCGAACGTCTTCAGCAGGGCGTTCGTCTTGTCGTTGCGGACGCGCGCGTCGGCATGGCGACTCGAGTTGGCGGACGCGCCACGCGGGAATATGGGATGCAGTATGAGCTGCGCATCGGGCTGCTTCGCGCGCACGAGCGCGACTATCTTTTCGATTGCCGCCGCCACGTTTGCGGGATTCGTGTCCTTGGAAGAGTTGTTGTTCGTACCGATCATGAGGACGATGTTCTTCGCCTTGTAGCCGTCCAGCTCGCCGCTGCGTGAGCTTCTTCCAGCTCGCGGGGTGCTTCCACTCCCAGAAGTGCATGATCGAGTCGCCCAGGAGCACGAGGTCCACCGTCTTGCCGCGCTGCTGCTCCACGAGCTTGTGGCGGCTCAGGAAGCGGTTGGCCCACCAGTAGTCGCCGAATATGCCGGGATCGCGACTCTTGTCCTTCGTCCGCGAATCCATCTTCGCCGTGGACATCGATTCGGCGGGAACCGTCGCCGCGCCATACGCCATAACGCCGCACATGGCAGCAACGGCAACGCAATACATGCTGATTCTGATAGTCTTCATGGTCTTTTTCCTTGTAAGATGCCGATGCGCACATCGCAAGCGGCGTGAAAGATTATAGCACAACGGATTAGCCGAGCGACTCGGGGCCGAAGCTGTCCGGCAGAAGCCTGGCGAGGGTGTGGACCGTCCAGTCGGTCGGCGATGTGGCGACAACGACGAGAAATTGCCCAGGATCGCAGAACTCGCGCATCACCTGCCTGCAGATTCCGCAGGGGAAGCAGGCGCCGAGTTTCTCTCCCTCCTTCCCGCCGCACAGGGCGATCGCGTAGAGCCTGCGCTCGCCCATGGCGACCGCATGGAAGATCGCGTTCCTCTCCGCGCAGATGCCTGCGGGATAGGATGCGTTCTCGACGTTCGCGCCGCAGTATATCTCGCCTGAAGCTGCCAGCACGGCCGCGCCGACCGCAAAGCGCGAGTATGGCGCGTATGCTTTCCCCCTTGCAGCCAATGCGCTGGAAACAAGCCGCGCAATCAGTTCGTCCGAAAGCTTCTCCATCGCGTACCTCCTGAATTCGCCTCACCTCTCGACAAGCGCGTCGCGCACCACGACATTCGGGTCGTCCCCGCGGCTCCTTGTCTTCACCAGGAAACCTCCGGGGTGGCAGAACACCGCGTACGGCTTGCCGGCACATCGCGAGAAGTCCAGCCGCGGGTCGTCGTTGCACCGCAGTATGGTCAGACCCTCGCCCCGGTTGTCCTTGCTGATTATGAGCGCCGGCCTGTTCAGCCTGATCCAAGTGTCCGAGCAGCGCGAGATCTCCTCCGTCGCGCACGCGGTGAAGTCGCCCGCAGGCAGCCCGCAAACTTCCAGCGCCACGACCTTTTCGCTTATCGACTTCCACAGCCTTCGCGTGAGGCCGATGGCGTTCGAGAGCGTGAGGACGATCTTCTGGCGGAAGCTGGGATCGTCTGCGAAACGGCGAATCACGAAATCCGCGAGCGGATTTGCAACCAGCCCCTCCAGCCTTTCCCACGTAGTCCCCAGCGCGGCTGCGGTGGCGTTCGGTCCGGCAACGTCCAGCAGGTTCCAGGTGGCGTACCATGGGAAGAGCATAGAGAACTCCTCGTCCACGCCCAGCCATTCGGAGAACAGCTTGAATGCGCACTTCGGCTCCTCCTCGCGCGAACGCTGGTGATGGTCGAAGTCCAGATGCTCCGGATCATGCACGCCGCCCACGTCCAGCACGAGGACGGTCATGGATTCAAGCTCGCCCGGCTTCGGGTTGCGCCGCTCGATCACGGCGTCGTGCGCCACGCCCGACGCGTAGGCGATCGCGCATGCCATGATGTCGTCCATGTGCGGTAGCCCGCCATGCGTGACGATGCGGCGAACCTTGCCGAGCATCTGCAGCTTGCTGTCGTCTATCTTGGTCATCCGACAAACTTCTCCTTGAAGTAGGCGACCGCGCCGTCATGGTCGAAGAACGCGCCGTCCAGCTGCGCCTCGAAGCAGGCGTCGAGCCACTTGCCGTTCCGCCGCCTCCCCGAGCCACACGAGGTCTTCCCCGCACGAAGTCCCGCCAGCCTTCTCCGGCGGACGCCCCTCGTCGTCGGCGCGCGCCACGCGCAGCAGCCGGTCGATGCGCACCACCTTCATCGCGAGGCGGCGGATCGCGGCGTCTCCGGCACGCGAGCGCCAGAGCGCGAACGGCTGCATGTGGCACTGCACGAGCGGCGGCACTTCGCGCAGGATGCGTTCCTCGTTCGTGAGCCGCCTCAGGAACGACAGCGTCGGCTTGACGCCAGCCTCGTCATGGCCAAGGCTCCGGATGTGGCCCGACTTCGGATCTAGCGCTGTCGTCATCGGCTTGCCGAAGTCGTGGCAAAGGACCGCGAGCCCTACGATCAGGTCCTCGTCATGGTCGCCGACGCGCCGGCGCGCGAACGCGTCCAGGCACATGCAGGTATGGTTCCACACATCCCCTTCTGGATGCCACTTCGGGTCCTGCCGGCAGCCGATCAGTCGCTGGAGCTCCGGGAAGTAGCGCACCCATCCGGTCTCGCGCAGGAACGCCAAGCCCCGCGCGATCTGGCTGCCTTTCGTCAGCAGCTTGGCCCACTCCTCGAATAGCCGTTCCGGAGGCAGGTCCTCCATCGTGACCGTCCGGCACAGGTCGATCGTCTCCCGCGCGGGATGGAGGTCGAAGCGCGCGATGAACTGCATGCCTCGCAGGACGCGCAGCGGATCCTCCACGAACTTCGGCGAGACGTGGCGCAGCGTGCGGGACTCCAGGTCGCCCATGCCGCCGTACGGATCCTCGAACGCGCCAGCGAGCGGGTCGTAGTACATCGCGTTCACCGTGAAGTCGCGCCGGCTTGCCGCCTCTGGGATGGAGAGGTTGGGATCGGAGTCGATCAGGAAGCCCTTGTGCCCGATGCCCCGCTTGGACTCTCGCCTTGGGAGCGAGACGTCGATGTCGAACTTGTGAAGCTTCAGCACGCCGAACGAGACGCCGCACGGAATGAGCAGGTCGCGCACCGCGCCACCCACCATCAGCGCGCGGCCGCCGGCGTCCTTCACGAGGCCCGCGACCGCCACGACCGCATCGTACAGGTCCGGCTTGATCGCCGAGAAGTCGACGTCCTTTCCCATCGTGCCTCCCATCACGTCGGCTCGAAGGCGAAGATGTGCGCCGTGGCGCTGCCGTACGTGTTCTCCTTCAGCTCGCTACCCCAGGTGGAGAGCGGCATGAGGCGAATGCCCAGGCACTCGCGGCAGATCTTCCCGCGCACGAGGCGCTGGTGGTTGTCCTTTGTCTCGAACGCCGTGGTCCAAGTGCCGTCCTTCCCCTTCACGTCCACACGGAA
>CACWSW010000436.1 GCA_902763655.1 uncultured bacterium
CGCAGGATATGGTACAATTCAGCCGAACCGGACGAATTGGAGGATTGTCTTCTAATGGAATTTTTCGGACGAGAGGAGTATCTGGACAAGCTCGACGCGTTGTGGCGCAAACGCGCGTCATCGCTTGTGGTCGTGTCGGGCCGTCGTCGCATCGGCAAAACGACGCTGGTCGAGGAGTTCGCCCGCCGTTCGGGTTGCACGTTCATCGAGATCGCGGGGTTGCCCCCCGAGAAGAAGATGACGAACGCACGCCAGCTGGAGAACTTCTGCGAGCGCCTGGCGCATGCCACGGGCCTGCCGGAACCGAAGGCAGACTGTTGGGCCAAGGCGTTTGACGCGTTGGCGTCGGCCGTCCGCTCGCGCGAGCGGACGATCGTGTTCCTCGACGAGATCTCGTGGATGGGACGGTACGATCCTGCCTTCGCCGGTTTCCTGAAGAACGCCTGGGACATGCAGCTTTCGAAGAAGTCCCGGTTGATCCTCGTCGTGGCCGGAAGCGTCTCGGCGTGGATACATGCGAACATCCAGCACGGGAAGGGGTTCGTGGGGCGGCTGTCCCTCGACATCACGCTCCCGGAACTGCCGGCGCGTGACTGCCTCGCGTTCTGGGGGCGCAAGCTCGCGCGAACCGCGACGCGGGAGATACTCGACGTGCTGTCCGTCACGGGAGGCGTGCCGAAATACCTCGCCGAGATGGACGCCTCGCTTTCCGCGGACGAGAACGTGCGGAGGCTGTGCTTTGATCCGGACGGCTATCTGTACGGTGACTTCAACAGGATATTCGACGACGTGTTCGACGCGACCGTGGCGGCGAAGAAGCGGATCGTGACGGCGCTTGCCGACGGACCGGCGAGCGTCGCGGAACTGGCGGAGCGCTTCGGCTCGGATCCGAACGGGCACCTCTCGGCCGACCTCAAGGAACTTGCCGAGGCCGGCTTCGTCGCCGCGTCGGCGGGATTGAACCCGCAGACCGGAAAGCCGGCGCGGGAGGTGCGCTACCGCCTCAAGGACAACTACACGCGCTTCTACCTGAAGTACGTGCTGCCCAAGCGCACGGCCATCGAGGCCGGCGTGTTCCGGTATCTGTCGCTTGACCGCCTGCCGGGCTGGGACGCGATCATGGGACTGCAGTTCGAGAACCTCGTCCTGAACAACTTCCCGCTCCTGGCGCGCGAGATCGGACTCGTCGGCAAGAACGTCGAGTCGGTCGCGCCGTATTTCCGCCGGGGCGGAAAGACGGGCGCGGGCGTCCAAATCGACATGCTCGTCCAATTGCCGCGGAGCGTCTACGTGGTGGAGATCAAGCGAAAGGCCAGGATCGGGGATTCCGTGGCGGAGGAGGTCCGGCAAAAGGTCGAGAGGCTGGCGCTGCCGAAGTCCAAGTCCGTGAAGACGGTGCTCGTCTATGACGGGGAACTCGATCCGTCCGTCGAGGAGAACGACTTTTTCGACTACCTGATCCCGGCCGAAAAGCTGCTTGTTAGGTGAGTTATTGTTTTTGAAAGGATCGGGAAATGAGAACGATATTACGTGGTCTAGTGATGGCAATGGCGGTCGCGTCGAGCGCGACCCTTCCGGCGGAGACGTTCACGGTCGGCGACTGGGTGCTGACGGGCGGCGGGAATGCCGCGCTGACGCTGTCGTACAAGGGGCGGAAGCTCCTCTCCGACGTCACGCTCGGCGGCTGGACGGAAGGCTACAAGCGCGGGACGTTCGGCGGGCGCGGGTATGCCGCGCGGCGGGAAGGGGACACGGTCACGTTCTCCAAGACCGGGCCGAACGCGAACGCGACGCTCGCCGTGACGCTCGCGGGCGGACGCGCCGCGTTCGCGATGGACGTGGACATCCTCAAGGAGTTCGGCCCCGTGGAGTACGGCTTCAACATCCCCCTGGACAGCTTTGCCGAGAAGGACGTTCGAGTCCGTGGGCGGACGCCGCCTCGCGTTCGAGTATCCCGACGCGCAGTACGCCTTCACGGTGCTGGAAGGAAACGCCTTCGCCCTCCAGGACAGGCGCCGTCAGGAGGGCGGCAACCATGTGCGCTTCATCGCGTGCAGACGGTCCACCGAGCCGTGCCGGATGTCGTGGCGGCACGAATGGACGGTCAACGACTCGTTCGACGCCGAGACGCGCGCGCGCCGCCGGATCGCCTTCGGCCACCCGCGCCAGCGGCTCGTGCCGGTGGAGTTCGCCAACCCCGGCTTTGAGAACGGGGCGGCTGGCTGGTCGCTTCCGCCGAAGGCCGCGCATGACGGCGCGGTGGCGCACGGCGGGAAGGGGTCCGTGCGCCTGCGCGTGGACGACCCGAAGAAGGATTCCTGTTACGTGACGCGGCAGGTGCCGGTCAAGCCCGGCGCACGGTACCGTGCCTCCTGCTTCGTCAAGACCGAGGACGTGCGCGACACGGAAGGGCGGATGCCGTCCGTGGGCGCCGGCCTGATCGTGGAGTGGGCGGACAAGGACGGCAAGTGGTGCGGCTCGGGCGAGTACGCGTGCGGCATCTACGGCACGAAGGATTGGCGGAAGGTCGAGTGCCGCGACCTGATGG
>CACWSW010000437.1 GCA_902763655.1 uncultured bacterium
CGCGTCTTGCAGTCGCCGTAGTACTCGAGAAGCGCCGTCACCGCGTTCGCCACGCACGTCCCGCGCAGCGCCTGCTGGTATATGACTGGCGGCATCCTGTCGAGGAGCGATACCGAAGCCGGCGGACGCCGCTTCGGCGGATGGTACCGTCCGCCCTGCAGCGCCCGCAGGTACTCCGCCTGGAATGGAGGAAAGATGTGGGCTCCCCCTGCCACTACCTGCAGCTCCCTCCTGCCGTGCCGGACACGGAATAGTCCCACGTCTCGAAGCCGAGCGCGATTGCCGGCGAGTTGGGCTTGAGCCGGAAGTCGTTTGCAACGGGAGGGACGCGCTCCTGCGCGTCCGCCTTCTCGAAGAGCGGATCCGCGTACACGCCGCCCGTCTCCTTGCCGCACGTGCGCCACTTCTCCCAGTCGAGCCCGTCGAGCTCCGGCGTCTTCCCCGAAAAGTCGTACCAGAGGTTGCATGCCCAGATGCCGCCCACGCCGCGCGGCCCGCGCCCGACGAGCGGACCTTCGCGCACGACCACGATGTTGTTGACGAAGTTGAGCGTGCACGGGATGTCCTGCACCACCTGACGCGCCATGCGCACCGCGCCGAGCTTGCGGTTCCACGCGAAGATGTTGTTGCGGATCACGCACCCCGCGCCGTAGTGCTGGTGGAAGCCGCCGTCAGTGGTGTTCCAGCAGAGGTTGTGGTCCATCGCGAGGCCCTCGGAGCCTTCGTCGGTGTAGAGCGCCCAGCCGCCGTAGGAGTAGGCCCACACGTCGTGTATCACGTTGTGGTGGACGCGCGTGCCGTAGCTCGTCCCGAGCGTGTACACGCCGCCCATGTCGCTCATGATCCCCTTGCCGAGGTCGTAGATCCTGTTGTAGGCGATCTCGTTGCGCTGCGCCACCGAGCCCGAGAAGCCCCACGTCCAGCCCACCGACACGCCCGTGTAGTAGAAGTCGTAGATGTCGCAGCGCAGCACCTTGGAGTCCGAGACGTGCGTGTAGGCTACGCCAGTTCCCTCGGGGTTGAACAGTCCGCCGTTGCGGATCACGCAGTTCTCGATGCGGTTGAACGCCGTCGAGCGCGGCGCGAGGTTCTTGATGATGCGGCGCGTGAGCTTCTCGCCGTTTGCGACATGTCCGGTGCCCGCGCCCATCCACACGCCGCCCGCGCCCAGGTCGAACAGCCTGCAGTTCGTGACCGTGTTGGAGACGCACCCGTCGTTGAAGCGCATGCCGTAGTTGCCCGTATGCGCGAACGTGCAGCCGTCGAACGCGATGCGCCGCACGCCCTCCGCCGTCACGGCGCCGTCGTAGCCGCATGCGGCCTGGTGCTGGTAGGCCTGCGTGGGACCGCGCCCGCCGTCGGCCGACGTCCCGTCCGTGTAGGCGAACGCGATTCCCTTGAAGACGATGTCGTGCACGTACGCGCCCTTGTCGGGATCGCCCCTGAACTCCACGAGGCGGCTGATCTTAGAGGACGGCGCCACGACCTCCGCGCTCGCCATGTCCTCGCCCGGCAGCGGACGGTATAGGACCGCGCCCGCCTTCGCGTCGTAGAACCATTCGCCAGGCGCGTCGAACGCGGAGCGCACGTTCTCGAAGCTCACCAGCGTCTCGCGCGTGTTCCATACCTGCCATCTGGTCCATGGGATGCGGCCATGCGTCTCGACCGTCATCGTCGCAGGATCGACACCGCGCAGGATGCGGCGCGCGAAGCTCCACTTGTGCACCACGAGCATCTGCGCGTACTGCAGCTCGTCGGCGGGAATCGCCGCCAGCGCCTTAGCCGCCTCGTTCGTCAGCGTCACCTTCTCAATCACGTATTTCTCGGGAGGGACGCGCTCCTGCGCGTCCGCCACCTCGCAACGCGGCTGCGTCACGTTGAAATACTCGGCCTTGAGGTCGCTGCCGCCCGCGAACACGGTCTTTTCGCCTTCGCCGATCCAGGTGACAGGAGCCTCGCGCGTGCCAGAGTCCGCCGGCGTAACGACAAGCGTCTCCTTGAGCGGGTAGATGCCGTCCTTCACGCGGATCGTCCATGCGCTTTTGTCGCCTGCGGCCTTCGCCGCGCGCACCTTCGCGAGAGCCTCGTGCGGCGTCAGCCCGCCCGGCACCACCGTCAGTTCGCCGCCCAGCGCACCAAGCGCCGCCAAGGCGACCAGTCCAGCGCACCTTTTCATTTCAACTGATGCCATGTTGCCCATGGCCCATTAGGTTATCATCGTTTTGCCTTGAGGTCAAGGATGCGCTGGTTGGAGGACCCGCGGAAGCGCAGCGTGATGTT
>CACWSW010000438.1 GCA_902763655.1 uncultured bacterium
GAGGCGATGAAGAAGCGCATCCTCGGCTTCTTCGACACGCCGGATCCCGTGAGCGACCCGTGGACCGAGAAGCTCACCGCGCGCGACCTCGACGTGGCCGCGAAGGCGGCCGTGGCGCTCGAGAAGTTCATCGAGAAGCGCCAGCTCGACGGCTTCGCCTACTACTACGAGGGCGAGGCGGAGTCCCTCACGCGCGAGCTCGTGACGAACTTCATCGTGGGCAACTCGCTCCTCACGGCGGCGGGCTTCCCGATGTGCGGCGAGTTCGACCTCAAGAACTGCGTGGCGATGATGATCTTCGACCGCCTCGACATCGGCGGCAGCTTCGCGGAGTTCCACCCGATCGACTTCGAGCGCGACACGGTGCTCGTGGGCCACGACGGCCCGCACCACCTGAACATCGCGGCGAAGAAGCCGGTCCTGCGCTCGCTCAAGAAGTACCACGGCAAGCCCGGGAAGGGCGCCGGCGTCGAGGGCGAGTCGCTCGCCGGCCCCATCCCGCCCACCGGCAACACGAACACCCACGGCAAGTTCCCGCCCGACGTGCGTACGTTCCTCCGCAACTGGACGATGGAGGGCCCCACGCACCACTTCGCGCTCGGCATCGGCCACCACGCGGCGGAGCTCAAGAAGCTCGGTCGCGCGCTCGGCATCGAGACCGTCGTCGTGACAGAGGGCAAGTGACATGGCGCGGCCCGTGCTGGTAGCCGCCCTGTTCGCGTTGGCGGCGCTGGGGGCGTGGGCGGGGAAGGTGGAGTGCGTGTGCGTGTTCTACCCGCACTGGCACGCGTATCCGAAGGGGAACGAATGGTTCGGCGCCGACAAGTGGAAGCAGGGCGAGTGGACGTTCGTGAAGGACGCCCGCCCGCTCTATCCCAACCACAAGCAGCCGATGGTGCCGTATGCCGGCTACCTCGACGAGTCCGACCCGAAGGACATGGCGAAGGAGATTGCGCTTGCCGCGAACGCCGGCATCGACGTGTTCCTCTACGACTACTACTGGTACGACGGGCATATCACACAGGAGGAGGCGCTGGAGAAGGGGTTCCTGCAGGCGCCCAACCGCGACCGCATGAAGTTCGCGCTCATGTGGTGCTACCACGAGCGGAACGACCAGTTCCGTCCGCAGCTCGGCGCGCCGCGCCGCCGCCTGATGTCCCTCGCGCACACGAAGGAGGAGTTCCTCGGCCTCATCGACCTCTGCATCGCGCGCTACTTCCCGCGTCCGGAGTACTGGCGCAAGGACGGCAAGCTCTTCTTCTCGATCTACAACTTCAACTATTTCTACCAGCACCATGGTGCCGACCCCGCCGCCGTCAAGGCCGAGCTCGACGAGGCGCGCGCGCGGGTGCGCGCCGCCGGCCTCGGCGAGATCCACTTCAACGCGCAGAACGTGCGGGCTGAGATGAGCGAAACGTGCAAGGCGTGCGGCATCGACTCGCTGACCGACTACAACATGGGGCCGGGCTGCGTGCCGAGCGCCCCCGCGCGGCGCGCCGCCCATGACTGGCAGTACGACTACGCCGAGATGCCCGCCGCCCTCGCCGCGCGCCTAGAAAAGATGAAAGGCGCCGCGCTGCCGTACATTCCCAACGTGACGACGGGCTGGGATTCCACGCCGCGCTGCCGTTTCGACGAGCCCTACCCCTGGCGGAAGTCTGAATACCCCTACTCGGTCTCCTTCACGAACAACACGCCCGACATCTTCCGCACCTGCCTCGCCGCCGCCAAGAAGTGGGCCGAGGAGGATCCCCGCCAGCCCGGCGCGGTCTACATCAACGGCTGGAACGAATACACCGAAGGCACGTACCTCGTGCCGAACAACTTCGACTCCGACGGTTTCCTGCGCGCGATCGCCGCAGTCTTCGGACGCAAGCCGGCAAACGAATACACCTACGTCAACCCCTCCACGAAGCAGCTCTTCACCATTCCCGCCGCCACATACGAAAACATCCCCTACGGCCCGCACCCGAAGCAGAAGATCGACGTGTTCCTCCCCGGTAGGGCGCGCGCCCCGCGCGCGCCGGTGGTCATCTATCTCCACGGCGGCGGCTGGTCGGTTGGCGCGATGGAGGACCACATCCTCGGTTCCGCCATCCGCATGCTGCTCGACCGCGGCATCGCCGTGGTGGGCACGGGCTACCGCTACATCCGCGACGCGCACGCCGACGGCGTGAAACCGCCCGTG
>CACWSW010000439.1 GCA_902763655.1 uncultured bacterium
AGCGCGCCGGTTCGGTCGGCGCCGGCGATGCAGTGGAAGTCGATCGGGTAGTTGTTCCTATCGAGGAAGATGCGGAAGCACTTCGCAAACATCTGCTTCCCCTGCGACCGCCGCAGGACGGTCATGTGCACGCCCGGGATGTTGACCCAGCGCACCGTCGGTCCGAGCGGCGAGCCGTCCATGCCCCACGTCTCTTCCTTGGAACGCAGGTCGATCTCGGTGCGGAGGCCCGTCTCGCGCAGGATCTTCGCGCGCGACTCCGCCGTGCCGCGGCTCGGCCCCTTCTCCCACTTGTTCGTGCCGGAGGCGACTTCGGCGGCGATCGCCGCGCAGCTCTTCGACAGGTCGTTCGTCCCGATCCGGGAGAGCATCCGCTGGAGGCACGCCTCGCCGAAGTCGGACCGGAACTCGCCGTTCCGCAGCTTGCGCTCCATCCGTTCGGCCGTCATCCACGAGCAGACCGCGTTGTCGTTGAACGCCTGCGAGCGGTACACGAGCCCGCGCCGCACACGCCGTCCGTCCAGCGTCTTCACCCCGCCACGCCCTCCCACGAAAGGATGCGGTCCGCGTGGGTGGGCGGAATCTGCGACTTCGGCCGCATCTTCACGGGCGGCACCTCGAACGCCATCGCCGCCGACAAGACGGCGAGGACGGCGACCGCGCAGACTTTCTTTCTCATCATCGTTTCGCACCGTAATCGCACCAATCACCCCTCACTGGACACCGCCAATTAGAGTCTCTTGAGGATAGTTTCGTCCAGCATGAACGGTATCACGCCGACACGAATGATGCCGTCTACATCCGAACGCGCCTCGCCGTAGCCGTCTGTGATGACGATCTTCTTGAAGAAATCGCCGGTCTTGCGCAACGAAAGAGTCTCCTGCAGATCCTTCGCCGCATCGTCTATCCGCAATGCCGACTGTATGTAGATCTTGTCATTGCCGCGGTTGACCACGAAGTCGATCTCATGCTGGCGAATCGACTGCCGGCCATTGCCGTCGCGCGAGGAAACCGGTACAACCCCGACGTCGACATTGCATCCTCTGCGCAGGAGTTCGTTGTAGATCGCGTTCTCCATGGGATGGCTGAGGTCGGTGTCGCGAAAGTTGAGCCGCGCATTGCGGAGTCCAAGGTCGGTCGCATAGTACTTCATGGGCGAATCGAGGTAGCGGCGTCCTTTCACCTCGAATCTCCGCGCATGGCCGAAGAGAAAAGCATCCTCAAGATACTCGATGTAGCCTTTGAGCGTATGGTCGCTCGGATGCATTTTCCAGAGCGTGTTCATCGTGTCGCCGATCCTGTGCGGGTTTGTCAGGCTTCCGATGTCCGACGAAAGCACGTCAATCAGGTTCGACAGCACAATGTCGTCCTTCACGCCGTGCCGCTCCCGTATGTCCTTGAGGTAAACCTCGTCGAACAACCCCTTGAGGTAGGCGGCACGTTCGTCGGCGTCGTCCGTCAGCGCGGCGACCGGCATGCCGCCCCACGTCAGGTAGCGGTGGAACGCCTCCATCTTGTCGGAAAGGCCCGATGCCGGCAGCCATTCCGCAAACGACAGCGGCCAGACGCGGAGCTGCTGCCCCCGATCACGGAAGTTCGTGGCGATGTCGCTTGAGAGCGTCTTAGAATTAGAGCCAGTCACATAGACGTCGGCGTTTTCGATTTTCTTCCATCCGTTCAGGACGTCGTAGAACGTAACGAGCGCGTCTTCACGGTCTTCGGGCTCAAGAGCCGAAATATCTATCCCGGGTGCCGGCACCTTGACCGAACGCTGAATCTCGTCGATGAACACGTAATACGGTTTCCTTCCCTTGCGGATGCGGCCGCGCACGTATTCGTCAAGCTTGAGGGGATTCCTGAGAGCGATGAACTTCTTGTCGTCAAGGTCAACTGATATGACATGATCTTCCGAGACGCCTTCTGCAAGAAGCCGTTCGCGAAAAAGCGTGTCAAGCAGATACGACTTGCCGCACCGTCTGATGCCGGTGATGACCTTCACAAAGCCGTTCATGCGCCGAGCAAGCAATGTCTCGACGTACGAATCTCTCGCTATGCTCACTTTTCTCATCTGCTAATTCGTTTAAATTGTTAAGTGATTTTGCAGTACGGCAATAGTATAGCACATATTGGGCGTTTGCGGAGGATGCCAGCTTGCCCATTGTTGTGGCCGCAGAGGAAACCTCCGTCACGGCTCGTACCACCAGTTTTCGGGGATGCTCGCGGGGCGGCCCTTGATGGATTCCGGCGTGAGGCCGTGCGTGACGATGAAATCCCACGGGGTGGTGTCCGTGACGTGATAGGCAGCCT
>CACWSW010000440.1 GCA_902763655.1 uncultured bacterium
CAACCTGATCGTCGGCGCGGGCGGTTACGGCTGCATCGAGCAGGACTATTATTTGCGCATTGACGTGAACACCACCGTCACGGCAACCGACGACTTCTATGTCCTCGGCCCGTTCCGTTCTGGCAACTCGCACGACTGGGGGCCCAACATCTCTGCGGGAATCACGCTGACGTTCAACGTGTCGGCGGGCAAGACGGTGACGTGCGGCTGCGGCGTTTCGGGCGGCGGCGCCATCCGCAAGACGGGCGCGGGCACGCTCGTGATGACCGACACCTTCAACAACCAGTCCGGCTACAAGAAAACCTATGCGGGCGGCACGCGCATTGACGAGGGTACGCTGCGCCTCGCGAAGACCGGGCAGGTCAGCACGGGCGCCGTGACCGTGTCGGAAGGGGCGCGTTTCGAAGGGCCCGGTACGCTCTACCTCGAGAACGGCGTGACGCTCTCTCTTGGAGTCAGCCCCTGGCACATGGGCGCAGTCGAGGTGGCCCCGAACGCCACCGTCACCGTGACGATGCCGAGCGGCGCGTCCGCGCCTTTCGCCTTCCTGACGGGCGTGGATGCCGCCGACGCCGCGCGCTTCGCGCTTGCCGGTCACACGCTGTCCGTGGTCGGCGGCGCGCTTGTGCTCGAGGGCGATACGACGGGCGCGTACGTGTGGGCGGGCGCGAGCGGCGGCGACTGGGCGACGCCCGGCAACTGGCGCGTGGACGGCGCGGTTCCGGCGACCGCGCCGGGTTCGGGCGACACGATCCTCTTCGAGAACGACGCCGCCTTGACTGTCGGCGGCACGGGCACGCTGACGGTGACGAAGGTCGTCACGTATTCGGGCGCACGCGTGACATTCGCCTGTCCGGTGGCATTTGCCGGCACCTACCTCGTGCAGAACGCGGCGACCGCGCCGCGCTTCGCGGGCGGCGCGATGGCGACCTGCCCCGACGCCTCGCTCAGCGCCATGTCGGGTCCCAGCCGCGTCCTCTCCGGCGACCTCGCGTTCACGCAGAACTGGACGATTCCCCAGCAGCCGAACGGCTATCCGTTCGTCGTGGCGGAGAACTCAACGGTGACGGGAAAGAACCTTGCGGGCACGACGAACACCCCGCTGTCGCTCGTAGTGAGCGAGGGCGCCGTCGCGACGTTCGACAGCATCGCAATCGCCGGCAAACTCGACTTCAAGCTTGCGGGCGGACGCCTCGTCGCGAACGGCGACATCACCGTGGGCGCGAACGGCACGCCGCGCAACTTCGGTTCCAGCTCCGGCAACATCGGCACCGTAGAGGCGAACGGCATCTACAAGAACGTGACCGGCCACGGGCAGATCGACGTCTACGTCACGAACTTCGTCGTGGGCGCGGGCGGATTCGGCATGAAGCGCAAGGACTATTCGTTCAAGATGTTTGCGGACGCGCGGCTCACGGCGAAGGATGACCTCACCATCTACGAGCCAGCGCGGACGGACAGCGGCGCGCCGAAGGATGACGACTGGGGGCTGAACTTCAACTCGCACACCTTCACGGTCGACACGGGGAACCATACCGTCACCTTCGATTCCTTTACCTCTCCGAATGCCAGCAAGCTCGTGAAGGAGGGCGTCGGCGAGATGATCATGCAGAACCGCCAGAAGAAGCATTCCGGCGGCACGGTCGTGAAGGCCGGTACGCTGACCGTGTCCACTTCCGGCGCGCAGGGATACGGCCCCCTGACGGTCAACGGCGGCGCGACGCTCGCGTACACGGTCGTGATCGGCCATCCCTACCCGCTCACGCTCGGCGCGGGCACACTCCTCAAGCCGGCGCAGAACGCGTATTTCGACGTTTCCGGCGGCTCGCTCAACCTGCCCGCAGAAGGCACGGTGGCGGTCGACATGACGGGCTTCACCTTCGTGAACGGCGTGCCGATTCCGATCCTTTCCGGCGCGGCCGCCGGCGACGAGGCGAAGTTCACCGCGCTCCTCCCCGCCGGCGTCTCCGGCGCGCTCTCCGTCTCGGGCGGAGTCCTCAACTTCACGCCGACGGCCGGCGGCAGCGCGGCGGCGGACCTCTTCTGGCACCCGACGGGCGAGTCCGTGTGGTCCGACGCCGTGGCGGCCTGGACGAACGCGGCGGGCGAGCAGGTCGCCTTCACGCCCTACGCGAAGTGACGCTGAACGGCGCGGGCAAGCTCGGCGGCGCGGGGTCGATCGTCAAGACCGGATCCGGCACGTTCACGTTCAACGCGACGGGCGGACACGACGCGCAGCCGCTTCTCGTCTCGAACGGCGTGTTCAGGATGGGTGCGGACCTCAGTGGCGCCCTCGGCAGCACGGCGGACGCGGCGCCGATCGTGGTGGCGGACGGTGCCACGCTCGACGTCAACTTCAGCAACAGCGATCCGGCCAACGCCGCACGCTCCATGGTGACGCGCGAGAAGCTCGTCCGCGTCTCCGGCGAGGGCGTCGACGGACGGGGCGCGATTGTGAACGACACGTACAACACCTACTACACCTTCAGCGACATGGTGCTGGACGGCGACGCCACGATGGGCGGCTCGAAGCGGTTCGATGTGCGCGGCGTCTCGGGGTATGTGCGCTCCTCGGGCTCGATTACCGGGCCGGGCAAGACGCTTACCGTGAAGAACACGTCGAACTTCGGCATCGTGAACGCGACCGTGGATCTTAAGGCGATCGTCGTCACGAACGGCGCCAAGCTCCGGGTCGAGGGCAACAGCACCAAGTGGAAAATCGACGAGGGCATCCGGATGTACGGCGGCGGCATA
>CACWSW010000441.1 GCA_902763655.1 uncultured bacterium
TGCCCGGCGAACGACACGGTCACCTTCTCGCCCGGCGCGGCCTTGCCCCACACGGGCACGCGCTGCCCCTGCTGGAGCACCATGTTGTCCCCGAACACGTGCGGCATCGTCACCGCCGCCGCACACTCGACCGCCACAAACAACGCGGCCGCCACAGTCAGCAAGATTTTCTTCATCTGTTTTTCCTTTCAGGATTGCGACAATTCTACCATCCCGCCGCCTCGCCGTAAAGCGCGAACCTCACAACACGAAGTCGTCGATCCAGTATCTCGCGCCGCCGTTGGCAAGGCTCTGGAAGCCGATCCAGCGGAGCTCGCGGAAACCCTTGTGCATCGGATTGCCCGTGAAGACGCGCGGCGCCGACTCGCCCGGCAACGTGACCGAGACCGTGTAGATGTGTTCCCGCCTTCCCGCGCCCAGCTCGAACTCCAGCTCCACCTTGAACCAGGCGTCGAACGGCACCTGCACGAGCCGCCGCCCCCGCGCGCACAGCCAACCGTCGGCGGACACGTCGACCTTCGGACCCGGGGTCAGCGCCCAGCGGCAATACTCCTCCCGCACCTCGAACTCGGGCCGCGCGCCCTTCTCCAGCCTGAGCGCGAACGAGATCCTGCACGGGCCCTGGTTCGTGCGCGACACGTCGAGGTACATGTGGGGCGGCCAGTCGGGCAGGGAATCGACCACCTCGAGCGAACGCGCGCCGTGCGCCGCGACCTTGTCGGTGACGTGGATGTACTTGACGCCGTTCGAGGGATGGAGTTTCCAGTTCGGCCAGCACGCCCCGACGGGAACGCTCTCCGAATCCTCCGCGACGGGAAAGGAAAGTCTCCCCGGGGCGGGGAAGAACACGGCGGGAACGGGTTTCGCGGCGGACGCGAACCTGCTCGGCGCGCGCCGCCCGCAGCCCTCGATCGAGAACGGCGCGAAGCCGATCGACCGGACGGCCGCGTCGTCCCGGACGCGGAAGTCGCGGGCGGACGGATCCGCGAACCCGGGGTCGCGCGAGATGAAGCCGCGCACGCGGTCCGGAAACGGCGCGCCGCCGCACCAGGCGATGTTGTTGGTGTACGTCATGGCGCGTTCGTCTGGCTGCACGGCGATCAACTTCTCGGGATCGTCGCAAAGGACCACGTTGCGCGCGAACAGCGACGCGCAGGACGGCGCCGGCGCGCGCGCCGGGTTGCTCAGCTGGTAGCGCGGACCGTACGCGAAGACGTTGTTCTCCACGCGGTTGGACGCGGAGATGCACGCGCAGAAGAAATTGCAGTCGTCGCAGTCGTGCGCCACGTTGTTCGTGACGGTCACGAACGCCGTGCCGGAGTCGAAGTAGACGCCGAACCCGCTGTTGCGCGAGCGCGTCACGTGGTGGATGTGGTTGTAGCGTTCCACGGTGCCGGGCTGCGCGCCGAGGAGGTAGATGCCGCCCATGTCCGAAAGGACGTGCTGCCCGATGTCGTAGATGTGGTTCCACTCGATCACGTTGTCGCGCGCGGTGGTCACCACGGCCCAGTTCCAGCCCACCGACACGCCCGAATAGTAGAGCTTGCGTATCGTGTTGTGCGCGATCCGCGTGCCGGCGCCGTGTCCCACCCACACGCCCACGCCGGCGGGATCCACGCGTCCGCCCTCCTCCACGAGGCACTCCTCCACCGTGCAGTCGCGGGAGAGGACCGGCTTGCGCGTCTTCTCCCATCCGTCGCCGATCCGCACGCCGCCGGCGCCGAGGTCGAAGAACTCGCAGCCCACGGCGGCGCAGCGTTCCGAGCCGCGCGTGAACACCGCGCCGTACGCGCCCGTGTGCGCCACGGCGCAGTTTTCGAGGCGCACGCCGCGCGCCTGCACGCCGAAGTCGGCGTACGCGAACGTGATGCCGCGGAACACGACGTCCTCGGCGCCGTCAATGAACACGGCGTGGCGGTGCCAGGCGGCGACGGTCTCGCAGGCGCCGGGCGTCTCGCCGGGCTTCGGCACGTAGATCAATTCGCCCTTCGCGGAATCCAAATACCAGTCACCGGGCGCGCCAAGCGCGGTGCGCACGTTGTCGAAGCGGTACCAGCGGTCGTTGTTCATCGCCTCGTAATCGCGCGTGAGATGGGGCGAGTCGAGCGTGACGCGGCGGAGCGCCGGCTCCCACGCGGCGACCTTCGCGCGCGTGATCGACCAAATGTGGAACACGCACACCTCCATGTCAGGATTCTCCCCCGCCGGGAACTCGCCCTTCCGGCAGACGAACCGCTCACGCCCCGTGGCGGGGTCCGCCCCGCCGGCGGTTTCCACGAAGTAGTAGCCTTCGCGCGGCAGGAACGGACGCGTCCGGCGCTGCCCGTCCACGTAAAACTGCGCGAACCGCGCGCCGACCGGCACGCGTGCGTGCCACCAGCCCTTCGCGTCGACCGTCCAGCCCGCGATCCGCCGTCCGGCGCTCACGACGGGCGACGCCCCGGGGGCGGCCTCGAAGACGAGGTGGCGGTCCGCCGCTGTGAGGACGAACGGCTCGGCGGTTTCGTACGTGCCGTCGGCCAGCACGATCCGCGCGCCGCCGGCGGCGCGTGCGCGCGCGGCGGCGGCGGACAGCGTCCGGAGCGGAGCGGCGACGGTGCCCGCCCCCGCGTCGTCCCCGTTGGGCGACACGTGGATCTCTCCCGCCACGGCATTCCACGCGGCGGCGCAGGCCCAAGCAATCAAAGCACACTTTCCCATGCCGCAAGTATAGCATAATACGGCGTTGACGTTCGGAGATACCGTACGGTTGCAGGCTTCACGCGCCAAGTCGGTGGGCGAGGGCGTTGATGTAGTCGTCTGTCATGCCGACGACGAAATCAAGCACCGCGTGCGCCCACCACGCGAGGGTCTCGTGCTGGTGGGACTCGTAGTAGGTGCGGTCCCACGCGAGCTGCACGAGGTGGCGGACGATGGCCGGCAGCTCGTCGAACGACGGGCATCTCTCCACGGTCACCTTCTGGAGGAAGCGCAGGTA
>CACWSW010000442.1 GCA_902763655.1 uncultured bacterium
GTGAAATAGTTGGCCGCAGGCGAGTGCGCAAATGCGCAAAAATCGCAATTGCCCGTTCGTATCCAAATGCGGTTATGGTACAATACCCAACCGATGAGACCGATAGCCACGTGGCAGAAAGAGACTAAATGAAGGTCGGGGTACCCTGGACGTTTGGGTTCGGCGCGCTTGCGCGGACGGGGGGCGTCTGCCTCGCGGCGATGACCGCGTCGGCGGCGATGTTTGTCTCGCCGCAGGAGAGGTCGCCCGCCAACGGCGCGGCGGCTGTGTTTGAAAAGAGTTTTGCGAACAAGGGTACGATCCGGCGCGCGACGTGGGCCGTCACAGCGCAGGGCGTGTTCGAGGCGTTCGCCAACGGTCGGCGCGTCGGCAACGACTTCCTCAAGCCGGGCGTGACGGAATGCGGCAAGTGCCGCCACGTCTATTCCTACGACGTGACGGACCTGCTCGATCGCCGCGCCGGCGCGACGAACGTCCTCTCCGCGACCGTCACGCCGGGATGGTGGTGCGACCAGATGATGCGTCCGCCGGCCAAGGTGTCAGACTGGCAGCGCGGAAACAGGCGGGAATGGCAGCTCGGCGAGGAGATCGCGTTTCGCGGCGAACTGCGCCTGGAGTTCGACGACGGTTCGGCGCAGACGGTCGGCACTGACGAAAGTTGGCTTGCCGCCTACACGGGACCGGTCGTCTCGGCGGGGATCTACGAGGGCGAGGTCTTTGACGCGCGGCGACGGGTGGAGGGATTGAAGGGCGTCCGCCGCAACACCGAGTTTACGGGCGAGTTGCGTCCGGCGGCGGCGCCGGCGGCGGCGAAGATCGCGCTTCGGGAGGACCTCGTGCTCACGCCGCGGGAAATGTACGTCGTCAATGGCGTGGAGGGGGCGTCGAAGGACGCGTTCGGCGTGGCGAAGGTGATTCGGCACTGCACGGACGGGAAGGTCGTGCGCCTGGAACCGGGCGAGATGCTGGTGATCGATTTCGGGCAGAACTGCTCCGCCGTTCCGTCGTTCGAGGTGACGGGGGAGGCGGGGGCCGAACTCAAGATCCGCGTGTCGGAGATGCTGAACGAGTCGCACGGCGAGAAGTCGCGCGGGAACGACGGACCGGCGGGGACGCCCTACCTTGCCGCCCTGCGCTCCGCCTACGCCGGAATCCACTACACGCTCAAGGACGGGCGGCAGTCGTACATGCCGCGCTACACGTACTTCGGCTACCGTTACCTCGGCGTGACGACGACCCGTCCGGTCGTGTTCGCGCGCTGGCGCTCGACGCCCGTCTCGTCCGTCACGCGCGAGATGGAGCGGGGACGCATCGTCACGGGGAATGTCCGCGTGAACAGGCTCATCGCGAACATCCGCTGGGGACTGCTCTCCAACTACCTTTCGTCGCCGACGGACTGTCCGCAGCGCGACGAGCGCATGGGATGGACGGCGGACACGCAGGTGTTCATGAACAGCGCGGCCTATTTCGCCGACACGAGCGCGTTCCTGGGCAAGTACCTGGCCGATCTGCGCGACGCGCAACGCGCCAGCGGTTGCTACATGTGCTTCGTGCCGAACGTGCGCCATACGTTCCCCCCGTGGGCGAGCGCCGGGTGGACGGACGCCGGAGTGATCATCCCCTACCGTCTGTGGAAGTGGTACGGCGACCGCCGGTTCGTCGACGAGGCGTGGAAGTCGATGGTCCGCTACATGGACTTCCTCGAGGGCAACGCGGAGCCGTACCGCATCAACCACGGCGACTGGCTGGCGTTCGAGCACCATCTCAAGGCCAAGGGAGACGCCATGGACGGACGGCAGGTCAAGGCGCTCAACGCGTACTTCCGCGTGTGGATGGCGATGCTCATGCGCGAGATGGCGGCGGCGACGGGGCGCGATGCGGCGGAACGCCACTACGCGGAGGAGGAGGCGAAGCTGCGCCGTGCGTTCGCGGCGGAATACGTTGGACCGGACGGGACGATCAAAGACGAATACAAGGGACAGTGCAACGACCTCTACATGCTGAAGCTCGGCCTTTGCGGTAACGCGGCGGCGGTCGAGGCCACGAAGCGCGACCTGGTCGACAACATCAAGGCGTGCGGCAACCGTCTCCAGACGGGATTCCTCGGCACGGCGATCCTGATGCCGACGCTGACGTTCGAGGCGAACGCGCCCGAACTGGCGTATTCGCTCCTGCTGCAGGACGCCTTTCCGAGCTGGCTGTATTCGGTCGACCAGGGCGCGACCACGGTGTGGGAACGCTGGAACGGCTACACGAAGGAGAAGGGGTTCGGCCCCGTGGGGATGAACAGCTTCAACCACTACGCCTACGGGTGCGTGGCGGAGTGGCTCTTCGCGGCGGCGGCCGGCATCCGCCAGCCGAAAGGTGCGGTGGGTTGGAAGCGTTTCGTGCTGGCGCCGATTCCCGACAAGCGTCTTGGATCGGTCGACGCGTCCTTCATATCGCCGGAGGGAGCGATCAGAAGCAGCTGGAAGTATGGCGACGACGGAACGTGGACCTGGACGTTCTCCGTGCCGAAGGGGACGTCGGCAAGGGTGTCCGCGCC
>CACWSW010000443.1 GCA_902763655.1 uncultured bacterium
GCGCGCGCGGCAGATCGCCAAGGGCGCGAAGATCCGCGTGGCGCTGATCGGCTGCGGGTTCCGCATGCGCGAGATGATCCTCGCCGACACCTCCGAGCAGGTCGTGGCCGTGGTGGAGCCGGACGCGCCGCGCCGGCGCGACTTCATCGCCCGCGTGAAGAAGACGCCGAACGCCGCCAACATCGAGGGCGTGCGCGAGTACGACGACTACCATCCGCTCTTCGAGGAGATGGGCGACTCGATCGACGCGGTGGTGATCTGCACCTCGAACCGCCACCACGCCCCCGCCGCGATCATGGCCATGAACCGCGGCATTCACGTGTTCGTGGAGAAGCCGATGGCGTACACCGTGCGCGAGGCCCAGATCATGGGGCGCATCGCGAAGAAGATGGGCGTGGTGACGCAGGTGGGCAACTTCGGACACTCCACGCGCGCGATGAAGGTGTGCGTGGAGGCGCTCCAGGCGGGCGTGCTCGGCGACATCACCGAGGTGTGGGCCTACACCGACCGCGTGAACGCGATGGGGTACCGCCCCAAGCCGGAGGACCCGCCGAAGGACATGGACTGGAATTCCTGGTGCGGCCCGGCCGAACTGTGCGGCTACTACGGTCCGCAGAAAAAGCATCTCTTCGGCCTCCATCCGCACGACTGGCACAGCTGGCAGAAGCTCGGCAACGGCTCGATCGGCAACATGGGCACGCACGTGATGGACGCGCCGTTCTGGGCGCTCAACCTCGGCGCGGCGCATCCCACCTCCATCTACTGCACGCATGCGGACATCGTGGCGGAGGGGTCGTGGTCCATCCGCACCGAGATGGAGTACGAGTTCCCCGCCGTTGGCAACCGCGGCCCCGTGAAGATGCACTGGACGGACGGCCTCCGCTACGGCCTCGACTACGAGGCGGCCAACCTCTCCAACTACGGCTACGCCAAGGCCGGGCGCAAGGACCACAACATGCCCGAGATCATGCACAAGCTCGAGCGCGACTACCACCTCGAGAAGGCCCCGTTCGCGACGAACGGCGCGTTCTTCAAGGGCACGAAGGGCTACGCCTGGTACGGCCAGCACAGCATGGTGCGCTTCTTCCCGAAGAGCCTCGGCAAGGACATCCGCAAGTTCACGGGCGCGAACGCGATCGACCACATGGGCGAGTTCTTCAAGGCGATCCGCGAGGGACGTCAGGCGAACACGGGATTCGAGTTCTCCGTGCCGCTCGGCGAGGCCGTGCTCCTCGGCAACGTGGGCATCCTTGCAGCCGGCAAGAAGCTGCTGTGGGACGGCACGCACATCACGAACGACGCGGCCTCCGACGCCCGGCTTGAGGCGACATACAGGAAGGGCTGGGAATTGGAGGCGTAGTGCCTAGTGCTTAGTGCCTAGTGCCTAGTGCTTGATCCTTTGTCCTCTGTCATACTGAAATCATTTAACCATCAAGAAAGGAACAACAATGAATCGCAAGGAGTTTATTCAGCTGGCTGCGGGAGCGGCGGCGTTCAACATCGGCGGGCGCGCCTTCGGGCAGAGCCGTCCCCGGCAGATCGCGGCCGGGCGGAAGATCCGCGTGGCGCTCATCGGGTGCGGCGGACGTCTCCGCAGCGTGCTCGTGACGAAGTGCCTCGACGAGGAGATTGTGGCGATGGTCGACCCTGACGCGCCGCAGATGGACGCCACGAAGGCGCGCATCAAGAAGCTCAAGGCCGACTACGACCTCTCTAAGGTGCGCACGTTCGCCGACTACCGCGTGTTCCTCGACCAGATGGGCGGCGAGGTATCTCCTCGCCGCCGCCGCGCGCAAGTACGGCGTCGTAACGCAGGCCGGCCACCATGGCCATTCGGGTCCGTTCCAGCCGCTCGTCGCCGAATACGTGCAGAGCGGCGCGCTCGGACAGATCCGCGAGGTGTGGAGCTGGTCCGACCGCTTCAACGCCCAGCGCAAGCTCAGTCCTGTTATCGATCCGCCGAAGGGCATGGACTGGGATTTGTGGGTGGGCCCGGCCGAGATGCGTCCCTACCGCCGTTCCTACCTCGGCCAGCGCTGGTACGACATCCGCGGCTTCGGCAACGGCTCGCTCGGCAACATGGGCAACCATGTGCTCGACGCCCCGTTCTGGGCGATGAACCTCATGGAGACGCCGCCGACCGCGGTGACGATGGAGGACATGAGCTACGTGTGTCCCGAGTCGTGGCCGACGCGCGAGACGCTCACGTACGAGTTCCCGGCGCGTCCGGGCATGGAGCCGTTCAGGCTCCACTGGACGGACGGCATCCATGACGACGTGCCGATCGACGAGGACGTGCAGTACCACTACGCGAAGCGCGAGTGGATG
>CACWSW010000444.1 GCA_902763655.1 uncultured bacterium
CCCGCTGCCGGAATCGCTCTTGCCGAAGGCGCCGCCGGTGGACGTGACGATCGACTGCGAAGCGAATCGTCCACTGGAAAACAAGGTCGCGCGCTGGGGTGGAGTGCGCGGCCATGGCGACTGGTGCTGCCGCGTTGACGGCGGCGAGCTGCTGTTCCGCGCGGAGCTGAAGGATCAGGCGTACGCCTTCGTGTACGCCGACATCTGGGAAGGGCGTTCGCCGGTATGGCCAAAGACGCGCCTCAAGTATCGCATGAAGCCGACGGACGAGAAATCGGCCGGCACGGTCACGCTAGACCTGGCGTTCGACGACGGCACGCAGGCGCGGATACTGCGCGGGTTGCCCGTGGGGAAGTCGCTGCCCCCGGGCGAATGGACAGACGTGTCGATACCTCTGCGCTGCTACACGGGCAAGACGATCGTGCGCATCATGGTGCGCGCAGACCGCCGCTTCGCGCCCGGCACGTACGAGGCCCGTCTTGACGACATCCGCATCGTCACCTTGCGGTAGTCCACAAAGGCTTTAGGCTTGCCTTTGGCGAGGGGATGGTCTATAATCGGTGCACTTTTGCGAACGTGCTAGTGGCAGCATGCCTTGTTGGTGTTTTCGTGGCGTTTGCCGATCCGTACACGCTGGTGGACGGCACGCTGACCTTTGACGTGGACGTGGCCGACTACACGGAGGCGACGCCCTACGAATACACGACTGCCTTGAGCGGCGTCACGTCGATCGTCAAGAAGGGAACGGGTGCCGTGAGCCTCGGCGCGACGGCGACGGCCAACACGTTCACCGGCACGATGACGGTGGAGGCCGGTTTCCTCATGGGCTGGAAGCCGCGCTTCGGCAGACCCTCCACCGTAACGGTGGAGAACGGCGCGGCGGTGGTGTTCACGGAGCCGACAGACTATGTCAAGTCACCGACGGACTATTTTGAGAACACGAAGTTCTACATTGAAGGAACGGGGCCCGACGGCAACGGCGCGCTGCAGCGCCCCTGGGCGCGGGCGTTAGCCGACCCGTTTTGCCTTTCCTCGGTCACGATGACGGGCGACGCGACCATCAACGCCGGTTCCCGCTGGGGCATCAGCGGCGGCACGCTGGAGATGAACAACCATACGCTCACGCTCACATCCGCGAAGGAGGATGAGGCGTATGGAAACAACAGGAAGTATTCCCGTATCTTCGACCTGGCACGCTACACGGGCGGCAGCAACGGGAAGACGTACATCAAGGATCCGGGCGAGATCGTCGTCGCCGACAATTGCCGTTTGAATGTTGAACACTCGAATGCGGCGGTGTTGGATGCCCCGGGCTCCAACGGATCGGTGTCGAACATGACGGTTCGTTTGAAGAACGATACGTATCTGCGTCTTTTCCAGGTGTTCAAGAACGCATTCCCGTGTCGGCTCGTCTCGGAAGGCACGTCGTACGTCATGATCCACAACAAGGACCTGTCGCCGGCGAATGGCCTCAAGCAGTCCCACATGGAGGGACCGATTGAAATCCAGGGGGCGAAACTGAACGTGGACCTCTATGCCGCCGGCGTGGAGGCCAGCAACGCCTGCCTGTGGGTGAATGGGCCCGTCTCGGGACCTGGCATGTTCTTGAATCCCACGCGCGGGCACCTGCACTTGACGGGCACGAACACGCACGTGCTGGGGAGCATCCGGCAGACCGGTTATGGCGACATCGTCCTGCAGGATAGCGTGAAGGTCAGCATCACCAATACGCCGAGCGTCGGGACCTACGCGCTCGTCGGTGCCAATTCTCTGGCGACGCCGGCCGTGATGACGGTGAAGGACAATGCGCGCTTCCTCTGCCTTCCGGGATACGAGAAGCTGTCGGAGTTCACATTGGGCTACCACACGACCGGCGGCGACAACTGGGGCGGTATCCTGAAGGTGCAGGACAACGCCATCGTCTCGAACAATGTTTCAGTCGGCTGCTATGGCAAGGGGGCGTGCTACCAGTTCGGCGGCGAGCTGCACATGCTGACGGGTCTGATGAGTACAAGCGTCCTGCTGGCGTACAATGCCAACAGCTACGGCTACATCGGCGTCGACGGCGGCCTCTTCCACATCAACAACTGGTTCTATTTCGCCAGGCGCGGTCCGGGCTTCCTCGTGCAGCGCGGCGGCAGGTCGCTGATCGGCCCGTCGTCCGTGCCGTTCCGCCTGGCCGACAAGACGGCGGCGGCCTACGGCAATCTCGCC
>CACWSW010000445.1 GCA_902763655.1 uncultured bacterium
GCGCACCGACACGCGGATCGCGCCGTGGGGCGTGGGCACGGAACCTTCCATCCACGCAAGGCCGCCAAGGTCGGGCTGTACGACGTATTCCTCGAAGCCGGGTTTCGTCGGCGACACGCCGAGGTAGTAGCGTCCGAGCAGGTAGAGGGGAGAGGCGCCCCAGGCGTGGCAGAGCGACTTGCCGAACGGCCGGCCGTACATCGCGTATTTCGCGAGGCCCTTCTCGTCGGGGTTGTAGAGTTCCCAGAAGCTCGTCGCGCCCTCGTCGAGCATGCCGCCCCAATAGGTGCGGATCTCGTCCATCACCTTGGTCTGGAGACCGAGGCTGCAGAGCGCCTCCAGCTCGTAGAAGCGCATGTAGGGAGTCTGGATCTTCATGACGGCGTCGTTGAAGATGACGTTCTTCAGCACGGAATCGCGCTGGGCGGCGTCGAAGTAGCCCCAGGCGAGGCCGAACATGTTCGGGTAACGCGTGAGCTGCGGGTCGAGGGTGCCGTCGTCCTTCAGGAGGTGCATGAGCGCGCCCTTCTCGGCATTCCAGAAGAGGGGCACGATCTCGGCGCGCAGCTTCTTCGCGCGGGCGCGCCAGGCGTCCGCGCCGGGACGCTTGATTGTGTCTGCCACGTCGGCGAGCGCCTCGAGCGCCTCCACGAGCAGCATCTGCTCGAAGCTAGTCACGCCGCCGGCGTTGTGCAGCGGCTGCGGCGCCCAGTCGATGAAGATCCAGTCGCGGTAGGCGTTGCGGGGGCGGCCGTTGGCGTCGAGCCGCGCAATCGCGAAGTCCATCAGCGACACCATGCGGTCGAACACCTGCTCCAGGAAGAGCCGGTCGCCCGTGTACTGGTAGTACTCGCGCACCGACATGAACCAGTAGAACGTGTAGTCCATGATCTGGTTGACGTGCATCACCACGGGATCGCCGCCGCGCTGGTAGAAGAGGGAGTCCTTGCAGAGGTCCTGCGAGCCGAAGAGATAGTAGCTCATCAGGTAGCTCTGGCGCGCGTCGCCGCTCCACGTCCAGCGGTCGCGCTTGGCGCCCTCGATGAAGATCTCGCGCGTCGTGATCTCGAGCGTGCGCGCGGAGACGTCCCAGATGCGGTTGACGAGCGGGTCGGAACAGCGGAACGAGCCTGCTCGCACGAGCGGACACAGCTGCTCGTCCATCGACACCCCGCGGACCGAGACCCCGTCCTGCGGGATCACCTGCACGTAGCGCCAGCCGCGCGCCACGGGGGCGCGGAACGTCTCTCCCGGCCCGACGTCGAGTATCTCCCACTGGTCGGGACCGTTCGGGTCCTCGCACAGCGCCTCCGGCTCGGACTCGCCGTAGACTATGCGCACCTTCCCCTTGCCGGACACGCCGAGCAGCTTCAGGAATCCGAACGTCTCGCGCCCGAAGTCGGCGAAGAGGTGGTTGCCGTGGATAGTCTTGCGCGTCTCGAGGACGCAGATTGCCGGTCGTTTCGACGGCGCGTCGAACGCTGCGCGCGTCTCCGCCGGCGGCGCGGGGATGCCGCCAAGGCCGGTTGCGCCCATGCGCCAGTCAGCGTGCCAGGAGGAGTCGGTCTTGATGGTGGGTCCGTTCAGGTAGAGCGCGGGTGGGCGTCCCTGCGAGTAGACACGCGCCGTGATCGTGTATTTCCCGGCGGGAAACACGTAGCGGTTCGAGACGACGCCCGGCATCAGTCCTTTCCCTGTGATGCGGCAGACGCCTTCCCAGGCGATGTCCACGGTTTCTGGCGCCTTGAGATCGACGGTCTTCGTGAAGTCGACGAGCGGGTGTGCGGCGTACGATGCCCAGAAGACGGGATAGCCGCCGCCGAACTCGATCCGGTTCGCCTGCAGGTCGTTGCCGCGCCAGAGCGCGTAGTCGCCCGGATACCAGATCCAGGAAGCGTCGGCGCCGCACGCGGCGAGCGCGCCGGAAATGAACGCGAGAAGCCGGAAGAGGCTGGTTGCCGGAAGTTGATTTCTTGATTTCATGTAGACGTGCCGACTTGTGGTTTCAGATGCCCGAAGTATAGCAGTTCCGTTCGGCGAGGGCAATATGTGGTATAATCGGCGCATGGACATTACACGCAGAAGATTCTTTGGCGGTCTGGCTTCGTTGGGCGCGCTGGGAGGGTCGCAACTCGTTGCGACCGCAGCGGCCGCAACGAGTTGCGTCCCTCCCAAGCTGAAGTTCGGCGTCGTGAGCGACGTGCACGTGCGGCTCGCCGCGGACGGGCGCTCGCTCGCAGCCGGCTACGAGACCGACACGCTCGAAAAGACGTTCGCCTATTTCCGCGACCAGGGCGTCGACGCCGTGATGATCGCAGGCGACATGGCCGACCTCGGCCTGACCCGCGAACTCAAGGCGATCGCCGATGCCTGGTTCAGGGTGTTCCCAGGGGACCGGGCGCCGGACGGACGCAAGGTCGAGCGCCTGTTCGTGCTCGGCAACCACGACGCGTTCGGCCTGCGGAACGGCGCACGCGTGTTCAAGGACGCCGACGTCCTTGCGCGCGAGGCGATACAGGCGGACCCGAAGAAGGCCTGGGCTGAATGCTTCAACGAGGAATGGCAGCCGTACTACACGAAGAACATCAAGGGATTCGACTTCTTCTGTGCACACTGGCAGCCCGGCATCTGGTGCAACGGGGTGGCGGAGACAGGGTGCGCGGGCTGCGGCGACGCGTTTCGCGCCCTGATGGAGAAATGCGATCCGTCGCGCCCGTTCTTCTACGTCCAGCATCCGCACCCGCGCGACACCGTCTACGGGAAATGCGCATGGGGCATGGACGACGGATCGGCGACGCGCCTGCTCGCGAACTTTCCCCAGGCGATCGCGTTCTCGGGACACTCACACGAACCCCTCACGAACGAGAAGTCGATCTGGCGCGGCGCGTTCACCTCGGTGGCGACCGGCTCGCTGCGCTATCTTTCGGCCGACGCGGTCTGGAGCTTCGAGCGTACGGCCGGCTATGAAAACGGCAGGAGCAACGTCTACCTGCCGGGCGGCGTCCGGCGCGAGGACCGCACTGCAATC
>CACWSW010000446.1 GCA_902763655.1 uncultured bacterium
ATCCGCTTGGACAGGCCTCCGACCGCGCGAGCGTGTGTCTCTTCCTGCGCCGCGACCTCGCGCCGCTGACCGCTGCCGAGACCTACCTCGTGACGGACGCCGCCCTGCGCAATGCGGGCGGCCGCGCGCTCACCGACGTACCCCAATGGAGCGACGCCGCCTGGGACCGACAGGTGTCCACCTCTGTTGACGCCACGAAGGTACGCCCCGGCACCATGGTGCGTCCGCTCGCCGAGACGCACGCCTCCACGAACGCCCCGTTCGCGCGCGCGCCGAACGCCGCCTTCGCGCTCGACCGCGTGCGCGGCACGTTCACGATCGACACGCCGCGAACTTCAGGCGGATTCGCGCCGGAGGGCGCGCTCGCGTGCGGCACGGTGTCGTTCACCGTGCACGACGCGGCCGCCACCGTGTGGGCGAGTTCCGTGGACGTTGAGCCCACTCCCATCCGCCGCGCGCGCCGCATTCTCGTCTCGCACCTCACGGACGTCCAGGCGAGCGGCAACGTCTACGACGACGCGTCACGCCAGGTGCTGCTGAAGTGGGGCACCACCCCGCCGATCGTGCGTGTGGGATCCGCAGACATCTCGATCGCCCTTGACGAGCCGGCGCGCTACGCCGTGTACGCGCTCGACACGACGGGCGCGCGGATCGCGCAGGTGCCGTGCCGCGTCGAGGGCGGCAAGCTCGCCTTCACCGCGTCCGTGCGCGGCCCCGAAGGCGCGCGGATGCTCTACGAAGTCGTGCGCGCTGATTGAGAAGCGGCAAGGGGTCAGTCCTTCAATTTGCGCCGGACGGCGAGAATGGCGGTGAGGACGATCGCCGTGGCGACTGCTGTGATGAGCGGCATCCATGCCGCATGCTCCTTGCCG
The DNA here is from genome assembly GCA_902763655.1 of uncultured bacterium. Classification (GTDB taxonomy): domain Bacteria; phylum Verrucomicrobiota; class Kiritimatiellia; order RFP12; family UBA1067; genus RUG572. The sequence continues at coordinate 873 of CACWSW010000446.1, forward strand.
AGCAGGTGCGGTATTCCTTGTATGACGGGGTCCACAACGCCTTTCACGGCGGGACGGAAGAAGTGCGACACCATGTAGGCCGTGAGGGCGAACTGCCCGTAGAGAAGCAGGACGCCCGTGCCGCGGCGCATGCGGAGGATGTCCGTGAGGACGTAGAGGACCGCGAGCGCGATCACCGAATACCCCATCGCCTGGGCGGTGAATGATAGCGTGAAGATGTGCTTGATGCACGGAACCCACGGCTCGACGGCGAAACCGAGCGCGAGTAGCCCGCCGCCGTAGGCGAAGAGGATGCCGGCGCGTTTCGCCGGCGCCCAGTCCGCGCGAAGTATGTCCGTCGCCAGCATCCCGCAGATCGTCATCGCGCCGAACATGAACGTGGTGAGGAACCATGTGTAGTTGTGAATGCTGAGTGCGGCGCTGCCTTCCGGAACGAGCAGCTTGAGGACTTTCATCTCGAAGACGCTGGCGTAGTTGCCGGTCTCTGAATAATCGCCGCAGAAGTGGAGCATGAGCGTGTAGGCGAGCGCGAGGACGGCGGGCGCGGCGATGCGGACAATGCGGCTCTTGAAGTGCATGACGATCACCGCGATCAGGTAGCCGGCGGCGATTGTCTGGAGCGTGTTGTTGTAAGGGCTGATCTTCATCGCGTCGAGCGTCGCGAGCCGGCCCTGCACGAGCATGCCGCAGAACCAGAGTAGGATGACGCGGCCGATGACATGCCGCCAGACCGCCGCACGCGACGCGCCCTCGTCCATCCGCCGCCCGATGGCCAGCGGGATGGCGGCGCCGCACATGAAGATGAAGAGAGAGAAGCCCACCCATGCCGGATGGTTGAGGTGGTAGGACCACCAGTCTGGGAACCCGAATATCTTGCCTAAGGCGACAAGAATGCCATGAAGGGCGACGAGCATGAACATGTCGATGCCGCGCAGAAGGTCGAGACAGAAGAGCCGGTGTTCGGGATATTCTGCGGGGCAGGGGATGGCGTTTCCGATGGAGAGGAAAAACTTTTTCATGTGGTGACCCTTGCAGCTGTCATTCCAGGACGACGAGGCCCTTGCCCTTGCCGTAGTGCTTGCCGTCGCGGTCGAAGAGCACCGTGACGTCGCGGCCGTGGTAGCGGACGCCGTCGACGC
>CACWSW010000447.1:0-562 GCA_902763655.1 uncultured bacterium
AGCTGGACGGCTTCTGCGCGGAGCTCGAGGCGTTCGTGAACCAGGTCGAGCAGTGGCGGCTGGCGCTGGAGAACTTCCGCCCCGCCGCGGAAGAGGCCGCCGCCCGCGACGAGGAGGCCCCCGCCATGGGCCTGCCCTCCTCCGGCTTCATCAGCGTCTAGCGGCCCCGCGGCGTTTCCTCTTTCAACCGTTCAACCTTTCAACCGTTCAACCTTTCAACTTTTCAACTCTCCGAAGGAGACCTCCATGGCACTCGACATCAACGCAAGCCTCGCCACGTTCAAGATGTTCACGGACTTCGCGCAGCAGCGCGTGGACGCGGGCAAGGGCAAAGCGATCGCCCGCACGAACAACGCCGAGGCGGGAGGACTCGCCGACCGCACCATCACGGCCGCGAAGGGCGACTGGGTCGGCAACGTCGGCCGCCTCAAGACCAACCAGAAGGCGAACAACGACGCGCGCGCGCTCTTCCGCGATGCGATCGTCGGCATGTTCGGCGGGGAGTCGCGAGTCCCGTCCGGCGTCTGGGACGCGATGCGCCTCGAGGACTACGACAAGGGCA
>CACWSW010000447.1:583-2261 GCA_902763655.1 uncultured bacterium
TCACCCCCGAAACGGCCCTGGAAAAGGCCAGGGCGAACGCCGCCGCCGTTTATGGAAAACTGGACAGGGACGGCATCCCGGCGACGCCGGAGCAGATCGACGAGGTCGTCCAGGCCGCCATCGACCGGGCCGGCGCCGATCCGGACGCGCTCGAAGTCGTCGTGGAGAACATCAAGCGACTGCTCAACGGGTCCGGCGACAATCTCCGCTCCGCCGAGGACATCAGGAAAAGGGTGGACAAAATCATCGGCAATCTCAACGAAATCCGCGAGGCGGCCGGTGGCGACGACACCATCGTGAGGCGCGGCGTGGACGCGCTCAAGGGACTCAACGGGAAGTCCCTGGACCAGGGACTCTTCGCCGCGATGATCCGGCTGAGCCGGAGCGCCGCCGTCGGCAGCGTCGCGAAAATCACCACCAGGTCGAGCGCCCTCGATCTGCACAAGGCCGTCGCGCAATTCGAGAAGGCGGTTCACGCCGTCTCCGTGGAATCGAAGGCGGACGCGCTCGACGGCGCCGACGAAAAAGACGTCTGCCGGGACTTCATCGCCGGTCTGGTTCTCGACAAGTGCGGAACGGCGGCCTGCCGCAACATTCAGGCCGCGCTGAGCGCCCCCTCCGCCTCCAAGCTCCTGGCGATCTACAACGACATCTCCATGGGCGAGTTCGACAAATCCGCGGCGAAAGGCGGTCTGCGGTATCACGTGCAGGGCCAAGGCGGCACCCACGCCAAAGTCCTGTCCATGATGCACATGGCGATAAACTTGAAATTCGGCGCGACCCGCGATGAGCTCCGCAGGGGAATTTCCGACTACGAAGGCCAAATCGACATGAGGAACGGCGCCGAGGAGAAGGCGATCACCCGCGGCATCGTCCCCGCCGCCGCCGCGGCCTGCGAACGCGAACGCCGGCAATACGCGAACAACATCGTGTCGGGCGACGGCGAGGCGGCCGGGCTCGTGCGCGACCTGTATCTCAAGCGCATGGGGCCGCATCCCATGGACCCCCGGGACGCCATCCGCCATCCGCGCAACCAAACCGCCTTCCCGCTGCTCAACTGGACCATGGCCTCGGCGTGCAAGAAGTTCGCGGCGGGCCGGTTCGAGGACACCGCCTTCGCAAAGGATCGCGCAACCGGACCGAAGGTGAAGCTCCCCGGCGGCGGCGAACTCTCCCGGGATCCCCTCGAAGCCCGGGACCAGATCGCCTCCCTCCTCACGAAGGGGGAGAAAACGACATTCGGAGAGCTCGACCCCGCGCAGCAGAAGAAGGCCTGGATCGTCATGTCCTTCCTTTCCGGCGAAATGGACAGAATCTCCCACGAAACCGAGTCCAGGAACCTCGATCCCCAGGGTGCGGGCAAGACATACGAACTCGGAAACGAAGCCATGAAGCAGCCGGGCGAAATCACGCTTGAACTTGACAAGAACGGCTCGGTGACGGTGCAGTTCAACGGAACCCGGCATCCCCAGTCGATCATCGCCGCGGACGGCAAGGGAAAAAGCCGGACCATGAACCTCGGCGAAGGCAGCACGATTCGCACCGGACTGATGATCAAAATCGACGCCAAGGACTTCGACCGCTTCGTCCAGCAGGACTTCACGCAGTTCGACGATTCCAACCTCACCGCCATCATGGACGCCCCCGACGGCACGAAGAAACTCGACGGCGTGGCGAA
>CACWSW010000448.1 GCA_902763655.1 uncultured bacterium
CACGCCGTATCCGGACGACTTCATGGACTTCTGGCGCTCGGCGATCGCGAAGTACGATCGCGAGGTTACCGAGCCCATCCGCGTGACGGAGGTGAAGCGCACCGCGGCTTCCGTGATGTACGAGCTGCGCATCCCGTCCACGCAGGGCCGCTACGTGTGGGGCTACTTCTCCGAGCCCGTCGACAAGACGAAGGGACCGTTCCCGCTGCACGTGAACGTGCCGGGCGCCGGCCCGTCGTCCTGGGGCTGCTCGATGGCCGGCAACGCGATGTACCTGAAGGTGAACGTGCACTACTACGACCCCGCGGTGTTGAGGGGCGAGCCGCACAAGAGCGCGAAGTGCACGGCCGTGCAGAAGGAAGAGGATCAGGCCTACGCGAAGAAGTATCCGGTGAAGACCGTCCGCTACACGCAGTGCGGCATCGCGGCATCGCGCGAGGACTACTTCTACTACGGTGTGATCCTAGCGGCAAACCGCGCGGTGGACTGGGCTGCGTCGCGTCCGGGCGTGGACCCCAAGCACGTGCGCTACACCGGCGGCAGCCAGGGCGGCGGCTTCGGGCTGATCCTCACAGGTCTCAACAAGCATATCCGCATGGCGTCCATCGCGGTACCGGCGATCACGGACCTGCTCGGCGACCGGGTGTCCTCGCGCGAGGCTGGCTGGCCGCGCCTGATCGACGCGCAGCTGCCCGAGAACAGGGAGGCCGCCAGCAAGAACGCGCCGTACTTCTGCGGCGTGAACTTCGCGCGCCAGATCGACGTGCCGATCGGCTTCGTGGTGGGCTTCATCGACACCGTCTGCCCGCCGCACGCGGGATACGCCGCCTACAACGTGTGCCCGTCCAAGAAGAAGGCGATCTTCGATTCGATCGGCTGGGGCCACGACGCCTCCAAGGGCAAAGGCGGCCCCGCGCTCGCGAAGTGGATATCCGTACAGGACAAGGCGCTTTGAAGTATTTTGCCATGAAAGAAACTTGTTTGTGAGGTTGTTATGACCTGCTGCTGGGATTTGGGCGTAATTCACCGCCGAGCCTTCTGATGATTGGAAACAACTATTTAAAAAAACTTGCCTTTGGCGCACGGGCTAACTCGTCCGCGCCCATTTGCCGACCTTGGGACGGAAGATGTTACCACGGAAGAGGCGGAAACGCCTTCGGCGGTGCGGAAAGCATTCATCCGGGTCACAATGATTTCACAAGGGATAGGGAGGACTTCAGACTTCAGGAAAATCGAAGCCCGAAGTCAGAAGTTAGAAGTCCTTCTCTCATGATAGTGGCAGTATCAGCAAATGGGCGCGGGCGAGTTAACCCACGCACCTCTCTCAAAGTTGTTTTTACCAGTTGTTCTGGTTGTTTCCAATCTCAAAACGCATGGGTGAAAAACGCAGAGGCCAACCACACGACGTGCAAAAACCACTATTGACAAAAACGGGGGAGCGTGTGGTAGAATGTCAAGTACTTTTCGCAATAGCAAGGAGCTTCTACGATGCTTAAAAAGACGATTGCATTTGCATGCGCGGCGGCGTGCCTGGGCGCGTTCGGTGCGCCGACTTTCGGCGTGGTCGACGGCAAGTACACAACGTCGCCTATCCGCTCGCGAAAAAGGGCGGCGGCACGCTCATCGTCGGCGCCGTGATGGCGGAGTACCCGAACGACATCTACATCCTCGACGGTCAGTACAAGGCCACGGCGGTGAACTCGTTCGGCACGACAACCGGCATCACCTACGTGGACGGCGGTACGCTCTGGAGTACGCGTGACGCACCGAACACCTGGACGGCCTCTGGTGGTTCGCCGGCTTTTGGTGCCGAGATCTTTCACCTGAAGGGAACGGGCTACAACAACCTGGGCGCCATCCGCCAGACGAACGGCTATTGCCAGAACTTTGCGGCGGCCGGCAAGATCATCCTCGACGGCGACATTCGCGTGACCGGTACCACTCAGCTGGAGTTCCGCTACGGCAACATCTACTGCAACAGCAATACCATCGTCGTCGCGATGGACACCGCAAATGCGTTGTTCCGGTTCGTCGCGGTAGGCGTCAACACGCCCGGCAGCGTCCATGTCGAATCAGGACGATTCGGCTTTGAGAGCGCCACGGGGGATGGGTCCGCAACCTATTCGGTGACGGTCGAACCCGGCGCCCAACTTTATCTGAGCAATGCCCAGTCGGTGCAAAAGCGCACGCTGTGGCTGAAGGACGGGGCTATGCTCGCCATTGGAAGCGGCTACTTCGGCTTGGGGGCGATTACCGGCACAAACCAATGGAGTGGTGCCGTGACGGTGGATGGCAATACGCCGGTTGCGATTTCCGGCATGCAACGGGGACTGAATCTCTCTGCGCCCATTTCCGGCAACGGTGGCTTTACCGCATACGGCGGCGGCTATGTCCAGTTTTCCAATCCCGACAACTCGTTCGCGGGCGGCGTGAGCGTGACGGGCAAGGTCGGCGCGGTCGCCGGCGCCGTGACGGGCGGCGTCTCGGTGGTGAAGACCACGTCGGCCGGCAGCACGTACATGACGCCGTTCGCCGCCATTCCCACGAACGGCGCGCCGATCCGCCTCAACAACGCACAGCTGGGCGTGTTCTACGCACGCGTCGCCGAGTTCCCGGACGTAATCGCGGACGGACGCTGCGCCGTGACGGGTACGTCGCTGCTCGTGAAGGGCACGCTCAAGTCGCTCACGAAGACGGGGACGGACGAACTGACGATCTACGGTCCGTTCCGCGTGGCGGGCGCGACCGACGTGCAGGGCGGCACGCTCCGCTTCGGGACGCGCGTCCCCGACGTGCCGACTGGCCTCAACTGGTACTACAGCTGGGGCAAGACGAGCGGAAACGCCAACACGACGATTCCGGCTTCCGTTCCGTTCCAGTGCGTGGAGCCGAAGGGCGCGGCCTACGCCTATCAGGGCTGGCCAGCAACAAGCGGCGCGGATGGCGCCGCGACCCATTACCAGGCCCACTACTACACGGGTTACATCCGCATCCCCGGCGAGGAGGGCGAGGAGGTGACCTGCAACTTCGTCTCCAGCATGACGCGCTATGCCTATCTCGTCATCGACGGCAAGCGCGTCCCAGCATGACGCGCTATGCCTATCTCGTCATCGACGGCAAGCGCGTCGTGCAGGTGGACGACAACAAAGACACGATCTCCAATACGATCATCGGCTGGAACCGATTCTACGTGGGGCCGCCCGTGAAGCTCACGGCGGGATGGAAGACGTTTTTCCTGCGCTTGGGCAATGGCTGGAACGGGACATCGGGTCCGGCGGCGAATGCGGATCTTGGCTGGGTGTCGAACTTCGGCATCGGCGTGGACTGGCAGGGAAGGTGCGTGACGAACAGCGCGAACTACGTGAAGTTCCTCGATCCGGGCGACGGGTCG
>CACWSW010000449.1 GCA_902763655.1 uncultured bacterium
GCCGCGCGAGCCGACGCCGACGACGCCCACCCGCACGCGCGCGAGCGGCGGCGCCGCGAAGTTGCTCATCGCGCCGGCGCCGCCGACCTTCGCGCGCCCGCTCGCGCATCCGCCGGCCGCCAAGGCCATCGCCGCGAGCCCGGCGTTCGCGAGGAAATCCCTTCTGCCCTGTCCGTGAGATTCATTCGACATTTTTCTTTTCCCGTAGAATTCTGCGCTTTTACGAAACGGTCGGATTATACCACAGAACGTCCTCGTCATCAACTGCCCACCGCGACAGTTGAAATCCGATTTATGTCTTCGGCATGATCTGTGATATACTACGCGGCATGAAACACCTCTCTTTCGCGATTCTCGCCGCCGCGCTGGGTGCGTTCCCGGCAGCGGCTGCAACCGAGAACCCCTTCGTCGACGTTGTTCCGTACGTCGGCCGGAAACGGCTCGACAAGTCGCTCGTCACGCGCACGGACAATCCCGACGGCACGATCGACTTCGATTTCCGCCGCGCCTTCGCCGCCGGGGCGGACAAGGGTGGTCGGGCGCGCTCGGCAAGCCCGCGATGCTCGAGTCGCGTCCGTCGGGCCCGCGCGCCGGCGGCTCGTTCTGGTTCAGCTCGTGCGGCGCCAACCCGCTCTCCGCCGAGCGGCGCCACAACCAGTGCTGCGCCCCATCGCGAACGTGCCGCCCCCCATCGTGAAGTCGCCGGCGTAGATGCGGACGGACGAGGCGGTGCGCTTCTGTGGCGTCGTCGACGTCTTGCCGTTGTAGCACGCGTGCATGAACCAGCTCGTGAACTGGACCTTGCCGCCGCGGATTTCGAGGTGCGCCTCCTTCTCCTGCCGCCGGACGTGCCGCTGTTGATCTCGACGTCCGTCTCGCCCGCGATGCGCGCCGTCACGTTCGTGAACACGCCATTGCCCGGCGCGATCGTCACCGTATCGGCGATTGCCATGCCCGCAGCGGCGACAACCGCCGCCACCAATATCGCTCTTCTCATCTCTCTGCGCTCCTTCTTTTCAGCGCGCAGACGTTAACTTCTTCCAATTCCACATGTGGCTATCATATCACATTCCAGACTTTTCCCACAAGCCGAAATCCCGTTGTGGCTGAAATCAGCGGAAAATGAGAACCGTGCCGACCGGCGGCGCGGGATCGGCAAGGTTCAACGCCGCCACCTTCGACCAGCCCGCGAGGATGTACCCTTCCTCGCCGCCGCCTGCCGCCTCGTTCACAAGCAGGGACGAATCTGCCGCGTTCGGCTTCTCCAATGGCCAGTAGCCGATCAGGTTCTGCTCCTCGGCCACGTTCACCTTGTGGTTGTAGATGCGAGAAATCCGCAGCCCGCTCAACGCCTTGTTCCACACGCGCACCTCGCGCATCGACCCTTGAAGCATGCGCGCTTCATCGGTGTTGTAGGCCGTATCGGTGCCGCCAAGCGTCAGGCAGTGCGGCTTGTCCGCATTCCATGGGGACAGCGTGGTGTAGCCATTCACGATTTTCTTGAGCTGTCCGTTGATGTAGAACCGGAGTGTCGAGCCTTGCCGCGTGGCTGCCAGATGCGTCCATGCGTTCAGCGGCACGGTCTCGTCAGTCCTTTGCCAGCCGCCTCGGTTGCCAATTCCATCCGTGCCCGCGATAAAGAAACCGAAATGGTCCGTGTTGTCGAAACCGATCAGAAAGCGATTTGGATTGTTCGCGTCCCCCTGCCCGTTCTCGCCACGCGCCCACTGCGAGAAAAGGAATGTCTGGCTGCCATGCAAGGCGGTCGGCCGCACCCACGTCTCGAACGTGAAGTCCTGCACGTCGATCGCCTTCTCCGTCCGCGCCACGCCGAACCACGAGCCGCCGAACTCGACGGCATCCCCCACGACGGGCGGCTCCGGTTGCGGCTCGGCAAACGTCGGCGCCGTCGACTGGCCCGTCAGCCACGAGTTGTTCACGGAAATCGCGTGCGTCGCGCCCGTCTTCTTGTTGACGACGGTCGTGGCCCCTGCGCCCTCGTCCATCGGCCAGCATCCGAGCAGCCCCGTCTCGGTTCCCTGCGCCGAATCGTTCATGGCATCTGCGATCTGAGCTTGCGTCCTCGCGTAGTTCCACACGCGCGCCTCGCGGAGCTCGCCGCCCCAGGTCTTGTTTCCGCCCGTGGTGAACAGCTGGAAGTAGGCGTTCGGCGGAGGATCGGAAGTTCTGGCCGTGCCAGTCGCCACGGCTTCGCCGTCCAGGTAAAGCTTCATCGTCGTGCCGCTACGCGTCGCCGCAAGATGGAACCAACGCCCGGCGACAATGGCCTTGCTGGAAGTGATCGTCGTGCCGCTACCGTCGCTGCCGTTCCTAAACCTCGGATAGGCGTCCCAGAATATGAGCGAGAACCATGTGTCCTTGTTGCCGTTGACATATTGGCCCA
>CACWSW010000450.1 GCA_902763655.1 uncultured bacterium
CATCATGCTCTTTGGGGGTCTGGCGCTTTCGCTGGCCGGACACGCCCTTGAACGCGCGGCGTCCAATCCATACGGCGTCTGCGCCCACTTGACCAAAAACGAGTTCGAGGATCGCGAAAGGATCGTCAATCTCGTGGCGGGGCTGGGTGTGGGGTCCATCAGGTTCGACTGTCCGCTGCGCTCTGTCATCGGCGTGAACGGCGAGTGGCACTTCGACCGCGTCGACGCCGTCGTGGATGCGATCTGCGGGGCCGGACTCGAACCGCTGCCCATCCTCGCATTCCCCGGCACGATGAATAAGCGCGGCAAGCCCCCTGCGCACTGGCCGCCCGATTCTCCCGAGAACGAGGCGTATTGGACGAATTACGTGTACCAGACGGTTTCGCGCTACAAGGGTCGTGTCCGGACATGGGAGATCATGAACGAACCAAACATCCACGGCTACGACGCGCCACGCTACTTCGCCGTTCTCAAGAGCGCATACACGGCGATCAAGCGGGCCGATCCAACGGCGAAGGTCGCGACAGGCGGCTTCGCCGGGATTCCTGCGGAAATGCTGGAGGAGTTGTATGCCCTTGGCGCGGCCAGATATTTCGACATCATGAACGTGCATCTGTACGCGACGCATGACATCCGATACGCCCCCGAGGGCAACTTCGACGCGCGGCTGGAAGCGCTGAGGAAGCTCATGTCGAGCCAGGACGATGGGCACAAGCCCGTCTGGCTCACCGAGACGGGATCGCCGACCCACCGCGAATCCGCTGCGGCCGAGGGCAAGAGATGGAACGCGGACGTCCTGAAGAAGGCGATTGACGAACTTCATCTTCCCCCTCAGGCGCGCAGGGTGCTCGTCGTCGGCGAGGTCCCGGTTTCCGGCGAATTGGAAGCGGGAGGCGTCGATCTGGTCCGCGACACGCTCGGCAGCGGGTATTCCGTCGCTCCCTGCCGTCCCGGCGAGGTCGCCGTCCGCGTGAAGGCAAAGGAGGCGGACATCCTCTTCCTTTCGTTTAACTGGCTTCATTTCCAGGTGGACTACGACACCGTCGAGCAGTTCGTCAAGGACGGGGGAACCCTCGTCGTCTGCGGGGGCACGCCGCTGATGAACGAGCTGAAGCCACGAGAAGGAGGCGGGTGGCAGTCTCACTGCGATCTGGCGGGGACGCCGTCGGAGGACCTTCCGCGCAGGTTCAGGTTCCCTGTGGGGAACTTCTTGGATGCCAAGGTCAACCGCTCGACGTTGAAGTTCCCGTCTGCAACGCCACCGCTTGCGCTTGCAGGGCGCTATTTCCTGACAGGAGACGGCTTGAAGGAGGGTGACCGGATCACGCCGGTCATTTCGGCACGGGCACCTGACGGGCGCGAGTTCATGCAAGTCGCCGTCCTCAAGTTCAATTCGGACTGGAAGGGCGCGGTGGTCGTATCCTGTCTGCACAACCGGTTCTGGTTCCCGCGCACGGAAGACCAGCAGGCCATCGAGTTGGCACGGATACTCGGCGGCGTCGTGCATTCAGACCTCAGCCCCAAGGCGGCGTTCCATGCCTGGCAGCAGTTCGTCCGCATGCGGCCGGCGGGGTCCACGAATGTTTCCGGTGAATGGCGGGCTGAGGATCACGCACTGTATTTCCCCACATGGGTGCGCCCAGACGGACGAGAGGCCGGCATGATGTGGTCCGTGGCGGGGAAACGCACGCGATACGTCGATGGCGGAGACGTCTCGTTCTTTGATCTGTACGGAAAGCCGACCACCTTCCCTCTTGAGGGAACGCGTTATAAGGTGACTTTTGGCAGTTCGCCGGTTTACTTCGTGCGCAGTTCGGCCCGGTGAGCTACTTGAAGATGATCGTCATGCCGCTGGCGTTGGCGAGGGCGCCGAGAATCGCGGCGCCGGTGTCGTTCGCGCCCGGCTCGTAGACGAAGCGCGCGGTCTCGCCCGCCGGGAGCGCGAGCTTTAGCTCCGTCGCGCCGCTGGCGGACGTGGCCGTGGCGGCGGCGGTGGACGAACTTCCCACGTAGATGGAGAACGTGCCCGTGCCCGTCACCTGCACGGGAACGAGGAACCGCGAGAGGCCGCTTTGCGCGATCGTGGCCGCGACCTCGCCGGACGAAAGGACGATCGTCTCGCCCACAATCCGCGCCGCCGGCGCGGCACCCGTCACGGTGGCATTCTTGTAGAGAAGGGCGGCCATCGTGGGGCGGATGTCGTATTCGTACGCGCCGATGTCCACTTCGCCGTCGTAGACGCGCTGGACGCCGACGAAGTCGACCGTCGCATCGCCCGCCAAGTTGGCGAGCAGAGCCTTGTCGCCCGCGTTGATCGCCGGGGAGCCGACGAGCGGACGATACCCGTGCGCGGCGTCCAGCATCGCCTCCTCTAGCGTGTTGGTGATCACGTTGCTCGACGTGGCGGGGTCAATCTGGAGACGGTCTTCGCCCACGGCCCAGATGCAGTTGTGGACGTTCTTGAACGCCGTATGGTTGCCTTGGTAGTCCCGATTCTGCGTGATCAGGATGGAGTTTTCGAAACGCGCGCCGGACATCGTCGAGAGCAATTCGCCGTTGGAGGAGTGGGAGCTGCCGCCGAGCGAAATGTACGTGGTGGACGCCATGCCGCCGCAGTTGCGGATGCCTGAGTTGTTGCCGCGGTTGTTCAGAATGAAGCAGTGTTCAAAGCGCGAGAACATGGAAAGGTTGGCGCCCGAAGTGGATCCGCCGTATACAACCGTGCAACGGCTCAGGATGCCGCCCGCCACGCATCCGGCGGTGCGTGCGGAACCGTTGGTGAGGATGCAGTTCTCGATGAAAGCCGTTGCCTGGGGGCCGCCCGAGCAGGAAGGCGCGAGCACGCATCCGCCCATGTTTTCGTCGCGTTCGCCGCCGGTCGTGTGGAAGGTCGCTCCCGTGCGGAGCGTGAAGCCGCGTATG
>CACWSW010000451.1 GCA_902763655.1 uncultured bacterium
TTGCCGAACGCGTCCTCCAGTGGATCTACACGCCGTTCCTCGCCCTGGCGGTCCGGTTCCCGAAGGTGGTCGTCCTCCTCGCGGCCGCGCTCGTGGGGGCGTCGGTGTGGTACGGCGCCCGGTTCGGGTCGAGCTTCCTGCCGCCGTTCCACGAGGACACGTACACCGTGTTCGTGTCGCTCGTGCCGGGCACGTCGCTCGCGGAATCGGAGCGTGTGAGCGAGAACGTCGTGAAGAAGCTCCTGGAGGTCGACGGCGTCCTTTCCGTGACGCGCAAGACGGGACGCGCCGAACGCGACCAGCACGCGGAGCCGGTCTCGGCGTCGGAGCTGATCGTGCGCGTAGACATGGCGAAGAATCCTGACGAGCTGCGCGCGGCGATGAACGCCGTGATCAAGTCCGTGCCGGGCGCGTCGTGCATGATCGGCTATCCGATCGCCCACCGCATCAGCGCGGTCCTCTCCGGCAGCGCGGCGGAGCTTTCGCTCAACGTCTTCGGCGACAAGCCGGAGGACATCCGCGCCGCCGCCGCGCGCGCAAAGAAGCTGCTCGCGACGATGCCGGAGGTCGGCGACTTCCAGGCCAACCGCGAGATCCTCGTCGACACCGTGAAGATCGACTACGACCGCGAACGCCTCGCGCACGAGGGGTTGACGCTCGCCGACGCGGGCGAGCAGGTCTCCGCCGCCTTCAACGGACGCGTCCTCGGCACGGTCGCGGAGGGGCAGAACCGCCGCGACGTAACGCTGCGCCTGGAGGATGGCGAGGAGGACGAAGAGGCCGTGAAGAAGCTCCTCATCAAGACGCGGACGGGACGGTTCGTACGGCTCGACGACATCGCGGACGTCCACCGCGAAGAGGCGTCCAACCTCGTTATCCACGAGAACGGGCGCCGTCAGGCGCTCATCACGCTCAATCCCGCGCCCGGCGTCTCGGTGGGCGAGCTCGTCAGCTCGCTGGCGCGTCGGCTCGGGCCGGAGCTTGCCGCGTTCGGTTGCACGGCGGAGTTCGGCGGCACCTACCAGGCGAACATCAGCGCACGCCGCACGCTCGTGACGTTCTCGGTGGTCCTGCTCTTCGTCGTCTTCTTCGTTCTGCTCGTGGCCACGAAGGCGCCGATGCGCGCGTTCGTTGTGATGGCGACGCTGCCGCTCGCGCTCGTGGGGGCCGTCGGCGCGGTGGCGCTCACGGGGCGGATCGTGTCCATCGCCTCGGCCGTGGGGCTCATCACCGTGGCCGGCTTCGTGATCCGGAACGGGCTGCTGCTCGAGAACCGCTATGCCGAGCTCGAGCGCGAGGGGCACGTGCCAATCGCCTCGGCAGCCGCGAGCGGATGGTGCCGATCCTGATGACCTCGCTCACGACCGTGTTCGGACTCGTCCCGATCGTCGCTGCGCTCGATGTCCCGGGCGGCGAGATCCTCGCGCCGCTCGCGGCGGTGCAGCTTGGCGGGCTTGTCGTCGCGACCGTCGCCGCCCTCGTCCTCGTTCCCTCGCTCTCCGTCCTCGCCGTCCCGAAAGCCAACCCGTAATTTTCAATGTGGCGCGCCCGGCTGGCATTATGTACTTCCCGCCGCTGAGAGGATATGGTATGATAGTTTGACCTGTCAAAGACAAGAAAGGAAAAAGACATGAAAAAAGAGTTTATGGCACTGGCAAGCGCCGCGTTCTTGCTCGGTGTCGTCGCAGCTGAGACAAACGAACTTGAAACGGCTGAGGTCGAGAAGACGGATGGCGAAGGCCTGACCGTGGAAGTGTCGATGGACGTGTTGAGCGACTACATCTGGCGCGGAACGATCTGTAACGGAAACCCTGTCTGGCAACCGTCGGTCACGATCGGCTACGATGCGGGCGACTTCGGAGCGCTTTCGGCGAATATCTGGTCAAGCTACGACTTGACGCATAAGCGCGGCACGTTCACGAACAGCCGTCGGTCGTGCGGCCTGCAGGAAATCGACTATGGACTGTCTTACGCCAACACGCTCGGTCCCGTTGGAATTGAAGTCGGTCACCTGTGGTACACCTATCCAAACAACAACGGCGGCAGCGATCAGGATCTCTATGCGACGCTCTCCTACGAGAATCCGATCGTCACGCCTTCGGCTTCCGTCTACTGGAACTACCTGGATTCGGCGGGGAACGACGCTTCCACCGTATACTTCTCGTTCGGACTCTCGCACGAATTCGAACTGACCGACGAACTTTCCCTCACGCCCAAGGCGGAACTCGGATTCGGAGACCACGCCTATACCGATTCGGAGGGCGGCACGGAACTGACCGACCAGACGATCGGAGTAGCAACCAGATACGCGATCACGGAATGGTTTTCCATCGGCGCCCAAATCAACTACACATGGACCCCTTCGCACACGCTCCGCCACGAAAACTACATGGGCGACGGAAAGCACCAGATTGTCTGGGGCGGCTTCAACGCCACGTTCTCGTTCTGATGTTCGCGCAATCAGCTTTGCAACGCCGCGACAAGCGTCGCGCGCCATGACGCGAGGCGCGCGGGCGTGTCGCATTCCACCAGGAGGCGCAGGAGCGGCTCGGTGTTCGACTGCCGAACGGACACCCAGCCCTCCGCGTATTCGATCCGGTAGCCGTCGATGTCGCTCCTGCCTGTCTCGGCGCCCAGCTCCTTCGCCGCCTCCAGCACGCGCGCGATCGCAGCCGGCTTGTCGTCAACCGTGAAGTTCATCTCGCCCGAGTTGGCGTACTTGCGCGTGATTGGCGCGAGGAACTGCGAGACGGTCTTGCCGTCAGCCTTCGCCCGCGCGAACGCGCCGAGGAGGCGCAGC
>CACWSW010000452.1 GCA_902763655.1 uncultured bacterium
ACGGACGTGGCGGGCGGCACGTTCGTGTGCGGCGGGAAGGGCACGTCGGGCGTCTACGGCGCGGCGGGCGGCACGAACACGGTGTTCGCCGGCGCGACGTTCGACTGCAACGGCTTCGGCGAGAACTGGCAGAACCCGTTCGTGCTTGCGGGCGGCACGCTGCGCGATCCTTGGCGCGTGGCGCATGTCACGCTCACGGCGGACTCGTTCGTCGAGGAGCCCGTCTCCAACGCGGCGCTCGCCAACGAGAACTTCGCCGAGGCGACGCTGGAGATGAACGGGCATACGCTTGCGTTCGACATCGCGGCCGGACAAATGTGTGCCCTGGTGAACCTGACGGTGACGGGCGGAGGTACGATCCTCGGCCGTTCGGGCGGGTATCTCCGGATGGGCTATACGGGTGCCGCGGGCGTCCGGGCGTCCGGCACCGTGCTGGATATCCGCCACTCCCTTCGCGTTGACGCCGAAACCACGTTCCTCGACTACATCTCGCGTTACGTTCTCGGTGGCTATGACGTGGGTGCGGCGAATCCGATCAAGGTGGTGAGGCGGTTCTGTCCGACGCGCGACGACATGAGATGGCATTCGGTCGAGCTGCAGGACGGCGCGATCCTCGACCTGTCGCAGGTGACGGGAATCTGGAACGCGACCAGCCATGGCGACCACTTCGACGGAACCTCCACGCTTTCCTTCGCGCCCGGCGCGACCATCACGGTGGACATGGGCGAGCGGACGGTGGAACTGAACGACCAGCTGACCTCCTGGACGACCAAGCCGCAGAACGTGACGTTCACGTGGGATCGCCCGTTGCCGCTGTGCGTGTTGCGCGCCGGTCTGTTCGCCAAGCGCGACCCCGGCATGACGATCATCTTCCGCTGACAGGATCGGCAAGCCAGCTCTCAATCCCTCCTGCGGGAGAGCCGCCGTCCGCGCCGCCAAGATGGCGGCTCTCCCAGTTAGCGCCGCCAAGATGGCGGCTCTCCATACGCTGCATCGCGCGGGAGGGGCGCGC
This sequence comes from uncultured bacterium, assembly GCA_902763655.1. Lineage (GTDB taxonomy): Bacteria > Verrucomicrobiota > Kiritimatiellia > RFP12 > UBA1067 > RUG572. The sequence goes on from CACWSW010000452.1 coordinate 1,013, forward strand.
GGTGGGGCGAGGCGTCCCGCCGAGCCGCCTAACTGGGAAAGCCGCCTTCCAGGCGGCGGGGGTCGTAATGTGCGCGAAATCGCAAACGCGATTTCGCGCACCACATTTTGCCGAACTTGTGGTATAATCACTTCGACCTTGCCAAGGGCATACCCCGGTGCGGAGCCGCCGGCGGTGTCCAGGCAGGCGAGAAACTGAAAGGAAAAGACGATGGAACAGAGCAGAGCTTGCCGTTTCTGGGCGCGTGGCCTTTGGGCCGCTGCGCTGGTCTCCGTGTCGGCGGGATTCTCCGCGTGGGCGGTTGACCTTCCCGATCCCGTGATCTGGTGGGACATGGAAGCCGTATCGAACGGCAAGATCGCCGACAAGTCTGGAAACGGGCACGACCTGACGCTCGACGCGGAGGTGTCGCTCACGAACGGATGCGGCGGCGCAGAATCCTCCGCCCTGTTCCTCAACGGCAAGCGAGGTTCGCGCGCGACCTTTACCAGCCCGGCGCTCGGCAGCCGCACGATCGCGTTCTGGTGGCGGCGCGGCGTTGGCGCAGGCGGACTCGGATGGGCGGGCGGCAACCAATAGCGCGGACTACGACATGTCGACCTCGATCTTTGCGGCCAACACCCAGCAGAATCCGAGCCGGTACTTCACCCAGGGCGGGTTGCCGAAGATTTACCGGGAAGCCTGGACGCATGTGGCGCTTACCTTCGAAGTGACGGATACGGTGGAGGAGTCCTCTTCGATAACCGTTTCGCACATCGCCTACAAGGCGTATCTCAACGGCGTATGTGTGGCGGCGCCGACCACCGACTACGTCATCACGAACATCGCGCGGACCGGCACGGCCGTGATCGGCGACAACCTACCGACCAGCAACCGTTCGCCTTATGGCGCGCTGGACGAATTCCGCGTGTGGGACACGGCGCTTGACGCCGAGCAGGTGTGGGCCGAATACGTGCGCAAGCGGGACGACTACGACCAGACGAAGCTCCTC
>CACWSW010000453.1 GCA_902763655.1 uncultured bacterium
CGACGCGGCGGCTGACGGCGGCATCGTGAAGCGCGGCGCGGGCTTGCTTACGCTCACGGGCGCGAACACCTACACGGGCGGAACGGTCGTGGAAGGGGGCATCCTCGCGCTCTCCGGCACCGGGACGCTCGGGACGGGGAGCGGCCTCGCCGTCGCGAACGGTGCGATCTGCGACCTCGGCGGCACCGCGCAGGCGGTGGGCGAGGTGACGGCCTCGGGCCTTGTGCGGAACGGCGCGCTGACGGTGACGGGCGGGATGCTCGTGGGCGAGGGCGTCCTTTCCGTGGACGGCGATCTGGCGCTTGCCAACGGGCTTACGCTGGACTTCGCCGGGCGTTCGGACCTCGATCTTCGTGCGGGCGAAGCAGTGGCGGCAGTCACCGGCACGGCGACGCTGCCGAATAGCGCGAAGGCCGTGAACGCGGGCGATGTGAAGGCTGTGACGTTCGTACGCGACGGCACGGTCGTCTACGCGCTCAAGGCCTCCGGCGGCGCGGTGATTGTGATCAGGTAATGTGAAATGACCCTTGGACGTCGAGGTTTCTTGGGCGCGGTCCTGGCCGCCTCCGCCGGCGGTTGCGCCACGGCGGCGCGGCGCACGCTTCGGTCGGACGTGTTCATTGCGGGCGCAGGGCCGGCTGGATTCGTCGCGGCGGTTGCGGCGGCGCGGAACGGGGCGAAGGTGACGCTCGCGGAATCGTTCGGTTTTCCGGGCGGCATGGCGACTGCCGGGCTCGTCGGGCCAATCTCGAAGTTCAACTTCTGCGGACGGCGCGTCGTCGGCGGGATCGCGTGGGAGTTCGTGGAGCGCTTGGTCGCGCTCGGCGGTGCCATTGCCGACCTCCCCAAGGGTAACGTCCCGTGGCGCCGTCCGCGCCGTGACGCTTTCGACGGGCGGGTTCCTGACGCGCCTCGAGGCGAACCGGTTCGTCGACTGCACGGCCTCCGGCGCCCTTGTCGGGCACCATGGCTTCGGCGGCTTCCGCTCCGAGAAGGGCGCTGCGCAGCCGCTTTCGCTCTGCTTTGTCCTGGGCGGGGTCGATACCGAGAAGGCGCGGGTCCTGGTTCGGAACGACAACGAACGGTCAAGGAACCCCGTCCTGCGCGCCGCGCTGGAGAAGGCGATGAAGGCGGGGCGCATCAGGTCATTCGGCGGACCGTGGGCGGTCTGGGGCAGCACGATCAGGCCTGGTTTCGTGAGCGTGAACGCGACGCGCGCCGAGGCATCGGACGTGACCGATCCCGTCGAAATCGCGGATGCGACCGCGCGGATGCGCCGTGACATCCCGATTCTGGTCGACGTCATGCGGGAGGCGGATCCGGCGTTCCGCGGCGCCTGGCTGGCCGAGACGGCGGCGGCGAGCGGATTCCGGGAATGCCGAGAGATCGCGGCCCTTCACCGCGTGACGGCGGCAGAGTTCGCGTCCGGCGAGGACGTGCCGGACGCCATCGCGCTTGCCGCGCACCCCATGGACCGGCATATCGCGGGCACGAGCGGACAGAGCTTGACGTTCTTGGAGCGTCCGGGCGTGATACCGCTTTCGGCGCTCGTGTCGGCGAAGTGCCCCAATCTCCTCGCGGCGGGCGGGCTTGTCGCGGCCGAGGCGGCGCCTTTTGCGTCGATGCGCGTGCAGGCGCAGTGCATGGCGACGGGGCAGGCGGCTGGCGTCGCCGCCGCGTTCCGGCCGGACGAGGACGTGCGCCGACTTGATTTCGCAGCCGTCCGCCGCCTGTGCGAGACGCAGGGCGCCATCACGCAAACCACATGACGGCGCCGTCCCGTGCTCGCCGGACATGCGGGCGTTCTTCACCGTCGTCAAGTCGCAGTGGCCGAACGAGAAGTCGAAGAAGGGCGGCTGGCCCTGGATGGACTTCTCGCGTCCGCAGCGCGTCCCCTACCATTTTAGCAGATGTTTCGTAGCTTCTGCATGATTCGCGGATGCGCCCTTTATCGTTTGACGGGGGGAATTGTAATTGTCAGGATGCGTGGAACATGGTAAAATGCGCAAAACTCCTTTTAGAAAGACTATGTCCATGAAAATTAAGATACGAAAGAGCGCGGTGATATTTCTGGCGGGCGCGCTGTGCGCCGTTGCGGCTGAGGCGAAGACGCTGATCTGGTACCACTTCAACGAAGGCGTGGTCGGCGACACGACGACCTCGCCCGGCGAGAAGACGATCGTCAACGCCGCCGAGACGGGGTCGGTCTACGACGGGCGCGTGTGGACGTGTCCCGCCAC
>CACWSW010000454.1 GCA_902763655.1 uncultured bacterium
GGTTGAAGGCTATGCCTCCCGTGCCCTGCAGGTTGTTCAGCGGCACGCCGCCCTGCACGGCCGCGCCAGCTATGGCCGCAACCGAGAATGCGATTACGGTGCGTATGAATTTGCTGTTGATCTTGGTGTTCATTGCCTAGTTCTCCTTCCTGCCGACTATTCGGCAGTTTTTGTTGGTTTTTGATGGTTTATGGGGTTTGTATCGACAAAGCCCCCGTCTCGGGGGGGGGGGAGACGGAGGCAAGAGGATAGATCAGATGACCGATAGCGCCTCGTCGAGGGCGGCGATGATGTCGTCGATGTGCTCGAGGCCGATGGAGAGGCGGATGAGCTCCGGGGCGACGCCGCCCTTGCGCAGATCCTCGTCGGAGAGCTGCGAGTGGGTGGTCGAGGCCGGATGGATGATGAGGCTCTTGGCGTCGCCCACGTTCGCGAGGATCGAGAAGATGTCCCCGTTCGCCGCGTCCGTGACCTTGCGGGCCTCCTCGGCCCCGCCCTTCACGCCGAACACCACGACGCCGCCCGCGCCGTTCGGCAGGTACTTCGCGGCGAGCTCGGGCTGCGACAGCGAAGGATACTTCACCCACGCCACCTTCGGATGGTTCTGGAGGTGTTTCGCCACTGCGAGGGCGTTCTCGCTGTGGCGCGCGATGCGGAGCGGGAGCGATTCGACGCCCTGGAGGAAGATCCACGCCGCATCCGGCGCGAGCGTCGGCCCCTGGTTGCGGATCCCCACCGTCAGGAGGCGGATGGAGAACGCGATGGGCTTCAGCGGTTCGGGGAGGTCGTGCGCGAAGCGGAGTCCGTGGTATCCGGCGTCCGGCTCGTTGTAGAGCGCGAACTTGGGATTCGTCCAGTCGAATCCGCCTTTCTCCACCACGACGCCGCCGATGCCGGCGCCATGGCCGCCGATCCACTTCGAGAGCGAATGGATCACGAAGTCTGCGCCGTGGTCGAGGGCGCGGAGGAGCGGCGGCGGGGTGAACGTGGCGTCCACCACGAGCGGCAGGCCGTGGCGGTGCGCGACGGCCGCATAGCCTTCGATGTCGGCGATGCCCAGCGCGGGGTTGCCGACGGCCTCGATGAAGACGAGCCTCGTCTTTTCGGTGATGGCCGCCTCGACGGCGGCAAAGTCGTTCACCGGCGTGAAGTTCGCCTTGATGCCGACGTTCGGCAGGATGGCGTCGAACTGGCTGAACGTGCCGCCGTAGAGGTTGCTAGCCGCCACGATCTCGTCGCCTGCGCGGGCGATGTTGGTGATGGTGAAGTAGATGGCCGCCGTGCCGGACGAGAGCGTCTGCGCCGCCGCGCCGCCCTCGAGCGCCGCGATGCGCTTGGCGAGCACGTCGTTCGTGGGGTTCATCAGGCGGGCGTAGATGTTGCCGAGCTCGCGCAGGCCGAAGAGGTCGGCCCCGTGCTTGGAGTCGCGGAAGTTGTATGCCGTGGTGCGGTACACCGGCACGGCACGCGCGTTGGTGGCGGGGTCGCCGTGCGCGTCCTGCCCGGCGTGGATCGCCAGCGTCTCGATATGGTACTTTCTGTCGCTCATGTTGATGCTCCTTTCGATAGGACCTGCCTATGGCGATCCTACGGCTTCACGGGCTCGTAGGCGAGGCCGTAGTACTCGTATATGCGGCGGCGCATGCCGTTCTTGTCGATGCGCCTCAATCCCGCCTCGTATTCCTCCACGACGCTCTTCGCGAATCCCGCGTCATTGCCGGACACGTGGAGAAGGGTCCCGTCGTTGGCGATCGGCTTGGACTTGCGGAAGTGCTGGATGAAGCGCGCAGACGCCAGGCCGTCAATCGCCGCGCCCTTCACCTTCGCGAGATCGGCCATCACGAACGCATCTGCTTCGCCCTTCGCCACCATCTCGGCCATCACGACCTTCGATACCGCAGACGGCATGATGCGCAGCCGCTCCGGGTTCTGTCCCGCACGCTCGTGCAGATCCCTTATCACCTTGTAGTCGAGAAACGCCTCGTCCGCAAGGATCCTCAGCTCATTGAGCGATTCGACCCCTTCGTAGTACCAGGGGTTCGTCCGAAGCGTCATCACCACCAGCGGACATGTCATGAGAGGCGTTGGCGCAGACGGGAACTCCTTCAGCGCCGGATGGCTGCCGAAGCCCACCAGGACGGCATGCGGATCTTCGCGCAAGACCTTGGCGAAGTCCTTCACCTCGCCGTGGATATGGCGGAACGTCGCCTTCGGGAATATGGCGCGCACGATGTCCAGAAGGACGCCGTTCCTGTTGGATATCGGATTCTCCAGCGTGTAGCCGGCCCAATATCCGTAGCAGACGTGCGGCGCAAGCTGCGATTCCTCCTGCTGCACCGCTGCGCGATCTTGCGCGGCGGCACGCTTGGCGCTTGCCTCCTTGAGGTTCTTGAGTCCCTTCATGGCGAACATGGCCGCAAACGCGATCGCCAGGGCGATGTTTATCTTCTTGATCATTTCGCTTCTCCTGTCTTGCCGTTCGCCTCGCTCTTCTTGCCTTTCTCGGAGCCCTTCTTGTCGGCCTCATCGCTCTTCTTGCTGGCCACTCGCGCCTTCTCGCGCAAGGCCCACTGGTGGAACGAATTGTCCGACAGCCCCAGCGCTATCATTTCGTCCAGGACTGCAAGCGTCTCCTTTGCGCCGGGTGCCACCGCCGCGCGCATGCGGTAGTCGGAGTACTTCTCCCTGTACTGCGCCGAGATATCCCTGCGCGCTTCGGCGGCGCGCTTGCGCCACTCCGCGAGCTTGGCGTTGTCCACGCCCACCGCCTCGCCAAGTTCGCAGAGGCGGATGAGCGTGACGGACTTCGCCGTGTCCGCGCGCTTCAGGATCGCCGCC
>CACWSW010000455.1 GCA_902763655.1 uncultured bacterium
ATAACTCCAAGCAGAAAGACATAGACCATGAAGCAAACGATGCAGTTTTCCGTTGGCGGAGAGGTTGTTCAAGTCCCGCAGGACGAAATGGACGAGTTCAACGCCGTGGCGAAGCAGAACGGTGACACGCCAGAACCCGTGTTCTCGTACCGCGTGAGCGGGAAGGACGGCACGGCTGACGAGGTTGACGTGCCCAAGAGCCAGTACGGCGAGTTCGAGAAGATCGCGAAGGAGCGCGGCGACAGAATCGAGCCGATGCGCCTGCTGACGCTGGACGACGGCACGGAACGCCTGATGAGCATGAACGACTTGCACAAGTTCTTCTCGTCGGACGAACTGATGACGCCGGACGAGAAGGCGCAAGCGGCGCAGATCGCCGACATCGACGCGGAAGACCTGAAGCGTCTCGGCGGCGAGAACCTTCAGGAGGTCGCCGCGAACGAGGCGATCCGTGGGATGAAGGACATCGACCCGAACGACGTGCCGACCGCGCAGCCGCCGATGGACGGCGGGGAGGTGATGCGCCAGTCGAACGAGCGGTTCATGCGCGATATGCGCGAGGGCAAGGTGTACGACAAAAGCCCGACGGAGGCGTTCTTCGGCGAACTGGGGCGCAGGATGTTCACGGCGGAGGGAATACGCGAGACTGCGCAGGAAAGCGGCTCGGCGCGCCCGTACGCGTATCTGAACGATCTCGCCAACTCGCTTGTCGGCGGGCTGCTCAAAGGTTCCGCGAAGATCGAGGAGGGATTCGGTCGCATCTGGGGCGAGGCCGGGGACGCGCTCGGCAACAGGGGCATGAAGGACGCCGCGCAGGCGATGGTTTCGGACGCGCAGGCCGGACAGGCCGCTGTGGAACGGAACTTGCCGACGGATATGCTCGACACGAAAGGCCCCGGCGCGGTCAACAAGGTTCTGCAAGTGGGCAAGAACGTGGCCGAAATGACGGGCGAGTTCGCCCCGGCGGCGATTCCGGGAGTCGGGCAGGCGTACGCGGCGTCGCTCGTCGGCGCAGGCACCGTGAACCGCTACGCGCAAGTCTACGACGAGGCGATCCAGCACGGCCTAGACCCGCGCAAGGCGGAAGGACTCGCGTTCGGCGCGGCGTCCGTTGACGCGCTGGCCAATATGCTCCTCATGGGCAAGTTCCGTGGAATCTGGAGCGGCGAGAAGAAGGCGATGGCCGACATGGCGAAGAAGCGGTTCGTGCAGCGCGCGCTCGACGTTGGCCTAGAGACCGCGAAGGTCGGCGGCACGATGGCCGCGAACGGCGCGTGGCAGGAGATCGTGGACGAGGGCGCGCAGGGCGCGACGAACCCGGACTGGGCGAAGGTTGGGAAGGTCGCGTTCGACCAGTTCATCGAGGGCGGGATGTTCCACCTCGTCAACTCCGGCGCGCACCACGCGACGCGCATCGACTGGAGCCGGGAGCCGGACGGCATACCCGCCGGGGCGGCGCGCGACATGATGGAGTCGCCGGAAGGACGCGCGCTGATCTTCTGCAACTCGCCGCAGGCGGCGGCGCAGATATTCCGGGCGCGGAAGAACGGCGAGGACGTAGAACGGCGAGGACGTTTCGCGGAAGATGATCCGCGACCTCGGCCTTTCCGAGAACACGGCGCGGACGGTGGCCGACCGCAACGCAATCGGCGACCGCCTGCTGGAGGACTATCAGGCGTTCAAGGAGCGGGTGCGGACGAAGATGGACGACGTGCAGGCGTCCGCGCTGGCCGACGAGATCGCGTCCCGTTCCAAGGAGGGGTTCGACAATCCCGCGTTCGAGACGGTCTGGATGAAGGCCGTCGCGCAGATCAAGGACGCCCGCGAGATCGACGACCCGGAACGGCGCAAGGAGATCGTGGACGCGGCTTTATCGCAAACGGGGGATTCTTCTCTGAAAGCGGGGAAAGAAACGCCTGCTCCCGTCGCGCCGCCGGAGAAAACCGCGCCAGAACCGCCAGAGCCGCCGAAATTCGACGATTTTCGGCCCGTGGAGCCGTCCGCAGGGGTTAGGGCGGGCGACGGCACCCCCGAAGCCGCGAAGCCCGTGGAGGGCGGAAAATCGGGGTCTGTGACCTCCGTCCGCGTTGACGACATCAAACCGGGCGAGCATTTCACCTACGACGGCAAGGAAC
>CACWSW010000456.1:0-1558 GCA_902763655.1 uncultured bacterium
TCGCGCCGGAGAACCCGGTAGCCGACCTCGAGGCGACGCTGGCGCGGGTGCGCGCGGCGCAGGCGAAGTACGCCACGTACACGCAGGAGCAGGTGGACGCGATCTTCAAGGCCGCCGCGCTCGCGGCGAACCGGATTCGCATCCCGCTCGCCAAGATGGCGGTCGCCGAGACGGGCATGGGCATCGTCGAGGACAAGATCATCAAGAACCACTACGCGGCCGAGTACATCTACAACACGTACAAGGAGACGAAGACGTGCGGCGTGGTGGAGGAGGACGAGTCCGCCGGCATCATGAAGGTGGCCGAGCCGATCGGCGTGATCGGCGCCGTGATCCCCACAACGAACCCCACCTCCACCGCGATCTTCAAGACGCTCCTCGCGCTCAAGACGCGCAACGGCATCGTCATCAGCCCCCACCCGCGCGCCAAGAACAGCACGATCGCGGCCTCGAAGGCCGTCCTCGACGCGGCCGTCGCGGCGGGCGCGCCCGCGGACATCATCGGCTGGATCGAGGCGCCGAGCCTCCCGAAGACGAACCTCCTCATGAAGGAGGCGGACATCATCCTCGCGACGGGCGGCCCCGGCATGGTGAAGGCGGCCTACTCCTCCGGCACGCCGGCGCTCGGCGTGGGCGCGGGCAACGCGGCCGCGATCCTCGACCCGAGCTGCGACCTCGTGAACGCCGTCAACTCGATCATCCACTCCAAGACGTTCGACAACGGCATGATCTGCGCGACGGAGCAGACGGTCATCGCCGACCAGCTCATCTACGACGAGGTCAAGGACGAGTTCAAGCGGCGCGGCTGCTACTTCCTCAACAAGGAGGAGGCGGACAAGATCCGCGCGACGCTCCTCATCAACGGCGCGCTGAACGCGAAGATCGTGGGGCAGCGCCCCGTCACGATCGCGAAGATGGCCGGCTTCGAAGTCCCGGAGTCCACGAAGGTACTCATCGGCGAGGCGACCTCGACCGACAACTCCGAGGCGTTCGGGCACGAGAAGCTCACCACGATCCTCGGCATGTACAAGAGCCGCGACTTCGACCACGCGCTCGACATCGCGGAGGCGCTGCTCGTCAACAACGGCGGGCTCGGCCACACGTCGTCCCTCTGGATCGACGAGCTGGGCGAGCGCGGGAAGCTCGCGAAGTTCGCCGACCGCATGAAGGCGTGCCGCCTTCTCGTCAACACGCCGTCGAGCCTCGGCGGCATCGGCGACATCTACAACTTCAGCCTCGTTCCGTCGCTGACGCTCGGCTGCGGCAGCTGGGGCGGCAACTCCATCTCCGAGAACGTCGGAGTCAAACATCTCCTAAACATCAAGACAGTGGCCATGAGAAGGGAAAACATGCTGTGGTTCCGCGCGCCCGAGAAGGTGTACCAGAAGAAGGGGTGCCTCGCGGTGGCGCTCCGCGAACTGGGCGGCGAGCTCGGCAAGAAGAAGGCGTTCATCGTGACGGACTCCTTCCTCTACGCGAACGGCTACACGAAGGCGATCGAGAAGTCGCTCGAGAAGCAGGGCATCATGTTCACCACGTTCTCGAACGTGGCGCCCGA
>CACWSW010000456.1:1627-2595 GCA_902763655.1 uncultured bacterium
ACGTTCCCGAAGATGGGCGAGAAGGCGTACTTCGTCTGCGTGCCGACTTCCGCCGGCACCGGCTCGGAGGTGACGCCGTTCGCCGTGATCACCGACGAGCAGACCGGCGTCAAGTACCCGCTCGCCGACTACGCGCTCATGCCCAACATGGCCATCGTGGACGCCGACATGCAGATGATGGCGCCGCCCGGCCTCACGAGCGCGTCCGGCATCGACGCCGTCTCGCACGCCCTCGAGGCCTACGCCTCGATGATGGCGACCGACTACACCGACGGCCTCGCGATCCGCGCCCTGCAGGTGATCTTCAAGTACCTCCCGCAGTGCTACGACGCGGCGGTCGCGAAGAAGGCCAACCCCGTCGCCCGCGAGAAGATGGCCAACGCCGCCACGATGGCCGGCATGGCCTTCGCCAACGCCTTCCTCGGCGTGATGCACTCGATGGCGCACAAGCTCGGCGCGTTCCACCACATCCCGCACGGCATCGCCAACGCGCTGATGATGGAGCAGGTGCTGCGCTTCAACGCCGACCCGACCACCCGCACACGCTCGAGCGCTACCTCGAGATCGCCGACGCGCTCGGCATCGCGGGCAAGTCCAAGGGCGAGCAGTTCAACAACCTCCTCAAGGCCATCCGCGAACTGCAGGCGCGCATCGGCATCAAGCCGACGATCCGCGACTACGTGCCGGACGAGAAGGACTTCCTCGACCGCCTCGACGCGATGGTGGAGCAGGCCTTCGACGACCAGTGCACCGGCGCGAACCCGCGCTATCCGCTGATGTCGGAGATCAAGCAGATGTACCTCAACGCCTACTACGGCAAGCACGAGGTGGTCTGAGTTGAAAGTTCAAAGTTTGAAGTTGAAAGTTTAGGAGTTTTGAAATGAAGAAGACTTCAGTAAAGAAGGTTCCGGCGAAGCGCGGACGTCCGAGCAGGCAGGCAGGTGTTCTCCTCGAGCGCACCGACAAGG
>CACWSW010000457.1 GCA_902763655.1 uncultured bacterium
CCAGGCGCGGAGGCGATCCTCTGGCGTAGGTACGTATACTGCACCAGGCTGAAACGGCTCCGCGAGTGGCGAGACGACGGCGAAGTCCGGGTGGACGCTCCTGTTTGGCTCGACGTGGAAGTTCGTCGCACCGATCCGTTCAGAGTCCGTCGTGACGCCCCAGAAACGTCCGTCCTTCGCAAGCCACACCGAGGTCTTCGGCGCGCGCCACAGGTTGGGGACTGGTCTCGCGGCGGACGATTCTACCTCGCCCGCGAATGTGGCGAATGGACTAAAGTAGATGCGCTTCATGTCGATCGGTTCCTTGCCGATGTTGGCGATCTCCAGCACGTCTGCGCGGAATACGGGCTGGCCCGGCGTGAAGGTGAACGCCTCCTTCACGCGGTAGGCGATGCCGCTGCCGCGCGCTTCGGCCGTCACGACGAGGCGCCCGGCGCCGTTCGCAGAGGGTTTCCAGTCCGCCGCCGTCACGCGCGTGGGCGAGGTCCAGTGGCGCACGCCGTTGCGGTCGTGGTGTAGCATGAAACCCCAGGCCCCGAATTCGCGCCCGTCGAGCGCCACGCGCGAGAGGAGGCGGTTGCCGCCGAGATGGGTTTCGACGACGAGCGAGCCATTGGCGACTCGGCAGGCGGCCTTGGTGCGGGTGAAGGAGGTTGCGGTCGCAACAAGTTGCGACCCTCCCGTGCGGGCGAGTATTTCTTCGACGATGCGGGTGGAGACGGGCGGGGCATCGAGCACAGGCGGAGGAGGAGAGTTGCGGTAGGCGTTTGCGTTGTTCTGGATGCGGGCGAACGTCTCTACGCACGGGTAGGGCACGCCCGCCTCGCTCACGAGGCCGTAGTTGCTGTCCTCGCCGTTGCCGCCCGCGCCGCCCGCGGGCTGGTCCACCCAGCGGAACACGGCCCAGCCCACGATGTAGGGCATTGACAGGAGCGTGCGCATCCAGAGTTCTGACGCGCGCGTGCGTTCCGCCTGCGTGCGGAAGCGCTGGCCAGCGCCGTGGAGACAGGGGAGGCCCGAGTCGAGTGCGGGGAACGCCCACTCGGGAATAATCATCGGTTTCTTCGTGCGGGCGTAGAGGGCGTCGAACGCCTCGCGCACGCTGCGTTCGTCGGAGGCGTTCGGCCGCACGGTGTTGCGGTCGATGTCAGTCATCGGGTAGCAGTTGAAGGACACGACGTCGCAGTATTCGCCGGCGATGTTCCACACCTCGTCGTCGCCCGCGCCGCCGATTCCGGCGAAGCGGCAGCCCATCACGAGGTGGTTCGGGTCGGCCGCGCGCACGGCCTCGGAGGTGGTCTTGAAGTAGCGGCGGGCGATCTCCAGGAGAAAGCCGCGCTTCACCTCGTCAGGTACCTTTCCGGCGGGATCGGCGCCGTGGGCGCGCACCCAGTTCTCGGCGGCGACGCGCGCGGAGTGGCCGGGCTTCTTGCGCATGCAGACCTCGAAGAGGGCGAAGGGCTTAGGCACGCCGGGCGCGGTGCGTCCGCGTCCCCAGGCGAGCTCGTTGTCGAGGTAGTAGCCGATCGTCCACGGGTCGTCCCGGGTCGTCCTTGTATGGGGCGCACATCCAGTTCGCGACGAGGGCGCATATCTCGGCGAAGCGCGGGTGGAACACGTTCGGGAAGGCGGCGCAGGCGGGGCGTGTCTCGTCGTTGATCCAGTATTCCTCCGGCATGCCGAGGTGGCACATCCGCTGACCGAAGAGCGCCACGCGGATGCGCGGCACGCCGCGGCGGTCCAGTTCGCCGCCGCAGCCGAAGCTGAGCGTGTTGAAGCCCCAGGCCGTATACTTCCTGATCGTGTCCTCGGCCCATTTCTCGGGCGTGCCGAACTGCTTGATGTTCGTCTCGCGGTAGGCGTAGCGGTCATGGGCGGGGTCGTAGCAGCCCTGCCAGTTCGCGCTCTGCACGCCGAAGCTCAGGAAACCGCGCCCGAGCGGGTCGACGAGCCACCAGCGTCCGTCGGGGTCTTGCTCCGTGCGGAATGCGCCGGTGGCGCGGCGGACGATGCCCGGGATGAAGGATTGGCAGTCGTAGGGCGGGAAGGCGGAGGATGGCGGTCGCGGGGTAAGCGCCCCGCCGCCCGGCGGTTCGGTGACGGCGAGGCCGTCGGCCGTCTCCGTTACGTCGAGAATGCGCAGGTGCTCGAGTCCGCGGCGGTTGGGTCCGTGCAGGACGAGCTTGAGCGCGCCCTCGAACGTGCGGAAGAGCGCGCCGTGCCCGCCGTTCTTGCCGTAGATCACCTTGTGGTCCTTCCACGGACCGTAGACCGTGCCGCTCGCGGACTCGGTCTGCATCACGCAGTAA
>CACWSW010000458.1 GCA_902763655.1 uncultured bacterium
GAACAATCCCAGGAAAACTGGAGACGTGAAAACCATGCGTCGTCGTGGCCTCTCCTACTTCATCAAATCCCAAGTAGATCGGCGGCGGAGATTATGGCGCCGAAGTAACCGTTTCCACGCACGACGGGGGCAAGCTCGCCTTCACATACCAACGTCGTCCGGGTAGACATCCCGCACGGATGGCGAAGCCGTGAGACCTTTCACGTCCAACAAACATTACACACCTCTTCTAAAAAGACGAAACGCTTGAATTTTATCACCTTTTTTTTGCGCCAAGCAACACATTCGGCACAGAATCCACAGACACTATCTGACAATCAGCAGAGTGCCGCCGCGGAGCGCCTTGACGGACAGGTTGTCGACAAGGGCCACGTTAGGGTCATCAAGGCCGCCGCCGAAGAAGCCGTGGAAACCGGCGCCGGCAAGGCCGAAGGTCGTCATGCCCTCGCCGCCGAACGCCGGGAGAGTCAGGTCCTCGAACGTCGCCACAAGCGAACCATCCACGTCTGCCGCCAACGGCTTAGCTGCCCCTTGGTCGTAAACCTTCACGGTGAACTTGTCACCATTCGGCTTCGCCTTCACGCGGAAGCGGTACCAGTGCGCCGTGTCGATGACGTAGTCGGAGGTCGTAGAGGTCGCCGAAGCCCCCGTCGAGGCGACGGACTGGACGGAGATGAGAACGTTTGTGTACTGTCCCACGGCGTCCTTGCCTGCGCCGACGACGAAGCCGAAGCCGATGCGCGGCTCGGAGCGCCAGTTGTCGCCGCTGGCCGGACGGTAAACGCCCTGCGCGTAGGCGTCGCCGCCGACCTCGACGCGGGCGAAACAGCCGCTGTCGCGGGCGAAGCGCTCCGGCGGGCGGATGTCCGCCGCGAGATCGACGGAAGCGCAGTTTTTCGTGACCGCTCCGATGGGCTGAACGGCGTAGCCCGCGCGCGTGGTGTTCCCGATCCAGCCGAAGCCGTCGAGGACGACCACGTTGTCGCCACCGCCGGCATCGACGGCGCTGATCGTGCCGTAGGCGTTCCCGCGCCGAATCCAGCGGTCGGCGCCCTCGCGGTCGGCGTTGCCGACGAGCGGCGCCGCGTTCTGCACCGACATGCGGTAGCCGTATTCGAAGTTGCAGGCGTAGAGCTCTGTGCCGTCCGTGCCGTCTGCGTTCACGAGGCAGACGCGCACGTTGTCGAAGAGCGGGAAGCGGCCGAGGGCCTTGCCGTTGTAGCTGGTGGTTTTGCCATTGTAGTTGTCCTGCCCCTCGGAGAAGAGCACCACCGAATCGACGTTGCGGACAGCCGCCGCCGCGAGGCTGAGGTTGTTCGTCGCCCGCGTCGAGATCCAACGTCACGACATAGCGTCCCCACCTGCCGCAGTTGAAGAACACGTTGCTGTTGTTCGGATCCTTCAGGGTCGAGTACGACGAGCCATTGAACCGATAGAGGCGCGTATTGGTATGATACGCCCCGGCCGTCCTGTCCGAGTAGCACGTGCCGGCGCCGCAGACGCCCTTGCTCCGCAGCGCCGTCGTGATGTCCGCCACCCTGATTCGCGTCGAGCTGTAGCAGGCATTCGTGTAGGCGCGGTCCCCCGCAAGGAAGGCGGCGGCGCCGATGTCGCGCCCGTTCGATGTCGAATTGGTGAGCGCCCCCATCAGGATGTCGCAGTAGAGGCGCACCTTGCCCGACGAGACGGTCGTGCCGATCGGCACGGCGACCATGCCCGTTGTGCCGCTCTTGGTCGCGCGAAGAACCGATGCGTTGTTCCAGCCGTAGCCGCTTGATTCCTTGTTTGGATCGACCATGCCAAAGACGGCGGTTCCGGCGATGCGGCGCCAGCCGTCCTGTCCGAGGTAGGGGGCGCCGTCGGGGACGAGACGGCGGGCGTTGTCTTCGCTTACGCCGTAATCGTTGTTGATGTTGGCACGCTCGTAGAAGGAGGACTGGACAATGTTCGTCGTCAGAACGGGGACGTAGGCACCGGAGGTGGTGCCGGCGGGTTCGATTTGGCGGTAGCGGCGCGTGGAGAAGTCGTTCTCATAGACGGAGACGAAGTCCACCGCGCCGGGGGCCTTCCACGAGACGGCGATGTTGTCGAACATCGGCGCGTCGGCCGCGTCCGTTGCCTGCTTGATTCCCTGCACGTAAAACGCGAGTCCGGCGATGCCGCCCGTTCCTTCAGTAAGCGGATTCACAAACGAGAAGGTCGTCGGGACGTTTCCCGTGCCCTCCCATCGGCGGAAATCCACAGACGAACCGCCGGCCGTCGCCGGCGTCGGATGTGCCGTGCCGAAGTTGGCGAAGGTCGCCGTGTAGGTGCCGGCGTCGAGGTCGATTACGGCCTCGTAGCGCACCCACGAGCCGGCCGCGATGTCGTTGCGGCTGTCATATTGCCCGTAATAGGCGGCGCTCGCATCCGCCGAGTTTCTTCCGCGCGAGACGGCGCGTAGGAACCATCCGAGGTTGGAGGTTCCCCAATTTTTCGGGCATAAAAACAGCCGTACCCCTGTAAACGAAGGGTGAAGTGGCGATTTGCGCATTGCCGCAAGTGAAAATTCGGC
>CACWSW010000459.1 GCA_902763655.1 uncultured bacterium
TGCGTCACCCCGGAGGCTGCCGAGCCCACGAGGCGGAACGCCGCGGCGCTGAAATCCTGTTCGCCCTGCGCCACGCTGAAGTCGAGCGCGGCGCCGCCGCCCTTCTCGAAGTAGACGAGCTCCACGTCGTACGCGCCGGCCTCCGGCAGGTTGAACGTGGCCGTGGACTGCCCGTAGCTGCGCGCGCCCCTGTTCTCCCACGACCAGGATTTCTCCAGGCGCGAGATCTTCGCCGAGAAGCCGTCGTCGGACCCGACGGAGAACGACCACAGCCCGGCCTCCGGCACCCGGACCGTTCCGGTCACCACCACCACGAAGTTGTCCCCGCTCACGCCGGGGAACGCGGCATACGGCGGGAAGTTGGTCTGGCTGGATTTGTCCTGGAACGCGATTGTCGCGCAGACGTTCGTCACGGGATAGCCGGGATTCCACTTGGAGCTGTCGCGGAGGCAGAGCTCGGCGGCGTCCATCGTGTCCACGGCCACGTTCATCGCGTACGCCACCACCTGGAAGCCGCTGGCCGCGCCGGGCATGCCCACGGGTCCGGCAACCGAAGTCCAGGCCCCGTTGCCGACCTTGTATTCGGCGGGGGAATAGCGGTTCAGCAGCGTCTTGGCGAGGTGCCCGTATCCGAACGACACGTCGTCCATCTGCTGTCCGAAGGTGTATTGGGAGACGATCGTCCCGTCGGGCGTCGCGAGGCCGATTCCCTCGCCGCTCGCGGAAAGTCCGAGCGGCGCATGGACGTCGCGCGGATCCCAATCCGAGAACGAGGAATCCAGATACACCACGAGGTAGCCGTGCGCGGGCACGACAGCGGGTCCCGCGACCTGCTTCCATTTCGAGAGAACCTTCGTCGGGTCGTCCGTGATCGGCCAGCCGGTGATGTCGATGTCGAAGTCGGCCGTGTTGCGGATCTCCACCCAGTCGAGCGCGGGCACGCCGCCCGCCGTGTTCAGGAGGACGGAGACCGGCCGCCCTTCCGCGGGCAGCTCCATCGTTTCGCCTGCGGCGCGGAAGGACATTGTCGTCGTGTTGAGCACGCGGCCGGCGGTCGGCTGGAATGTCACGACCACCCGCGACCCGGACGCGACGGTGTAGGTGCCGTTCGACTGCACGACCTCGGTTTCGCCGACCTTCACGGAAACAAGCTCCATGCCGGATATCGCCGGTATCGTGAGGACAGTCGGCGTCGCCGTCCCGTCGGCCTCCGCCGAAAGCGCGGCCAGCTCGCCCCTGCCGGCGTAGCCCACTTCGGAAATGCTGGTAGAACCGTCTGCCACGACGATTGGCAGCCACTCGCTGCCGTTCCGCGCCAGGGGCGTGCCGTCGACGACGTAGCGGACAAGCGAGCCTCCCGCCGTCGTCTGCATATAAACCTCTAGCTCGACCTCAACTCCTTCCTGGGGCGTTGCCCCCGAGAGCTCGGCCCAGTGGTTCGTATGGCCGATTTCGTCTGCGACGAAGCCGCAGTAGACGACTTGCCCGTTCTTTTTCTCAAGCGCCGTCAGTGCGGTCTTGAAGCTCGGGTCGGCATTCGGCAACTCGCAGAACAGGCAGAACGTGGCCGTCACCCTGAAGAGCAAGTTGTCGGACATGTCCTTGGCGACTTCGGTGCCGAAGGCGAGCGCATCGCCCTCGCTACGGGGCGTGACGCTCAGCCGCGAGAGACCGTTTGTACGCACCAGCGTGGCGTTCGAGGTGCCGGTCCACGTCCCCGCGCCGGGCACCAGGAAGTCCGACCCGTCGGAAGGCCATTGGGCATAGTCGGAGATTCCGGCGTCAAACCAGTCGGCCGCACCCGCGCCGAGCGCCAGCGCGAGAAACGCCGAAATAACGATCCTATGCTTCATCTTCTCTGTTTCCTTTTATCGTGCCCGCATTGCAAACGTTCGCCGACATCCCCTTCTGCGGCACAGAACTCACCGAATGATGATGGCCGTGCCTGCGACGGGGGAGAGGACGAGGCTGTTCCCCCGCACCTCAAGGTGCCACGACCCCTTGGGAGGCAGGCCGGTGAGCGTCGCGGCGGCGAGGCCCTCCGCTCCGGTAAAGCCCTTGTCCGCCCGGGCAATCACCACCGCCGCGCCATTCGCGGGGAGGCTGGCGGCGTTCTCGAACGCGAACGTCGTCACGCCGCTCAGGTCCACCGCGCCGTTCGCCACGGTCAGGCACTTGCCCGCCGTGAAGGACGCGAGGATCGTCGCGTTCGTGACGCTGCCCGCGCCCGAAAGGTTCGGCAGAGAGACGGCTGTGGCGGTCACGAAGTCGAGGGCTGCGCCGGACGCGATCGTCACGCCGGCCTGTCCGAACAACGCGGTGTCCGGTTCCGCCGCACTCACCGTGAACAGCGATCCGTCGCCTGGATCCACGGGGATCGTGTAAAGCGTCCCGTCGAAACTGTCGCGTCCCTCGAAATCGATCGCGAACCCGATGGGCGTGGCGCTCGTCACCGTCCATTCGGGCGAGACCCCTGTCGTCGGTCCTGCGCCGCCGGTCCCCTGCCCGAAGCGCGCCTCGAACTTGTGGGGACCGGGGGAAAGCGTGACGGTCGCCTTCGTGGCGTTCTGCCAACCGGCGTTGCTGATGAGGAGCTCGTCGTCGATCCACAGCCGGACTGCGTCGTCGAAGTCCTCCACGAACGTCCACGTCACGTCCACGTCGGACCTATTCCAGATGTAGCCGGTGTAGGCGATGGTCATCTGCTGGCCCCAGCCGTTCCTCGTGTTCGCCATCACGGTGGAGAGCGTGACGTTCGTCCCCGCCACGACGCCCGTCCAGTTCTGGTACCCGCTCAGCACGCTTTCCAGCAGTCCCGCGCCGGAACTGGCCACGCGCACGCATCCGCCGCCGATCACCGCCGGCGACCTCGTCCCGCGCCGGAGGGAATCGCGTTCGTGCAACCGGCGAGGAGCGTGCCGTCCTCCACCGTGACCGCGCCGCCGAACGTGTTGGTGGCCGCCAGCACCAGCAGTCCCGACCCGCGCTTGACGAGGCCGCCCGCCGCCGAGTTGGCGGCCAGCGTCGCCGTGCCCGTGAAGCGGTTCGTGGCGCCGAGGCCTCCCTCGAACGTCACCGTGGGGGTGCTCGTGTAGCCCGTTCCGGGACACGTCACCTTCATGCCCGTGACCTTGCGCGTCTTCGAGTCGTAGAGGCAGATGGCCGTGGCGCCGCGCCCGCCGCCGCCGCTGATGCGCACGAGCGGCGGACCGATGAAGCGCGTCTCC
>CACWSW010000460.1 GCA_902763655.1 uncultured bacterium
GCTGATTATGTCCGAGAGTTCGCCCGCCAGTTTCTGTGCAGCCTCCCTGTCGGCCCGCGGCTGGGACACCTTAGCGCCTTGTGGAAAACCCATCCCGTAACGATCGCACCACACGTCGGCCGCAAGCGGCTGCACGGGATCGATTCGCCAGCACAGCTCGAAGAGCTTGCGCACGTGCGGAAGCGTGATCCTCCCGCGGTTGTTGTTGCCGGGCTCGTTCCAGAGGTTCCAGAAAGCGATGCGCGGATCGGCGCGGTACTTCGTCACGAGCTCCTCGCACATGGCGTAGAACTTCGGGTTCAGCTCGGGATCGTCGAGGATCGTGTAGCCGACGGCATCGGGCTGCGAACCATGCTCCGACACCTTCTTTCCGCCGTGATAGCCGCAGTCCGTCGGATGCGGGCCGGGCCTGAACGGCTTCCAGCGCTCCTTTGGGCAGGAGCAGTCGTTGCCGAGCATCACTATGGCACGCATCTTGTGCTTGCCGAGAAGCGCAAGGCACCGCTCGAAGCGAGCCATGAACCCGTCGTGCTCCGCCATCCACACGCCCGAGCTGACCAGGAAACGGACCACGTTGAAACCGGTCTTCTCGGCCAGGGCAAGCTCGCGGTCCATCTCCGCGAAGCGCGCCTCGCTGCCGTATTCCTGCCACATGTCCGCAAAGCCGGCTGCGCTCGCAGGCATGTAGTTGCATCCGCGCAGCCACGGCTGCGCGTCGTACCACTCCCACGCCTTCTCCTTGGGCCAAGGTCCAGTGCGCTCCGCCAGGACCGATGCCGCAAGCCCGGCCGCAAGGAATATAGTCGCCATCCGCGTCATGTCATTCGCCCTGCTTTCCCCTGCCCGGCGCATCCTCGTCCGCAAGCGCGTTGAACCGCTTGATCAGGTCGACTTCCTTCGGATCGTATGGGCGATAGGACGGACGGTAGATCTCGTGCATCCAAAGCGTGAAGTCGAGGTCGTTCCCTTCGCCTTTCTCGTACCTGGTCCAGAGCGCGGGCCACGGCTCGCTCATCGACGGATGCCGCCGCGATCGAACGAGTCCCCAGCTCACCGCGCCCACGCGCTCCAGGAAGAACAGCGGATAGCACTCCGCGAAGCGGTTGCCGGTGATGCGGTTCATCCACTCCGTGTTGATCAGAGGACGCCCGAAGCGCCGGCGCAGGTATGCCACCCGACGCACCTGGAACTCGAAGTCCCGGTAGCAGTGGTAGCTCACGATGTCCGACCGCGCGGCGGCCACGTTCTCCGCCAGGTTGACCTTCCCGCGCCCGAGCGTCCCGAAGAGGTCCGCCGCAAGCGGCTGGTCGGGATCCACCTGCCACCCGATCTCGAAGAGTCGTGCGCGTGGAGCCGCATGATCTCCTCTGCCATCTCGTACAGCTTCGCGGCATGCTTCGGCATGTCGAGGATGTTGTAGCCCACGTCCTTGCCGCCGGTGTGCGGGCTCCGCGCCCTTATTCCCAGTTCCTTGTATACCTTGCTCTGGTCGCCCATCCGCTTCAGGAAGAAGTTCTCCTTCGACGGGGCGCAGTCGTTGAACAGGACGACGATCGCCCGTATGCCGTGCTTCTCGCAGGCGCCGAGATAGCGGTCGAACCGCGCAAGAAACCCTTCCCTCTCGTATAGCCACACCTCGAACTGGAGGAACAGCCGCACCGTGTTGAAGCCCGTCTCCGCCGCCAGCGCAAGCTCGCGCTCCGCCGTCGCAAACCTCTGCTCGAAGCCATGCTCCTGCCACTGGTCGACGAAGTTCACGCAGTCCGACGGGACGAAGTTCACGCCGCGGATCCACGGATGGGCGTCGTACCACGCCCACGCCTTCTCCTTTGGCCAGGGGCCGGTGCGCACGGCCGACGCCGCCCCCGCCGCGAGCATTACGCCCGCCCAGAGAAGCCTTCTAGCTGTCCGGCAAGCCCGCATGGGACATCTACTTTGCCTCGAAGATGTCCTTGTAGAACGGCGCCCAGTAGGATATGACCTGCGTCGCGCCGGCTCGGAAGATGGCGAAGAGCGACTCGCGCGCCGTCGCGTAGAGGTCGCAGTACCCCTTCTCCGCCGCCGCGTGGATCATCGAGTATTCGCCGGAGACGTTGTACGCCATCACGGGCAGCAGC
>CACWSW010000461.1 GCA_902763655.1 uncultured bacterium
ACGCGGTGCGGGTCGCACAGCACGATCTTCGCTCCCATGCCGATGAGGTGGTCGACGAAATAGAGGCGGCTCTCGAACATCTTCTCGAAGAAGAGGCAGGTGCCGCGCGTCTGCGTGGCCAGCACTATGAGGATGGATATGAGGTCGGAGGGGAACATCGGCCACGGGCCGTCGGCGACGGACGGTATGGCGTCGCCGAGGTCGTACTGCATCCGCCGCCGCTTGCGGGCGGGCATGTGGAGCGTGCGCTTCTCCTCGTCGACGGTCCACTTCACGCCGAATCTGGCGAACGTGCGCGCGAGGATGGCGAACACGTCCGGGTCGATCTCCGTGAGCGTCATTTCGCCGCCGGTGATGGCTGCGGCTGTGAGGTAGCTCGCACCCTCAATCGCATCGCAGCCCACGCGCGCCGTGGTGCCGTGAAGGGATTCCACGCCTTCCACGACGAGGCAGTTCGTGCCGATGCCGACGATGCCCTTTGCGAGGACGGCAGCCATGAGGATGTTCTCGGTGGCGGTGACGGACGCCTCGTCCAGCAGCAGCTTTGCGCCGGTAAGGCCGCGCGCGCTTGCCTTCACGGAGAGGATGCGGCGGCCTGCCTTCACCTTTGCGCCGAGCGCGGCGAAACCGTCGAGATGGGTGTCCAGCCTGCGGTGCCCGATGCCGTCGCCGCCAGGTGGGGGAAGGGAGACGCCGCCGGCGCGCGCGAGAAGGGGGCCCGCGAAGAGGATGGATGTGCGGATCTTACGCGCGAGGTCGGGGTCGAGCCGCGCCGTGCGAAGCTTAGCCGCCGTGATGGTAGCGGTGCGTGCCGCGCCGTCAAACGTCACCTTCGCGCCAAACGCCTTGGCGCAGGCGAGCATGCTGCGGACGTCGGCGATGTCGGGCATGTTGGTGATGACAACCGGATCGGAAGTGAGCACCATCGGTAGCGCGGCGTTCTTGTTTCCTGGCACGCGGTGCGTGCCCGAGACGGCCTTGCGGCCTCTGATAGAGAATGTGCCCATGTGTTCTCCGAACGCGCCAAGTGTAGCATAGGCGTTGCCCGCCGTCAACGAACCGTTCTCCAATTCAAACATTGGAAAACAGGTCTGACCTGAATTCCAATGTTTGAAAACTGTTCCGAACAGTATTCTTATCCTCTAAATCCGTGCTTGTTGGCGGGGGGGGGGATTGGGTATAATTCTGGCGATGGACATTTGCAGAGACGTGTCGGCAGACCGGCGAGAGAAAATGGTGGCGGGCGTATTCACGCGGGTGGCCGGCGGCTACGACCGCCTTAACCGCATCCTCTCGTTAGGGCTCGACGTCATCTGGCGGCGGCGCGCGCTCGCGCGGCTGGAGCATGCGTGCGGAGGCGGTCTTGGCAGCATCCTCGACCTCGCGACAGGCACGGCAGACTTCGCGATCGAGGCGGCGCGGCGTTTCCCTGCGGCGAGCGTTACGGGAATCGACCTTACGCCTGCGATGCTGGATATCGGGAGACGCAAGGTGGGCGACGCGGGGCTGTCAGGCAGGATATCGCTCCGCGAGGGAAACGCAACAGCGTTACCATTCATGGAATGCTCGTTCGACGCGGTCCTCTGCGCGTTCGGGTTCCGCAACTTCCCGGACATCCCTGCGTCACTTGCGGAGGCGGCGCGCATATTGAAAGATGGAGGACGGCTGGCTGTGCTGGAGTTCTTCCGTCCGCGGTACGCCCTGCTCGGCGCGTTCACGGCTGGATGGCTGAGATGCCTTTCGGCGCTGTTTGCGCCACGTGTCGCCGCCGACTACGCCTATCTGCGCGCGTCAATAGCGAACACGTGCTCCGCAGAGGAGTTCGTGGCGACGGCGCGGGAGGTCGGGCTGGCGACGGAGCGGACGGAAATATTTCTGCCGGCATGTTCGTGCCTGCTCCTGCGAAAATGTGGTAAAATGTAAAACCGATTGGACACATTCTATGAGCTTTGTTAGAAAATTAATGGTGATGGCCGTCGTGCCGTTGCTGGCGATAGGGCAGTCGGAGCCGTCCGAAGACGAGGCGGTGCCCGGCGGCTCGACGCCTGACGAAGGCTTCACGCCGTACCAGACGATACTTGAGCGGATGCCGTTCGG
>CACWSW010000462.1 GCA_902763655.1 uncultured bacterium
ACTGGCGCGGGCGCGCGATGGCTGGCAGGATGCGGAGCATCCGTGTGGTTTCCGCAAGACCGGCGGCGGGACGATGGAACTCAACAATCCCTACAAAGGCGGGGGTGGGCAGCACACCAGGCCCACGGGCGTGATCGCAGTGGAGGCGGGCGAGCTCAGGGTCAACGTCGATTACAGCACGGCCTCCAAGTACACGGTCACGGACGGCGCGTTCCTTTCGGGCACGGGCAAGGTCTCGAAGGTCGAGTTCGCCGCCGGCGCGGGCCTGCGCGTCGATGCGGGGAAGGCGGACGTCCTCGCGCTCGCGGGGGCGGATTTCGCGGGGGGCGGCGTGATCGAGATTTCCGGCGTGGCGCCGGAGGCGGTCGACAACCTGCGGGTGACCTGCGCAAAGGTCGGCGATCCCGTGACGGGTGCCGAGAACCTCGCCGGCTGGACCGTGAAGGTGGACGGCGTTCAGGTGCCCGGCGTTGCAGTCTTCCTGCGCGAAGGATTTCTCAAGGCCTCGGTCCTGAAAGGGACCTGCATCCTTTTCCGATAAAGAACCGACATGAAGCTTTTCATCTCATGTGTGCTCATGGTGGGGCTGTGCGCGTTGGGCGCGCAGGACGAAGTGCGGGAAGACGTGCAAGATCCAGCCGTCCATCGCGACTGACGGCAAGGGCACCGTGCTGCTCTCGTGGCAGAACCTGCTCCTGACCGGCAGCGACGTGTTCTACGGCGAGTCGATGGCGAAGTCGACGGACGGCGGCAAGACGTTTTGTCCGGGCGTCGACCAGAAGATCTTCGCGGACACATGGGAGGGCAAGATCCGCACGACCTACTACGGAACCGTCAACTACAGCCGGAAGAACCGCCGCTGGTACGGCCTCGGCGCGGCGCAGCGGTACGTGAACGACAAGGTGCCGATGCTCAAGTCCGTGGACGGACGCCCCGCCACGTTCCCCATGTACTACACGGTCGATCCGGAGAAAGGCGCATTCACCTCGCGCCACGAGCTGCAGGTACCGTTCAAGTACGCGCGCACGCTCCCGTTCGGACAGAAGCTCGAATGCGACAACGGCGACCTGCTTGTGCCGTTCTACGTGATCCCGCCGCAGAACGACGGCAACCACAAGAGCTACTGCATGGTCACGCGCTGCCGGTTCGAGGGCGACATGCTCAAGGTCGTCTCGGCCGGCACGCCGCTCGCCGACGACGCGTACCCGCGCGGCATCGGCGAGCCGTCTCTCGCGAAGCTGGGCGGCAAGTACTACCTCACGCTCCGCACGGACGTGCAGGGCCTGTGGGCGGAGAGCGACGACGGCGTGACGTTCTCGAAGCCGCGTCCGTGGCGCTGGAACGACGGATCGCTCCTCGAGAACTACAACACCCAGCAGCACTGGCTGCGTCCAGACGGCGCGCTCTATCTCGCCTACACGCGGCGCGGCGCGCACAACGACCACGTGTTCCGCCACCGCGCGCCGATCTTCATGGCGAAGTTCGACGCGGCGCGCGGGTGCCTCGTGCGCGCCACGGAGAAGATCCTCGTGCCGGAGCTCGGCGCGCGGCTCGGCAACTTCAACGTGATCGACTACGCGCCGGACGAGTCGTGGCTCATCACGGCGGAGTGGATGCAGCCGCGCGGGTGCGAGAAGTACGGCAGCGACAACTCGCTCTGGCTCGCGCGCGTGAAGTTCAAGGTGGGGAAGCCGTCGCGCGGCGCGCTCTGCCTCACGTTCGACGACCGCAACTTCGCGGGCTGGCAGCGGGCGCGTCCGGTCGGACCTCTTCAAGCGCCTGGGTACGGTGGGCTACTTCGCCGCCGAGATCGCGCCCCAGCTCGACGCGGCGCACGCGGGCGGCGTCGAGATCCGCAACTGGGCATATCCGATGAGCACGCGCAACGAGCAGACCGACGCCGCGCTCCGCCGCCATTTCACGCGGATGCGCACGGGTTGCTGCTGGCGGAAGGGTGATCTCTCGGCCGATCCGATGAAGAAGCACGACGAGCTCTTCGTGCCAGCGGCGGAGGCGTGCACGCGCGAACTCCTGTACGGAACGTCCGTGCCGTCGTGCGCCGAGGGATGGCTCGCCGACGTCTCCGGCGCCCTCGAACGCGCGCGCGACCGCGACGA
>CACWSW010000463.1 GCA_902763655.1 uncultured bacterium
GAATATATGATTCCACGAAGCTTGGCGCATGGATCCGACATGTCGCCGGTCATGCCGCCGGAGGGGATTTCGTGACGGCTATGATGTGCATGAAGGACGGTCCCGTGAGGACATACCGTCCCATCCCGCAAGCCGAGGCAAAAGCGTTGCTTGAGAAGATGGTCGTACAGGCGATGAAGCCGATGGAGTTCGACTACGTGGCCGCGGTGGCGGGCGGCGGACATGACGTGCCTCCCGACGATTTCTTGGAGGCGCTTGGCGACTATGGTTCACGGATCGTTTCCTCGTACGGGAAGAAATAGGGAGGGCGGAACCATGGATCGCATATTTAGCGAAGACATCTTCAATCCCGCATTCGTCCTAGAGGGACCGCATCTCGTCGCGGCGTCCGCCGGGACGGGCAAGACCCACAACATCCAGAACATCTACGCGCGCCTCGTCGCGGAAAAGGGATTTAGAACATCCCAGATACAGGTGATGACGTTCACCGAAAAGGCCACGAAGGAACTGCGCGACCGCGTGCGCAAGGTGCTTGCCGACCTCTCGCGGCTGTTCGCTGGCGACGTTGCCGGATTCAAGCCCGAGGAACTGGAACGTCTCGAGAAGCTGCGCGCATGCGCACAGGCGACGATCGGAGGAGAGTCGCCCGATACGGTTGCGCGGATGCGGATCGATCTCGCGCTCATGGAATTCGACCAGGCCGCCATATCAACCATCCACGGGTTCTGCCGCCGCGCCCTCGTCCGTTTCGCGTTCGAGACGGACGTCAATCCCCGATGCGATTAAGGACGGCGTGGACATCGGAACGATCCAGGCCTATGTGAGCGGCCTTGCCGGGAAGACCGACTGGGCCGTGGACGATGGTCCGGAAGACGATGCGGGGACGTTCGCCCTTGCCCGTGCGGAGGAAATCGTCAATGCCTACGAGGCAGATCGCCCCACGCGCGCCACACAGACGTACGACGACCTTCTGCGCAGCTTGCGGAGCGCCTTGCAGGATACAGAGAAGGGTCCTGTACTCGCCGCGTGCCTGCGGAACGAGTTCAAGGCGGCGCTTGTCGACGAATTCCAGGACACGGACCCTGTCCAGTACGAGATCTTCCATAGCGTTTTTCTCGATCCAGCGGTAAGGCCTGCGCCTGCGCTATTTTTCGTGGGTGACCCAAAGCAGGCGATCTATTCGTTCCGCGGCGGCGACATCTACACCTACAAGAAGGCCGTCACGGATCCGGCTGTCGAGGCGAATACCTATCGCCTGGATAAGAATTTCCGTTCCACGCCGCGTCTCATAGTCGCCGTCAACGCGCTGTTCATGGACGAAAAGAAAGGTGAAGATTCATACGTCCGCACGTTCGGAGACGATGCGATCAGCTATTCTGAACCGCTGCGTTCCAGCGAGAAGGATCCGCTGCCGCTGCCGGACGGAACTTCCGACCCGTCGCCGTTTCGCATCGTAATGGCGGAGAACGCAAGTGGACGCTCGCAGGCCGTGGTCGACACCGTGCTGAAGGTCCTCGAAGAGCAACGCGAAAATGGCATCACGCCTAAGGATATCGCAATCCTCACGACGTCGAACGACGCGGGCCCGGGATTCCGCGACGCGCTTCGGGAGGTCGGCGTGCCTGCAGTCCTGCAGCGTGCCGGCAATGTCTTCGCGGGGCAGATGGCAGGCGACTTCCGCCAGGTGCTGATGGCGATGGCGCAGATGGGCGGACGCGGTCAGGTGCGCGCCGCGCTGCTGACGGGGTTCTTCTCCTTCGACAAGGCGCAGGGAATGCAACTTCCGCAGGAAGCTGGCGAGTCTGCCGGACGGCGAACGCATGCTGGCTGACCTGATGCAGATAATCGATCTTGCCGACTCCGCCGTGAAGGAACTCGGCCCGGCGCCGGAAACGCTTGTCGATTGGCTCACCGAGCGGATCAACCAATCGGGCGACGAGGCGGACGTCGAGGAGTATGCGCGGCAGCTGGAGAGCGAGAGCGACGCTCTCAAGATCATGACGATCCACGTGTCGAAGGGTCTGGAGTTTCCGATTGTCATCGTGCCGATGACGAGGGGCTGGGACGTACAACCGCCGTACTTCTACCACGACGCGAACATGGACCTGCATGTCGCACTGGAC
>CACWSW010000464.1 GCA_902763655.1 uncultured bacterium
GGCAGCGAAGCTGTACCGAAAGTTCGCACTCCGCCAGGCGTGGACCGCGAAGGGGCCGATCTGCCGCCGCACCGACTACCCGAAGACGATGAGCGAGACACCGCTCTGGATCAACATCCATGGCGACTCGGTTGTCGCCACGAACACGCTCGCCTCCGCGAAGAAGGTCTATCCCGATTTCGCGACGGGTCTCCACTGGCATCGCTGGAACCTGCCGGGACACGACGTGAATTATCCCGAGTACTTCCCCACCGTGCCGGGCGTCTCGAACGCCGTCGCGGCCTGCCGCGCGATGGGGCAGTTCCCGATGATCTACACGAACGGACGCCTCTGGGACGCCGGCACGATGGGCTGGCGCTTCGCACAGCCGTACGCCACCGTGCAGGACGACGGCACGCCCTACATCGAGCGCTATGGCAACAAGCGCGCGCAGGGCGTGATGTGTCCGTACACGCGCGAGTGGCAGGACGTCATGAACGAACTCGCGCGCCGCATCACGGGGCCCGAAGTCGGTGCGCCGGCCATGTTCATGGACCAGATCGGCGCGGCCGCGCCCAAACTCTGCTTCAATCCCGCGCACGGCCACGCGCTCGGCGGCGGCACGTACTGGTTCGACGGCTACCGCAAGCTGCTCGCCCAGGCACACGCTACCACATTCGCGAACGGCGCGTTCCTCACAACCGAGGGCAGCGCCGAGCCGTGGATGGACAACGTGGACGGCTATTTGATCGTAACGATGCGCCTTGCCGGGGACGTTCCCTTCTACCCGGCGGTCTATTCCGGCTACACCACATACTCCTGGCGCTATCTCCAGACGCGCGAGGCGCTCTGGGGCGTGGCGCTGGGCTGGTTCTCGCCGTCGTTCCTCACCGCGCCTGGCATGGCCGCGAAGCGCGAGATCGTGGGCGCGCTCTGCCGTCTGCGCATGCAGTACAAGGACTTCCTCGCCTACGGCACGCTGCTCGACGAAGCGCGTTTCGCCGCCGCGCCCGCCCGCGTGCCAATCAAATGGCATCCCCGCTGGGTGAACCGCGGCAAGCCCCAGGAGTTCGATGCCCCTGCCGTGCTCGGCAATCTCTGGCGCAATTCGGCCGACACGGAGACGCGGCTCTTCCTCGCCAACATCTCGGATGCCGAGCAGACCGTAACGCTAGCCAACGACAGCTTCATCGGCCGCACCGTCACGCTTCGACCGCACGCCCTCGAGGCCTTGCGTCCCGAATGACCATGAAGAATTACAGGAGCACAATATGACTAAGACGACAAGACGAACATTCCTCGGCACGACGGCAGCCGGTGCCTTCTTCATTCCCGCGCGTACGCTGTACGGCCAAGAGCTGCCTGTCAAGCAGCTGCGTCTCGCGATGGTGGGCGCGGGCGGCATCGGCGCTCCCACGTGCGACCTGCTGTGCCAGGCGGGCGCCACGGTGGCGGCGCTCTGCGACGTGAACGCGAATGCGCTCGCGACCCAGGCGAAGCGGCATCCAGGCATCCCCACGTACATGGACTGGCGCGAGCTTCTCAAGCACCACAAGGACTTCGATGCGGTGGCGGTGTGCACGCCCGACCATACGCACGCGATCGTGGCCCTGCACGCGATGCGCCTCGGCAAGCACGTCTACATCCAGAAGCCGCTCGCCCATTCCTACGAGGAATGCCGCATGCTCGGGCGTGGTGGCGCAGATGGGCAACCAGCATCATCCGCGCGGGAAGGCCTACCGCATCCTCGCGGAGACGGGGATCATCGGTGAGGTGACGGAGGTCGTCTGCTGGACGGACCGTCCGGGCCGCTTCTGGCGACCGGCACCAAAGGAGTATCCGAAGACGGGCGCGTTCGACCGCGGCTTCACGGCCGAGTCGTGGGACGTGTGGCTGGGGCCGGGTCCCGCGCATCCCTGCTCGCCGCTAATCGCGCCGCGCGTGTGGCGCGGCTGGTGGGACTACGGCACGGGCGCGATCGGCGACATGGCGATCCACAACGCCGACCCTGCGTTCGAGGCGTTCGGCTGGGGCGCGCCCGTGTCGGTGAAGGGAATCTGCGACGAGCCGGTGGTGGCGGCGTTTCCGGGGCGCGCGAAGATCGAAATGACGTTCGCGCCCACGCCCAAGTGTCCGCGCGCCGTGAAGTTCACGTGGATGAACGACAGCCAGACGCCGCCGCTCCCGAAGGGCGTGCACCCCAAGTACGCGTTCGGCGACAACGGCCTCATGTTCATCGGCACGAAGGGAGCGTTCAACGGCGTGGTGTGGAGTGGCGGCAACCCGCTCGTGATCGCCGCCGACCACGAGTGGAACGCAGAGACGAAGGCGATGCAGCGCGCCGGCGCGGACGCGGTGAAGGGACTTACCTTCCACAACCACTTCAAGGAGTTCCCGCAGGCGTGCGGCAGCAAGATGGCATACGCGGCGCCGTTCACGCAGGCGCTACTGGTGGGTGCGATCGGACTTCGCTTCCCCAACCGCGAGCTGCGCTTCGACCCGGCGGCGGGGCGTTTCACCAACTGCCCTGAGGCAAATGCGTTCCTGCAGGCGCCCGCGCGCGGCGCGTTCACGATGAAGGACTTTGCCTAGGCGCAGCGAACTACATCTCCACGGGCGCCGACGCGATCGGCAGGCCTTTGTGTCCATAGCATTCTGTCGGGCGCACGACGAAACGCACCGTCTTGCCTTTCGGCAGTTCGGAAACGGCAAACACGCACGTCCC
>CACWSW010000465.1 GCA_902763655.1 uncultured bacterium
CCGATGGCGACGCCGTTGTAGTACATCCGCAGGAACTCGCCGCGCTCGTCGCGGTCGGGTACGATGCAGTGGTAGTCGCTCCCGTCGCCCTCCCACGGTTTCTCGTGCGTCATCGCCACGCCCACGTACTCCGGCTGGTGCACGACGCGCGACGCGGTCGTCTTCGCCGTGTCCACCACATGGTCGTCCCACAGCACCTGAAGCTGGCTCCCGGCGTCGATCGGCTTCGCCGCGCCGGCGTCCATGCCCCCGACGGCGAACTGCGCCGCCACGACCAGCACGGCGCCCAAAGCAAGTTTACATCTTGTCTGCATTGGTTATTCCTTGTTATCCTGTTTGAGCGCAATCCATCGCATGAGTTGCAAGTCAGCGTTTGAAGTCGGTCCTTCCCTTCAGGAAGTCCTGGCACATGCGCTTTTCAAGCTCGATGAGCTTCGCGTCCGTCCAGTCCGTGCCCTGGAGATAGGCGATGTAGCGCTTCCGGGAATCGGCCGCGTTCAGGTCATCGGGTGCGCCGTTCGCGCAGCCTGGCAACGCCAGCGCGACGGCGATCTCCCCCCGGCGCACGGCGTTCAGCGCAAGCGGCGTGCATTTGACGCCGTACGGATCCTCCTCGCCGGCGAGCCCTTTGACGGACGCCTCGTTCATCGCCATGCACACTGTGACCGGCGTCACGAACGGCGTCGCCTTGTCGGGGATGAGGAACATCGTCTTCACCACGAGAATGTCGTCGGGATAGAACTCCCACGTCTCGACCGTGTAGCCGCTACGCCTGCGGACATCCAGGCGCTTGAACTTCGCCTTCAGCGCTTCATGTCGCGCCCGCATCCTGTCGCGCAGTTCCAGCATGGCCCACGTGTAGGCCTTCGTGCTGCGCCCGTCCGGGCGATCGGACACGTAGTCCCTTGCGCCCAGTCAGGCCGTCCGGCGGGTACAGCTCCTCGGCCGTGCGCTCGCGCTCCGCCCGTGCGCGCGCGATCTCCGGCTCGAGCTCCTTCGGCACGTCGGGCGTCCCGAAGAAGAGCCCGCGCAGCCACGGCAACGCCGATTCGGCGTGGAAGCTGTGGTCGTACTCGTGGCAGTTGCATACCTCCAGAAATCCGGCCTCGGTGAGTCCCGCGAGCGTGCGCACGTCGACGCCGTCGTACGTGCGCGCGGCGGGGTCGGCGTATTTGTCGTAGTAGTGGATCGCCAGGTTCTCGGGATGCCCCGCGAGCTCGTAGGCCCGCTTGATGTCCTCGATCACGCCCTTGTACGCGCCGCCCTCGTTGAGGATCATCGGCTTCGGCGCCATGGCGATCAGGGCCTCGACGTTCGATCCGTCCCTCGGACTGGATCCGCTGGGCAGGTCGGTGGTGGCCAGCCTGCGCGCCATGCTGTCGCAGGCGAAGTCGTTGTAGACAAACGCCGAGACGTCCGGAATGAGCAACGCCGGGTAAAGGCCCTCCATCGCGCCCCTCGACATGCCGGACACCGCGATCTTCGACTTGTCCACGAGCGGATGCGTCTTGAAGTAATCCACGAGGACGGCGATCGCCGTGCCGACGTTCTCGAGCGCGACGGCGATCATGCCGGCCTTGACGTACCACCACGCCTGGCGGTTGCGGATCGGATAGCGCGTGAAATAGGGATCCTTGTCGCCCACCAGGCCCTCGAGCGACGCGCCGGAGCCGGGGAGACAGAACACCACGGGCGTCTGGCCCCGTTTTGCCCCGTCCGGCACAAGCGCCCATGCGCGGATGGCCGCGCGCGGGTAGGGATAGCACTCATACACGCACAGCGTGTAGCCGTCGCGCTTCTCGCTGGAGACGAGCTCCACGGCAGGTTCCTTCGGCTTCCACGGCAGGTAGCCGGCGTAGTGGCGCGCGAGGTAGTCCTTCTGCCACGCCAGAAAGGATTCGCGATCCTTGAGAAACGGATGCGCGGGAGGCTTCGCGGCGTCCGCCTGCTTCTTCCGCGCCCAGGCCATGGCCTTTGCCGTGCGACCGTCGGCGCGCTCCGGCGTGAAGTCCTTCATACTCGTCGTGCGGGACTGCTTGGCAAGGCCCGGCTGCGCCACCTCTCCGCATGCCGCAAGCCCAATGACCGCGGCAATGACAACAAGCGGCTTTTTCAGTTTCATGAGGTCCTCATTTCCTACCGGAAGATGAGAAGGGTGCCGCTGGCCTTGCCTTCAAGGACCACGAGCGCGCCCGTGCCG